>DATLTA010000196.1:0-30729 GCA_035533775.1 Candidatus Dormiibacterota bacterium | reverse complement strand
AATTTTGTTTCGATCACTCCGGCGCGCGCGCCGCCGATGGCGCTGGCGTAGGCCAGGCCGATTTTTTTGGAGTCGCCGCTGGGGTCCTGATAGATGGCCAGCAGGCAGGGAACGCCCGCGCCCTGCAAAAACTGGTGGCGCACCAGATGTCCCGGCCCCTTGGGCGCGACCATCAGGACGTTGACGTCTTTCGGCGGTTTGATGAACCCGAAATGGATTCCAAATCCGTGGGAAAACATCAGATATTTTCCAGCGGTCAAAACGGGAGCGATTTCGCTGGCGTAGACGCTCGGAGCGATTTCGTCCGGAACCAGAATCATGATGATGTCCGCATGGGCGGCCGCTTCGCGAACTCCCATTACGCGCAACCCGGCTTTTTCCGCCTTGGCGACTGACGCGCTGGTGGGCTTCAGCCCGACAACCACGTCACAGCCCGAATCGGCCAGATTCATGGCCTGGGCGTGGCCCTGCGACCCGAATCCGATTACGGCAATCTTCTTGTTCTTAATATCATTTAAATCCGCGTCTTTATCGTAGTAAGCCTGCACGTTTCCTCCTGTTACAGTTCAAGTGGTCGATATTCAACCCTGATATTCAACCCTTAAAGATATTTTTGCGGCGCATGGCCCGGAACATGGCGTCCCGCCGCGTCTGTTGCACCGGGCGCCCACACCTGTTCCCGGATCGGTCTGACGAACTGCCGTATGGACTCGGCCGTTCCCTCAAAAATTGCAAACTGTAATCGTGACATGCCAAGGGGGGTTATGTCCATGATTCTATGTCTTTGCCTGGGGATAGCATCCCAGAATTTTCACGGAATCCGCGTACTGTTTCAGCTCATCCAGGGCGGCGCGCGCGTTGGGATCCTTAAGCGACGCCTGCAGGTCCAGGTAGAAGCAATAGCTCCACGGCGTGCCGGGAATGGGCCGGCTTTCGATTTTCAGCAAATTCAGGCCGTGCTGCGCGAAAGCATTCAGCACGCGGCACAGCGACCCTGGCTTGTGCGCCAGAGTCAGGACAAGCGAAAGCTTGTCCGCGTTTTCCGCCACGTCGGCGGACGAGGCGAGCAACAGAAAACGCGTGTAATTTTCCGGATGATCCTCGAGGTGCTCGAGAAGGATCTTTCCGCCATAGACCTCGGCCGCGCGCCGGCTGGCAATGGCCGCCTTTGCGGGATCGCCCGCGCGGAGGACTTCGCGCACGCTTCCCGCAGTATCCTCCGCGGTCACTTTCCTGATCTTCGGGTGAGTCGCGAAAAATCGCTCGCACTGCGCGAGCGCGACCGGATGAGAAGAAACCTGGGAAATGCCTTCCAAAGTCGCGCCGGGAACTCCGATCAGATTGTGCACGATCGGAATCACTACTTCGGCCTGAATATGCAGGCCGCTGGAAATTAGCAGGTCATAGGAGCGGTGAACCGATCCGGCCAGACTGTTTTCGATGGGCGCGAGAATGTAATCCGCAAGGCCGTCCTGCATGCTCGAGTACAGGGCCTCGAACGTGGGCCGCGGCACCAGTTGGATCTCCTCGCCCAATAATTTTACGGCCGCCTCTTCGCTGAACGCGCCGCGCTCGCCCTGAAAAGCGATTCTGGAATTTGACGGAATGATCATTTCCTGTTCAACGATCCTTCCAATTCATCGGTCCCGGGATAGTGTGGATTGCAGAGAGCCGCCGAAACATAGGCACACAAGCTATCAGGCGTCGAACCTGCGCGTCAAACGTCTGTTTGCCCGAAAGGTTTGCAAAATGCGCCTAGTAGTGGCGCCGATGGAAGCCAGCGGGTTTTGGCGCCTGCCGTGTAAAAAAGCGCACAGGCTGAAGCCTGTGCTACAAAACCATCGCTCCGGCGGAGTGTAAAGGATTTCAAGAACGAAAACAGTCGGGAGCAGGAAAAACATGGGCTACAGCTTATTCAAGCCGTCCAGGCCGGCAACCTTGTAGGCTTCGGCGAACGTGGGGTAATTGAAGACGGTGTCTCGAAAATAATCCATCGTGCCGCCGAAGGTGAGCACCGCCTGTCCGATGTGGATGATTTCGGCGGCGTTCTCTCCGATGACGTGCACGCCGAGGACTTTGCGGGTGTCCGGGTGAAACAGGATTTTCAGCATCCCCGTGTGGTCGCCGACGATCTGCGCTTTGGCCAGTTCCTCGTACTTGGAAATGCCCACTTCGAAGGGGATGTGGGAATCGGTCAGCGTCGATTCCGTTTTCCCCACCATGGAGATTTCGGGAATCGTATAAATGCCGTAGGGCAGCAGGGCATGGCTCATTTCGGCGGGCGCGCCGAATATCTGGCAGCTGGCCAGGCGGCCCTGCTCCATGGACGTGGAGGCGAGGGAAGGGAATCCGATGACGTCCCCGGCGGCGTAGATGTGCGGCACGGACGTCTGGAAACGCTCGTTCACTTCCAACTTTCCGCGCGACCCCGCGGTCAGGCCGGCGGCTTCCAGATTGAGCAGGTCGGTATTGGCCTGGCGTCCCACGGCATACATCAGGCTGGCGGCATGAATGCGCTTGCCGCTTTCCAGATTGGCCACGACGCGGCCGCGCTCGTCGGTTTCAATGGCGGTAACTTTTTCGCCGAGGCGGAAAATGGCGCCCTGGCGGCGCATATGGTAACGCAGGGCTTCCACGATTTCGGCATCCACAAAATCCAGCAGCGTGGGCCTCTGCTCGATCAGCGTGACTTCCACGCCCATGGCCACCAACATGGACGCGTATTCCAGGCCGATCACGCCGCCGCCCACAATGATCAGCTCCCTGGGGATTTCGTCCATCTGGAAAAACTGGTCGCTGGCGAGTATTTTTTTTCCGTCGAAGGGGATGTCGTGGGGATGCGTGGGCCGGGTGCCGCAGGCGATGAGAATGTTTTCGGCGTGGAGCAGATGCGTTTCGGTGGGTGATTGCACTTCCAGCGTTTTTGGATCGACGAACTGGGCGACGCCGCAGAGCAGGTCGATCCCATTGCGGCGGAGTTGGTCGCGGACGACTCCTGTTTCGCGTTCCACCACTTGCGTGACGCGGGCGGCGAGGTCGCGAATGGAAATCTTGGCTTTTACGACGTAATCGTTGCCGTAGAAGGAGCGATGGCGGAAGCCGGTGAGGTGGAGAATCGCTTCGCGCAGCGTCTTGCTGGGTACGGTGCCCCCATGAATGCAAACGCCGCCGACCATGTCGTTGCGGTCGACCATGGCCACGCGATTGCCCAGTTTGGCAGCGGCGATGGCTCCTTTTTGTCCGGCAGGTCCACTGCCAATAACGATGAGGTCATAATGGACCGGATGCATCAGTGTTCGTCGGTTTGTTTCCAGCTCGCTATCTGTCCACACCAGTGTGTTCCTTCGAGATCGAGATGCGATCGATTCCAGCCTTGAGCAGTGTAAGAGAGCGCGCCAACAGAAACAATCCTTGCAAAGCCGAAGATGGAAGCTGTGTGCCGGAATTCTAAAATCAGGCAGGACGTAAGTGTTGTCATCGCAATACGTTTGCCGAACGAAAGGGAGTGCCGGGATATCCATACCATCGAGAAATAAAATCTCCAATCATGCCAGGCGGGTGAACAGGCAGGTTCACAAAACTCCAGCCCAGGACTCCAGATTCTGTCCTATTCTGCTTCGCAAGTTTGATCGGCCAATCATGTTTCAACCATTCTGGAATAGAAATCATGGCACAATGACAGAAGAATTATCCGGGGGAGGAAATAAGAATGAAGCGATCGGTTGGTTTGTATTCGGCGGGTGTGTATATCGTCGCGCTGGCGTGCCTGCTGGCCGCAGGGTGCAATAGTAAGGCGAAAGATCAGGCTGCCATTCGCGCAGGCATCGAAACGCATTTGAATGGCCGGGCGGACCTGAACCTTGGCGCGATGGATCATGATGTGAAAAGCATTTCAATCAATGGAGACCATGCAACCGCGCAGGTGGAGTTCCGCATAAAGGGAAGCAGTACGGGAATGGATATTGAGTACACCCTGGCACGCCAGGGCAAGGACTGGGCCGTTCTAAACAGCAAGCCCGTGGGCATGAACAACATTCACGGAGTCCCGGGCCAGGTGCCTTCCGCCGCTCCGAATTCCGGAGGGCAGCAATCTCCTCAGGGGCACCCTCCCATGCAATGACGGAGGGCGGCAGCATAGGGTTGCGGCTCGGACGTGGGACAATCGATTGAACGATTGAGGCCGGCCGAATTCACTCTATCTCACACCCAAAAGCGGGCAAATTGAGATTGACGCAAACCTGCTGGACATCATCAACGAAGCGGCGCCCTGGCCCATTGCGACGTTCTGCGTGCCGGAAAATCCAGTGAATTTCCGCGGGAAGGGCGGGCGGTTCGGCTCACATTCGGTGGATGAATCATTTTATCCGCCGTATTACGGAAAAATTGCCATTTACCCTGGTTTAATGCGGGCACTCGCATTTTTGATATACGCGACCCGTTTGCCGTGCACGAAGTTGCTTATTTCGTTCCCGCGCGCGCCGCACAATGCCCCGTGCAAGATAGTCGTTGCCAAGCTTGTGTTGTGCGCCTTCCAACTTCATAATGGTGCATAGACCATGTCGAAGAAGAACATCCTAATCGTTCTGGCCGTGGCGATCGGCGCCCTCATCTTCGCGGGCGTTTTTTACGTGAATCGCAGCGGAAGGGCAGCGCTCGACATTCAGCGCGTTTCTGCCGCGCCTGCTTCCGCCGCGCCTGCTCCCGATGCGAATGCTCCGGTCATTCGCTTTGTGAAGGATCCGGAAATGGCGCCTCCCATGCAAGCACGGGACATTCTGGGAAAAGCGGTCACAAAGCAGAACTGGGACGGCAAAGTCGTCCTGGTAAATTTCTGGGCCACCTGGTGCCCGCCCTGCCGCATGGAAATTCCGGAATTGCTTCAGCTGAAAAAACAATTTGGAGACCGCTTGCAAATTATTGGAATCTCGGAAGACGATATTCCTGCCGCAAAAGTTCTGGCGTTCGCTCAGCGGATGGGCATCACCTATCCTGTGGTGATGTATACGCCGAGGCTGGTGGCGTCCTACGGCGGCGTGCCGGCGCTGCCCACTTCGTTCTTGATTAATACGCAGGGCAAAGTGGTCACAAAGCACGTGGGGCTGTATCCCATTGAGGATTATCAGCGGGAGATTCGCGCGCTGCTGGGACTCCCGACCGATGGCCGGATCGAAACCTTCAAGGACGAAGGGCAGATCTTTCTCAAGAACGCGGCAACTGCCACCGAACTGCCGGGCGTGGATTTGACCGGTCTTACCCCCGACCAGAAGAAGCGCGTTTTACGGCGGCTGAACGCGGAAACCTGCACTTGCGGTTGTGGCCTGACCATCTCGCAATGCCGCATAAATGATAGCGCTTGCCCGGTAAGCGCCAAGCTGGCCGCTCAGGTGGTGCAGGAAGTGGTTCGCGGGAGCAAAGGCAGGGCCGCTTCGCCGCCGTCTTCCAGGCCGGCAAACGCTATTACGCAGTGATCCCGAACAGAGTTGTTTCCCATCCGGTTCGAATGCGGAGTTCTGTTGACGGCGGACAACCCGCGCGGGGCGAACTGCGTGGAAATCGAGCGAGCCGGAAAACGAGCCAGAGAAGGAGCCAGAAAATGATCCGCCTGCTTGCGAAATCAATTGCCGTACTCTCCGTTCTGCTTCCGTTTGGCGGTGGCGCGGCGTGCAATTCATCCAGCGGCATCGTGGCGCTGTCGGATCCGAAACTGGACAATCCACTGCGCGCGGCAGGGGGCCAGGAAACCGCCGTGGTAGCAGGGGGATGCTTCTGGGGCATACAGGCACTGTTCGCCCATGTAAAAGGCGTGCTGCGGTCCACTTCAGGTTACTCGGGAGGAGCGGCGAACACCGCGCAATACGAAAAAGTCTGTTCGGGACGCACTGGGCATGCCGAGGCCGTGGAAATAATTTTTGACCCGTCGCAGATTTCTTACGGACAGCTTTTGAAAGTGTTTTTCTCGGTCGCGCATGCGCCGACGGAATTGAATCGGCAGGGCCCGGACGTCGGCACGCAGTATCGCTCCGCGATTTTTTACACCTCGGAAGAGCAGAAGGGAATCGCGCAGGCGTACGTGCGGCAACTGGACGCGGCAAAAGTGTTTTCAGGGCCGATCGTTACGCAGGTTGTTCCGCTGGAGGCGTTTTACCCGGCGGAGGAATATCACCAGGATTATGTGGACCAGCATCCTGAGAACATGTACATCGTGATCAACGACCTTCCCAAGGTCGAGAACCTGAAGAAACAGTTTCCGGAACTGTTTGTGGAAAAAAAGTAAGGCCCGCCGGTTCGCCTAGTTCGCAGCGCTTGCCGCACTCCCTTTTTTCCATTTGATGCCGCATCCCACGGCCGGTTTCTGATCCGGCGCCTGAGGACGTCCTTCCAGCGCCGCGTCCAGCGCCGCGCGCAGGTCTGACCCGGTGACGGGAAGGCCGTTCTTGGGGCGGCTGGCGTCGTATTGCCCTCGATAAACGAGGCGGCGGTCCCGATCGAACAGGAAAAAGTCAGGCGTGCAGGCGGCATGGTACGCCCGGGCCACGTCCTGGCTCTCGTCGTAAAGATAGGGAAACGTGTATCCGGCGGTTTTGATTTCTTCCGCCATTTTTTCCGGACTGTCTTCGGGATACGTTTCCACGTCATTGGAACTGATGCCTACGACGGCCACGCCGCGCGCCTGATATTCCCTGGCGAGCTGGGCGAAGCTCGATTGAACGTGCTTCACGTAAGGGCAGTGGTTGCACATGAAGACGACGAGCAGCGCGGATGCGCCATGGAAATCATCGAGCGAAACTTGTTTCCCGCCGGGATCGGGAAGCCGGAAGTCTGGAGCGACGGTACCCAGCGGCAGCATTGTCGATTGTTCAGCCATAGCATTGCTCCTCCACAATGAAAATTATCACAGTTTGCAGGCGAATCGAAAAGCAGCGAATGCCATTTCAATTGTGGGAATGAATAGCGCCCGACGCGGCGTTTATTCATGAAATGCGAACGGAAAAATTAATCCGCCAGCGGATTGGGCCGCATCTGGAATTTTACCGCTTTGCTGGTCGTTCCTTTGCCGCCCTCGATGTGCCAGGGCGTGCGCGTGGCGTAGGTGGACCACAGGCCCCGGCCTTTCCAGCCGGCTTTTGGGTCGTCGATCCGCGCGTCCATGTTTTTGGCGAAGAAGCCCATCGGATAGGGAACGCGCAGGACCGTGAATTTCCCTGTGGCCGGATTCAATACTTCCAGCGAGTCCGTGCCGTTTCCCGTGGCGATGGGAGTATTTTTGCCCATGCCGAAAACTCCGAATTGATCGACCCAGTCGTAATAGTTGGTGTCGGCGCTGCCCATGTCGGTGACGCCCGCGAAGCTGGGGCCGGGCACGCGATACAGCGTCCACCCTTCGGGGCATTGCTGGCCGGTGGCGGTGGGGCCGTTGAGCGGGCCTTTGCATTTGCGGCGGTCAAAGCTGGCGAAGTGTCCGCTGGCCAGAACCGTCCAGACCACGCCGTTGCGATCGATATCCATTCCGCGCGGGGAATAGCCTTGCACGGCGGCTTTGGGATTGCCCCACGGCAGCTCATAGATTTCAGCGAGCGCCGTGTGCACAGGGTCCGGGCCGGGATTCAGGCGCACAATGGCTCCCGGAAAGCCCAGCACCGTGCCCCAGACCGATCCATCGGCGGGACTCACGTTGACGCCGTAGTAGCCCACCTTGATGCGCATGTCCTTGGACGGGTCCATCGGCTGGCCCGGCTCGGTGTAGGCGTCCCGCTTTCCGTTGCCGTTGGTATCCAGGATGAACGGCGTCCAGCCCTGCGATTTTTCCGCATCGTGGGTCCGGTCGAACATTTTCGTGTTCAGCCAGCCTTCGGTATCGCCTCCCGGATTGCTGAACCAGAGCGTGTTGTCCGCATCCTCGGCAAACATCAGGTGCTGCGAGGTGGCGCACAGGTTGATCATCGTCCATTTGCCGGTCCTGGGATCGTAGACGTTGGTTTGCCGCGAGCTGGTGTTGAGCGGGAAAGCGACAGCCGCGGGCAGGCTCGATCCCTGCTTGCAGTAAGCGGGGTTGTCCCGGCCGCGCGTCGCCGCCGCTGTCCAGATCCTGCCCTGGGAATCCATCTCCAGGCTGTGCGCGGTGGCGCGGGCGAGGGCGGCCCGCTCGTTTCCCCAGTAGGGCGACGGCATAAGCATATTTTCCGGCTCGGCCATGGGCGTGCCCGGATTGGACGGCACGGCGATCTGCGTGAACGTATTTTTCACCGGATCGAGGACTGTCATGAAGTCCGAGCTATCCTCATGGACGCCGTAAACCAGGCCGTTGGGATTCATGCCGGGATTCCTGCGATCTACAGAAATCACGTCGTGAAAATATTCTCTCGGCCCGGCCCAGTCCCACTCGGTGATGACGACGTTGCGTTCCATGCCTTGCGGACGCGGCGGGGCCGGCGGCAATGCGCCCGCCTTGATGCGGTCGGTCCAGTCGGCCAGTTCCGCGATGGCGCGCTTCAGGCCCATCCGCGCCGCCGTGGCGAGCATCTGTTGGCCCACCTGCGCCGATTCGATCCTCCTGATCCACGCCTCCGTGGAGGTGTCAAACGTTCCGAGGCTGGCGGGGATTTCGCGCGTGGCCTTGTCGCCCAACTGGTGGCAGGCTTCGCAGCCGTCCGTTTTCATCCCTTCGATCCACTGGCCCTGGCTTTTGATGTTTTCGGAAATGCCGTTGCCACTCTGCCCGGTGCCGGGGAAATCGCTTTTCGGGGGAATGTGCAGCAGGGAATACCAGTAGGCGGCCGGATAATACTGCGCCGCCGCGCGGGCGTTGGGAGCGATCACGGCTGTGAGATTCAGGATTTTGCCGGGCGCCGTGCGCACCTTGGGCGAATCCACCAATCCGTAGCCGCGAACCCAGACATCGTAATTCGCCTTGGGAAGATCGGGCACGACGTAGCGGCCCTGATCGTCGGTCACCACAATTTTGCGGTACCCGGTGCCCAGATCCTTCGTGTCGGCAATCACCCAGACGCCCGCTTCCGGCCCTTTCGAACTGGTCACCACGCCGCCTATGTCGTCCGCGTCGATTTTAATTTCCTGCGCCGGTTTGGGAGTTGCATGTCCGGGAAGGGCAAGCCCCAGCACGGCCACAAGGCCGGCACCCAGAATAGCGAGAACGGAAAAGTTCTTTGTCATGGCGACGGCTCCTTCAGCGGCCATAGATGGTTCAGCACACAAGCAAACGAGAATTGGGGCGCGACACGGTTAGAAATGCAATCTGCGCGAAATCGTATGCCCGGCCGAAAACGTTGTCAATCGGTGGTTTAGGAAGGGCAGGCAAGTGGGACAGGCTTCAGCCTGTCTGGTTTCGTTTTCTTGGGATGGAAAGCAAACAGGCTGAAGCCTGTTCTACTAAAGGCGAAAAACGGCTGCTCGGTCTTCGATGTTTTTCAAGGGGGCACCAAAAGTTCAACAACAAAATCCGGGTCACGCACCTGCCTACGTTCCGAGAAACTTCATCAATCCTTCTGACTTCCACTCGTGCAAGATCCCAAATGCAAAACCCACAATAAACAGAATATTAGAGGCATCATCTGTACCCCAATAGATTGTGTGCTCTCTCGTAGTCTGATAAACGGTGATTCCGTGGAAGTTGAGTTTGTAGACTCTGCCTGATTGGGCGTCAGGGGAGCGAGGAAGCGCGGACGCATCATAATTCCACGCCGCCAAGGTCCAAAGTTGGCCTGCCAACCCTAGGAGCATAAATGTCACCGCCGCCATTTTTAGATATTTCAGTCGCTTGGCGTTCAAAACGAATCTCCACTTCTAACTGCCGCAGGGTGCGCTTGTGACAAGGTATCGTGCATGCTCGCTCTCTGTGCGGGCGGCCCGACCTTTTATATTTTACAGATGGGTCATCGCTTCACGTGCATCATACTACTGCCATACGTACACTCTGAGTTAGAATGATGAAATTGGGGTGTCACACCGTTAAAAAAACTGAACATCGGCCAAGATTCGGTTCATTGAATTCACATCTGTCAGACGCGGGTGCCTGGCATGCGTAGGTGGCAACGGCGTTGCTGGTTTAAGTAGAACAGGCTTCAGCCTGTTTTTTTCATCTCAAGAGAACGAAAACCAAACAGGCTGAAGCCTGTTCTACTCGAGGCAAAAACAGCAGCCTGGTCTTTAGTTTTAAATTTACGGGATGGTGACGATGCAAGGGCGGGTGTTTCATGCCTACGCATCTTAAGCATGGGTGTTTGCAATCAGGATTACCGCGTATGTAGAAAAAATGGTGCCGGGGGGCAGAGTTGAACTGCCTACGCCGGCCTTTTCAGGGCCGCGCTCTACCGGTGAGCTACCCCGGCACCGGGGCAGTAAAAGATTCTACGGGCGGGGAGAACGAGTGTCAATTGAGAGTACGGATTCATTTCAAAAGACGCGGGTTAAAGGTGCGGGCGCGACGCTCGAAAACGCATGCCGCGCCCGCAGCGGATTACCGCAGGGAGTGATCGACCTCGCGCATCCAGTCCTTCGCCTTGAGCACTTCGCGGGGCTTGGTGCCGTCGGGAGGGCCGACGATGCCGTCTTTCTCCATGATGTCGATCAGGCGCGCGGCGCGTCCGTAGCCGATGCGCAGGCGGCGCTGCAAGGTGGAAGTGGACGCGCGGCCCGCTTCGCAGACCACTCGCACGGCATCCTGGTAGAGGGCGTCATCGACTTCGTCTCCGGCCGGCTCACCGTTGGGACCCGTGGCATTTTCGTCCCGGGGGGCTTCCAGCAGGCGCTCGTTGTAGACTGCTTTGCCTTGCGACCGCCAGTGATCGCATACCGCGGCGATTTCCTCTTCGGTGACGAATGGGCCGTGCATGCGGTTGAGCCGCGCCGAACCCGCCGGCAGATACAGCATGTCGCCGCGCCCGAGCAGCGATTCCGAGCCGTTGGCGTCCAGAATCGTGCGCGAATCCACTTTGCTGGCCACGCGGAAGGAAATGCGGGCAGGGAAGTTTGCCTTGATCAGGCCGGTGATGACGTCCACCGAGGGGCGCTGCGTGGCCAGGATCAGGTGAATGCCCACCGCGCGTGCCATCTGCGCGAGGCGCGTGATGGATTCCTCGACGTTGCTGGTATCGACCATCATCAGGTCGGCCAGCTCGTCGATGATGATGACGATGTAGGGCAGCGGCTTGTGTTCGGAGGTTTCGGCATCTTCGAACAGCGATAGCGACTGGCCCTTCTGGAACGTGCGGTTGTACTGGTCGATGTTGCGGACGCCGCGCTCGGCGAGCAGCTTCAGGCGCGATTCCATCTCGCGCGTGGCGTTGCGCAACACGTTGGACGCTACTTTGGGATCGGTGACGACGGGCGCCAGAAGGTGCGGGATGTCCTCGTACAGGCCCAGTTCCAGGCGTTTCGGGTCAACCATCACCATTTTCAGCTCGTCTGGCGTGGCTTTGTAGAGCATGGAAAGAATCAGCGAGTTCCGAAAGACGCTTTTGCCCGTGCCGGTCGATCCGGCAATCAGCAGGTGAGGCATCTGGGCGAGATCGGAAACGCGGTTGCGGCCGATCAGGTCTTTGCCCAGCGCCAGGGTCATCTTGGACGGAGAATTGATGAATTCGGCCGATTCGATCTGCTCGCGCAGAGCGATGGTCTGGCGGTGGGCGTTGGGGACTTCGATGCCCACCGTCGATTTCCCGGGTATGCGCTCGATCAGTATGGACTCCGCCTTGAGGGCCAGGCACAAATCCTCGGCCAGGCCGGTGATGCGGCTGTACTTGATGCCCGCCTCGGGCTTCAGTTCATAGGTGGTGACTACGGGCCCAGGATTGATCTGCGTGATGCGACCTCCGATATCGAACTCCTGGCACTTTTGCTCGATGGCGTGCGCGCATGCTTTCAGGTCGTCCTCATCGATTTTCTCGTTGGGCGGCGCCGGTCGTAGCAAGTCCGGGGAGGGCAGGCGGAAATTCGTGGCTCCCTTGGCAATGCGAGCCGAGGACTGCGCTTTGGGAGCCGCGGGTTTCTCCTCATTGCGGAAAATGATGGTGCGCGGCCGCTTGGACTCTTCCCGCTCGATCTCTTCGCGCGGTTCGCGCCCGGTGACGGCGCTGGCATCCACCTCGGCCATGCTCTGCCCGGGAATGGGAGGCCGCCCCTGGATCTTGATCTGTTCCAGGCGCTTGCGCATGCGTTCCTGTTCGCGGTCCTCGCGCCAGTTGTAATAGCGGACCTTCAACGGGGTGATGAAATTCAGTTTGCTCAGCGGGCTGCGCAGCGATTCGTGCGTTTCGATGAAAGAAAATTTCGTGGTCAGAAACAGCGCGACAAAAAACACGGCCAGCGCGACAACGTTCGCGCCAACTGTATTGAACGCGGCGAGCATTCCTCCGGCTACCAGATGCCCCAACAGTCCGCCGGGGGGAATCGCCCCGCGAACCTGGGGCACATGCCAGAGCGTGAGCAACGCCGGAAGCGTCAGCACGAGCATCGAGCCGCCAACCACCTTGATGACAGGCGATTCCACGGTCTCGCTGCGGAACCATTGCGACCCGATTAAAAATATGCCCACCGGCAGCAAAAATGCCGCATAGCCGAACCCCTGAAACAGCAGGTCCGCGCTATACGCGCCTACCGGACCGATCCAGTTGTGAGCCGAATTCAAGCCGGTGGATTGCGCCGATACATTGAAAGACGGATCGTGAGGGCTGTAGGAAATCAGGGCCAGCGCCATCAGGACGGCAATCGTCACGCCAAGAAAGCCGATCAATTCATTCAGACGGTTATTTTCCGTTGGGGTCAGCACGCGCACACAAGTCTCCTTGCAATGGGGGAAGGTGCTCGTCGCGGAAGGGGGCGCGGGCGCTGACGCGCGGATCCCATCTGGAAGTGCACGAGCAACGCAACGACTATAACAAACATGGCGCGGCAGGCAAGAAAGATATGAAAGGGGGGTAGTGGTTCAGTTACCGACCGTCAAGGGGGGCGCAAGCCGGAACGCGCTACCGCCGCGCACTCCGCCCGGCCGCGCCGGTTTCGAAAATTTCATCGGGCGTTTACGATTTTCCGGGCGCCGAATGAAACGGGTCCGCTTCCGGCATTCCGGAAGCAGGCTCCGGGCTGAGAATGTCCAGGTTGACCACGATGGGTTCCTGGCCGCTGCGCACAACCACGGCTTCCACGGGCATGTCGGTTCGCGCGTTCAGCTCCTGGTGGGGCACATACGGAGGCACGTAGACGAAGTCGCCGGGCCCTGCCTCATCCACAAATTCCAGGTGGTCTCCCCAGCGAAAGCGCGCGCGTCCTCGGACCACGTAAATCACGGTTTCCAGTTCGCCGTGGTGATGCGGACCCGTCTTGGCGTTGGGATGCACGACGACGGTTCCGGCCCAGAGCTTCTGCGCGCCCACGCGGGCGTGCGATATCGCTTCCGCGCGTGTCATGCCCACGGTCTGCGCGGTTTCCGTACCCAGTTCCCCGGCTCGAACAATCCGCAGACCGTGTTTTTCCCAATCGGGTTTCTCGCTTTGCTCGGAATCCGTCATCGCGCCTCCCAGGCTCGAACTGTATTAAGCCTACTATGGCTGTTGCGTGTGTCCAACAGTGAAGTTGGCCGGTTCAATCAAAATGTCCAGGTTGGCAAAAACCGGAAGATAGAAAAAATCGCGGATCGAATTTTAGTGACGCAGGATTCAGCCTGCGTGTTTTTGCCCGATCCAATCCAGAATCCGCAGTCGGCGTTTGCTCCATGCCTCAGGGGCTAAAGCACAGTTTTTCTTGCGGCCTTGATGTCGCGGCTGAATACGCGACACACAAAACACATTTAGGAGATGGCTGCTAGCCGGTGAGTTTTGCGAACCACAGCAGGACGGCAATCCCCGCGACGATCCGGTAAATGGCAAAGGGCACGAACCCGTGCTTTCTCACATAGGCCATGAACCAGGCTACCGAACCGTAGGCAACGATGTAGGAGACCACGAAGCCGATGCCCAGTATGATCCACCCGTGCGCGTCAATCTGCGATACGCCGATAGGGTTATCGGCCTTTCCGCTGAGCGATTTTAACAGGCTGTAACAGGTGGCTACGACCATTGTGGGAATGGATAGGAAAAAAGAAAATTCCAGCGCCGACGCGCGCGACATCCCGGCCAGTTGTCCGGCGGCGATGGTGGACATCGAGCGGGAAGTTCCCGGAAATACCGCCGAAAGAATCTGGCACGCCCCGATCCAGATCGCCTGGCCCAGGCTCATGTCTTCCATGTGCCATACGCGAACCCGGCTCGCGGGGGCGGAGGGCCCGGCGGTCTCGGACTTCGCGTTTCTGGCGTCGACAATCCACATCACGATGCCGCCAACCAGCAGGGAAGCGCCCATGATGAAGAGGCTTTCCAGGTGCTTGCCAATCACCTTGATCAGCAAAAATGCGGGAATGGCAGTGACCACGAAGGCGATGGCGGTGAGGCTCAAGGGATGCGTGAAGATCGTGCGGTCCCCGCGCTCGCCCTTCGGAAACGTGGACAGGAATTTCGCGATGCGCCCGCGGAAATAGACCGGGAGGCAGAGGATGGCGCCCAGCTGGATCACGATCGTATACATCTTCCAGTAGCCGCTGGACAAGTCGATCTTCATCAACGCTTCGGCGATGCGAAGATGCGCAGTCGAGCTGACGGGTAGAAATTCGGTGAGTCCTTCAATGATTCCCAGGATGACGGACAGAAGATATTGGTTCAAGTTCCCTCCGGGGGTTGCCCGAGCGCCTTGTACATTTCCAAAGCGTCGAGCCCACGGCCATAGTAATTCGCGATCGTCCCCGATTGACGATAGCCGTGCTTTTTCCACAAAGCAATTGCAGGATTGTTGGTTGTTGCGGTTTCCAGAACGATGCGCAGAGCCCCTTGCGCGGCGGCCTCGCGCTCGGCGGCCTGCAAAAGCATGGACCCGAGGTTGCGGCGGCGGTAATGTTCGCGCACGTCCAGCGTAATGATGTGCGCGATGCTGGCGGACTGCTCGGTGAGGATGAAGCCGGCGACATCGTTCTTTTCTTCGTTCGCTTTCTCGATCGTTTCCTCTCCAGGAATATTTTCAGAAATTTCCGCGAGCAGGCAGAAAACGCCTTCGGAGCGGAGATAATATGCCATCTCCATGCGTCCATAGGCGATGCCGCGGGGGAAGCACTGCTGGTCGATGCGATACAGGGTCTTAAAATCGGCAGGCTGGTAAGGCCGCAAGCGGATCATGGAGGACGCCACGGGCAAAACTCACAATTCGAGAATGACAGGGAGGATCAAGGGGCGCTTGGAGGTCTGCTTCTTGAGATAACGGCGAAGGTCGACGCGGATCTTTTCCTTGATGACGCTCCAGTCGGTTTTTTCCTCGGCGTTGGACTGCTCCACGGTGTGCAGGACAACGTCGCGCGCCCCGTTGATCACTTCCTGGACGTTTTCAGACGGCAGGAAGCCCCGGGTGACAATCTCGGGCTGCGATTCGATGCGTCCGGTGTGCTTGTTGATGGCAATGATGGGAACGACGACGCCATCCTCGGAAAGATGCTGCCGGTCGCGAATCACGTATTCTTCGATTTCTTCCAGCGAGCCGGAATCCACGCAAACGCGGCCCGCCGTCACCGGCTCCCGCTGGTAAACTGCGTCTTCGGTGAATTCGACTTGCGCGCCGTCTTCGATCAGCAGGATTTCACCCGAAACGGCCCCTACGGACTGCGCCAGGGCGGCATGGCGGAAAAGCTGGCGGTATTCGCCGTGCACGGGGATGAAATAGCGCGGCCGCACCAGATTGAGCAGAAGTTTTTGCTCTTCCTGGCTGGCGTGGCCGGAAACGTGGATCGTGCCGCCATCGTTCTCGTAATAAATTAAGGCGCGCTTGCGGAACATGTGATCCATCATGCGGAAAATCGCTTTTTCGTTTCCGGGAATGATGCGCGCCGACAAGATCACCGTATCGAGTTCGTCGAGCGTCAGGAGTCGGTGATTGTCTACGGCCACTCGGGACAGCGACGACATGGGTTCTGCCTGGCTGCCGCTCACCAGCACAATCATTTTTTCCGATGGGAAGGAACCGATATCCTGCGAGCGCACCACCAGGCCGTCGGGAATGTTGAGCCGTTTCATGCCGTGCGCGATTTCGACGTTGTCCACCATGCTGCGGCCGATAAAGGAAATCTTGCGGCCCGAGGCCGCCGCGACATCGATGATGGTCTGGATGCGCGGAATCGAGGATGCGAAGCAGGAGACGATCACCTTGCGCGTGGCCGCGCGCGTGAGTTCTTCGATTCGAGGGCGCACAGTGCGTTCGGAAGGCGTGTAGCCGGGGCGCTCGACGTTCGTGCTGTCGCTGAACAGCGCCAGTACCCCTTCGGCGCCGTAGCGCGCGAACGCGTGCAGGTCAAACGGGTGGCCATCGGTCGGAGTTGTGTCGATCTTGAAATCGCCGGTGTGAATCACGATTCCCACGGGCGTGCGTATGGCCAGCGCGACGCAATCAATGGTGCTGTGCGTGACGCTGATGAATTCGGCTTCAAAGACCCCGACTTCCACCTTGCGTCCCGGGAGGACTTCGCGCAGGTCCGTCTTGTCCAGCAGCCCGTGCTCTTCCAGGCGCTTGTGCACCAGCGCCAGCGTGAAGCGTGTGCCATAGATCGGCACGTTCAGATCGCGCAGGATGTAGGGCAGGGCGCCGATGTGATCTTCGTGGCCGTGGGTCAGCAGGATGGCGCGCAGGTGCTGCCGGTTCTGCTTCAGATAGGTGATGTCCGGAATCACGATGTCCACGCCGAGCAGTTCGGCCTCGGGAAACATCATGCCGGCATCGATCAGGATCATGTCGTCCCCGACGCGGAGCACGAGCATGTTCATGCCGAACTCGCCCAGACCGCCCAGGGGAATTGCTAACAGAGAAGGTTTATCCAATGATGCTCACGTCCTTGCGCGTGACACTACATCGTATCACATGGACTACGGGAAATTGCGGCGCGGCGATGGATTACTCTCTGCCGCCGGAAAATAATCGCGCGATGGTTACCAAAACCACGGCGCCGACCGTTGCCGCGGCGATGCTATAGAGCAGGCCGCCGCCGAAGATTCCGAGTCTGGTAAAGATCCATCCGCCCAGAACCGCGCCCACCAGGCCCAACAGAATGTTGGCGATGCAGCCGAATCCCCGCCCGCGAGATACCGTTCCCGCCAGCCACCCTGCAATCAGCCCGACAATCAGCCAGGTGATCACCGATTGCGGGATATATAAAGCAAAGATATGCATTCGGCCTCCTCGCGCGCCGGGTTTTCCAGCAGATCAGGTTTCAGACTGACCACTTTGCGGCCCGGAAATTCATAAAGCAAACAGGCCGAAGCCTGTTCTACGGTGCGGGTTCCTGCTGCGTCATGCAATGGATCGTGCCCAGGCCGAGAACCAGGTCGAGGCACGCGATGCCTATCACTTTGCGGCCGGGGAACAAGCCGGCAAGCCTGGTCAACGCAACGGCATCGTGCCGATCATTAAACGTGGGAACCAGAACCATCTGGTTGGCGATATAAAAATTCGCGTAGCTGGCGGGCAGACGCAGTCCGTCGAAAAAGACGGGATCGGGCATGGGCAAGGTTTCGATGCGCAGCGCGCGGCCGTCCTGATCCTTCATCTCGCGGAGCAGGGCAAGATTTTCCTGCAAGGGCTGGTAGTTGGCTTCCGACGGATCGTTTTCCGTGACCGTAACCACGGTCGCGGGATTCACGAAGCGCGCCAGATCGTCCACGTGGCCGTGCGTATCGTCCCCGGCAATCCCGTTCCTGAGCCACAGAAGATTCGTGACGCCGAGGAAGTCGCGAAAAATGCGCGCAAGTTGCTTGCGCGTGACGCCCGGATTGCGCGCCTGCACCGGACTGAGCAGGCATTCCTCGGTGGTGAGCATGCTTCCCAGGCCGTTGACATCGATGCTGCCGCCTTCGAGCACGAGGCGGCGCGCGCGGTATTGCGGCGACCACGCCTTCCATTTGAGTTTGGAGGCGAGACTGGCGTTCGCCGCGTCGTCTTTTTGCCAGTCGTCATATTTCGCCCATGCGTTGAAGTGCCAGTTCGTCGCGGCGCATTCGCCCTTCCGGTTGCGCACGAAAATCGGTCCGAAATCGCGAATCCATCCGCGATTGGTCGGCACGGAAAAAAAATCCACGGCGGAAAGATTCGCGCCGGCCTGCTTCAGGATGCGCCGGACGGATCGCTCGGCCACCGGACTTTCGACCAGAATGCGCACGCGCTCGACTTGCGAGAGGTGCCGCACGATGTCCGCATAGACCCAGGGGATCGGCGCAAATTTTCCCGGCCAGTCGGTTTTTTCGTGGGGCCAGCAGAGCCATGTGGCCGTATGGGACTCCCACTCGGCGGGCATGCGGAAGCCGAGATCGTAAGGAGTGGAAAGCTTTGCGCGGGAAGATTTCACTCGAGCCATCGCTCCAGGATGGGGGAGTAGGCGTCGATGCGGCGATCGCGCAGGAACGGCCAGTTGCGGCGCGTCTGTTCCACCAGCTTGAGATCGCACTCGACAATCAGAATCTCTTCCTTGTCCGCGGAGGCTTCCGCGAGCACTTGCCCGAAGGGATCGCAGACAAAGGAGTGTCCCCAGAATTCCAGGCCGCTTTGCGGCGTGCCCTCGAAGCCCACGCGGTTTACCGCCGCGACGTACACGCCGTTGGCGATGGCGTGCGCGCGCTGCATGGTGCGCCAGGCGTCGAGTTGCGCCGCGCCGAATTCCTGCTTTTCCGAGGGGTGCCAGCCAATCGCCGTGGGATAGAAAAGAATGTTGGCCCCGCCGAGGCTGGAGAGGCGCGCGGCTTCCGGATACCACTGGTCCCAGCACACCAGCACGCCGATGCGGCCAAAGCGTGTATCGAAATTCGGGAATCCAAGGTCGCCCGGCGTGAAATAAAATTTCTCAAAGTAGAGCGGGTCGTCCGGGATGTGCATCTTGCGGTATTTGCCGGCAAACGATCCGTCCGCGTCCAGAATCGCGGCCGTATTGTGGTACACGCCGGCGGCGCGGCGCTCAAACAGCGAGCCGACAATGGCCACGTTCAGGCTGCGCGCCAGTTTCGCCAGCGCCTCGGTGGACGGGCCGGGAACCGGCTCGGCCAGTTCGAACAGATCGGCGTTTTCCTCGCGGCAGAAATATTGCGAGCGAAACAGTTCCTGCGTGCAGACGATCTGCGCCCCGCGCGCGGCGGCCTCGCGGATGCGGGATTCCGCCTTGGCAAAATTCTCCCGCGGATCGGGGGAGCAGCTCATCTGGATCAGGCCAACCGTGAATTTGTCCGCCATGGTCGAATCATAGCATCATCTTTTTCATTTTTACGCGCGGACATTTGCAGCGACGGCGGAGCGTTTCCAGAAAGCATGAATCCCGGCCTCAAATGGTTCGTTGCGCATGTCGGGGAAGTCCGGTGCGAAGGCCACGGCTGGCGGTTGTTCGGCGTTCGGCGCATTTTTTCAGTTGCTTATAGGGCTGTGGACTGGTGTAGACTTGCGACGATTCAACGTCCTGAAACGCAACTCTGGAAGATGGTTTAAGGAGGCTCGATGCGCATGCTCGTTCTGTTTTTTGCGGTTACCACAATTCTAGGAGGCACGGTGGCATTTGCGCAGGAGTCTCCCAAAAACGCCAGCATTGATCCCGAGCACATTTTCTTTACCACGCCGGTCAAGAGTCCCGTCACCGAAATTACCGAGCCGGTCAAAGGCTCCGATTTCCCCGATCACATCATCTACGTGGAAACGCGGGACGGTCTGTACGCCCCTATCGGGCTCCGCTTGCCGGCGGGGAAGGGGCCGTTTCCCATCGTTGTATTCGCTCACATGAACGGCGGAATGGGCGTGCGCTGGATCCGCGAGTGGACGGAGAATGGGAGTTGGACGCTGGAACAGTTTCTGAAAGCCGGCTACGCCGTGGCCTGGATGAGATATCGCGCCGAAGTGAACAACAGCTATGGCAAGCGCCTGGTGGAGTCGCAACGGGAGGGGCGCCAGCTTTTCAATCGCGGCCCGCTGGAGTATGACGATGCCATTTCCATTATCAAATATGTGAAGACGCTGCCGTATATTGATCCGAACCGCGTGGGCTACGTCGGGCTAAGCCACGGCGGCGAAATGCTGATGAAGATCACCAGCGAATACGACGGCCTGCGCGCCGGAATCGCTGCCGAGCCTGCCTCGGGAGATTTTCTGGATCGAAAGGCCCCGCCGCGCAAACCCGGCGTGCCGCGGCCACCGGAGACGTTTGCCGTCAATACCGAAGCGATGCAGAAGAAAGCGACGGTCGAGGCCATCAGCCAGATGGATTTGAGCGTCGCCATGAAACGCATCGAGTCGATCAAGACTCCGATCCTGATTATCGGGCGCGAACGCGACCACAACCAGGCGATTTTTCGCGCCAACTACGAATTGCTGCGTAAGGCGGGAAAAGACGTGAAGTGGGAATCGTTCGACCACGACGAACACGGGTTTATTTTCGTCCGGCGAAACCGGCAGGGCGTCTATGCGCCGGACCCCATCCAGCGCAAGGTCGTGAAGGATTCCATCGCCTATCTCGACGGCTATCTGAAAAAACCGTAGCGGTCTCTTCTCAGTGTTTTCAGTGGCGCGGGTTTCAGGCTGCGGGTTTGGGAGCCGCATATCCAGACATCGGCAGCCGGAAGCCTGCGCCACTGCAATCTCTATCGTGTGATATTTCCGGAACAGTCCAGGAATTAGGTCAGGAAGCGGAAATGATCAGTCGTCTTCGCCGATCATGATGGCGGCGGCGAGGACTGTGGTCCACAGGCCACGCTTATCGCCCACGGCCGACTGCGTGATGTTCATCGTGCGGACAATTTTATTGGAGATGCGGTAGACCTCTTTTTTTTCGTCCCAGGAGAGGTCGGGGTCAAATTCGACGTTCAGCGTGGTGGCCAGCATTTCCGCGGCCAGCTCTTCGGTATATTCCCCGGCGACTTCCTCGGTCTCACCGAATGAATGATGCTCGGAGAGATAGCCGTACATGGATTTGTCGGCGGGAAGCGCCAGGCCGATGCCGGCGGCAATCAAGCGGTGCGCCTCGCGCGTCGAGTTCTCGCTGATCACGGTGAAGGCGACCTGGCCGGGCTTGATGTGTTTCAATCCCTCACTGCGGGAAATCAGTTTGCAGTTGGGAGGGAAGATCGAAGAGACGCGCACGATGTTGCATGCCGCGATGCCCGCGCTGCGCAATGCCAGCTCAAAGCTCGAAAGCCGTTCTCGGTGTTTTCCTACACCTTTTGTCAGGAAGATCTTTTTAGCGACGAATGCCATCAGGGGTGCCGAAGTGCGGTGCCTCCTAGATTATTTCCAGAACTCGCGTGACCTTATTTTACGCGTGCGAGAAAGTAACAAGAACGTACTACGGTGTCAATCGATTTCCCATCCGGTTCCCGTCCGGCCATGGATTTTGCGCGTTGCGCCCGGGTTCGGCCAGCGGCCGGCGGTGAAGTCTTCATTGCCGCACGGGATTCAGCATGGTGGTTTGTGCCGGGATTGCATTGTTCTTGGCACTAGTCCTGGTACTAGTCGCGGCATTGGGTAGGGTATTGGGGATAAACGACGATGAGTTGGCTTCCTGCTCCGCGGCGGCCCGTTGCAGCGCGTCCACCGCCTCTTGCGGCTCGATGCGCCAGTTGTGATTCGCGGTGGCGGGTATGATGCCCGTGCGCGTAAGGTGTTCGATGATCAGGTCGCGGACTGGCTGGGCGGACCGATACACGATGGGCAATCCCTTGTAGACCGTGTAATTGTCCCCGCCGCCGTAACGGTAGTTATTCACGGCGACGCGGAGCTTTTCCGTGCCGGTGAGAGGCTTGCCCTTAAACGTGAGTTCGGTGATGCGGTGTCCCACGGGCTGGCGCAGATCGATCGTGTAATCGACGCCGGCGGCGGAATCAACGCTGAAGCTGGGCAAATGGATTGTCTCCCCGGCCGGGAGCGGCCACTGCTGGAAGAAACTGGCGGCATGTTCGAGCGCTTGGCGCAACTGCGCACCGTTCATTTCCACCGTGTAGAGGTAGTTTTCGAAGATGTAGAGCGAAGCGATTTGCCGCACGGTAACTTTTCCCGCGGGAATGACCGCTCCGGAATAAAACATAGTGGCCATGGAGACATCGGCGTGGCCCGCCTCCATCTGAACGGCCTGGATCAGGTCCACCAGAGGCCCATCCTCAAAACGCGCGTAGGTTCCGCGCATTTCCCTGGTGCTGGTGGCGATGGGAGTATCCAGATATGCCTGGGTGGCTCGCTCGTAAGGTGCGGCCAGACGAACGATTTGCGGGTCAGCAGGAACCTGCGCGGTCACCGGGATCAATGAGGAATGCCTGGAGGTGACTTGCCAGTGTCCATCGACGGCGCGAGATACGTCCAGATCCACGCGCGCCAGGGAGGCGCCATAATTCTTCGCCTGCACGAGCAGCGCGCCGTTGACGATGCGTCCAGGAAGTTCGTGGTGCGTGTGGCCGAAGAGTATGACGTCGATGCCGGGAACCTGTTCGGCCAATGCGAGTACGGCATTCTCGTTGGGCAGATCGTAGGCCGCGCCGGTGCTGCCGGTGGCGGGGTCGGGGCCCAGACCGGAATGGGCGAGGACGACGACGATGTCGGCGTGCTTTCTGGCTTCCGGAATGACGCGGCGCGCTGCCTGCACGATCGTCTCAAACTGATATCCCGCATAGTGTGAGGCAATCTCCCATTGCGGGATGACCGGCGTGGTGAACCCGACGATGGCGACGCGCACGCCCGCGATACGCTTGATGATGTACGGTTCGAAATGCGCCGGCCCGGATTTGTATTTCTGCCGGATATTGGCGGCGAGGATGGGAAAATGCGCCTCGCGCTTCGCATTCCAAAGGTCATCCAGGCCGAAGTTGAATTCATGGTTACCGACGACTGCGGCGTCGTACCCCAGCGCATTCATCGCCAGAATCATGGGATTCGGCTTATCCGTATCCTTGCGCGCGAAATAGTAGGCCAGGGGAGTGCCCTGGATGATGTCTCCGGAATCCAGAAGCAGAACGTTCGGCTGTTCGGCGCGCACGCGCCGCACCAGCGTGGCAATCTTTGCTAGGCCCAATTGCGCGGGCTTATTGGAATAGTAGTCGATCGGGTCGATGTGCCCGTGCAGATCGGTGGTGCCAAGCAGCGTGATGCGGACGACGGAAGTATTTTCTCCGGCCTGGACGGCGGGCAAAGCACTGCAGAACACGCCGCACAAGGCCAGGGCGGCCAGGTACAGTACGATCAGCGGGTTTCGGCCAGGCTGGGGCGCATGTCTCATCTGCTCATCCACACATCATCTACGCATCGGGACGGCACAAATTTAAAAAAATATCCAAAGTGGGGGAAAGCAGCGTGAGTGCGTGCAGATCTTTTTGCGTGAAGTCGGCGCCCGCGTCCGAGGTGGTGCGCCCTTTCCTTGATATTTGCACTACGCCGCAAACGCGCGTTTGCCGCAAGACCGGGG
Organism: Candidatus Dormiibacterota bacterium; assembly: GCA_035533775.1. Lineage (GTDB taxonomy): Bacteria > Acidobacteriota > Terriglobia > Acidiferrales > UBA7541 > Palsa-360. The sequence goes on along the minus strand of DATLTA010000196.1, from coordinate 7,235 downwards.
CGCTCATGATCTTCTGTATCGTTTCCCGAGGATCGCGCCCGAGCGGAACCCCTTCAAAGACGCTGGCGTGCCGTGACGAGCTGAAATTATTCACGAGTTCCGGGCGACGCTCGCGAGCGGTTCGCGCGGCCAGGGCCGTGGCGCTGCTCAGCGGTATGGTGCCAATCGTGGAAAGCTTTTCGGGGATCACAAACTTCAAGGTCTTGGCCTTCGCGTTCAGCGACAGTACGGCCACTTCGTCGGAATCCACGCCAAACAGTCTGCCCAGAGCATTAGCTATCTTTTCAAGTGCCTCCGAGTCTGGAACCGCAGCGTTGCGTACCATGCCGTCAACGAGAATTGCGAAGTCCGCCGCCGTTTGTTCAGTCATCCACACTCCCCGGTGTTCATGCAAGCGCGAGTAGATATTATATCCGACCCGGCAGGGCCCGGTATTTCTAAATTCCCGGCAAGTGCGTCTTGAAAAATGGGGCGGAATTACCTATACTGACTTTTTTATTTAAGTGGAGTCGGAGCTGGAATGCCTGCGACCGAAGTGGTCTTGCGACAGTATCGCCAAATTTTCCAGAAAAAAGTTCAAAGCGGGAATAATACCCAATTGATTTAGTGTGGCTTATCGGGCCGTGCGGCGCGGTGTAGGGTGTGTCAATCTGAGCCCGGAATAAGTGTGGGGCTCGCAACCAGTGGGTGCAATGGGAATGAAATCAGGAGTTGTGCGATGAGTGAGTCAACGGTAGCAACGAAGGCCGCGCCGAATCGTTTGCTGGCCCTGTGGGACAGCGTAATCGGCAAGAAAGTGGTCATGGCGGTGACGGGCGCGGTTCTGATTCTCTTTGTGATCGCGCACATGCTCGGCAATCTGAAAATTTTTTCCGGACCGGTGGAAATCAATGCCTACTCGCGCTTTCTGAGAACAGTGGGCTGGCCGGAACTTGGCTACGGGCAGCTTCTCTGGATCGTTCGAATTGTGCTTCTGGTCTGCGCCGCGCTGCATATCACGGCGGCCACGCAGCTTACGCGCATGAATTGGAAGGCGCGGCCGGTAGGGTACGATTCGAAAAAAGATGTCGAGACAACCTGGTCGGCGCTGACCATGCGTTGGGGCGGCGTGCTGCTGGCCGTCTTTATCGTGTTTCACCTGCTGCACTTTACGGCCGGGGTTGTGGGATTTCAGCCTGGCCAGTTTCATCACCTGATGGTTTACCAGAACGTTGTGGCCGGGTTTTCCGTCTGGCCCATTTCGCTGTTTTACATCCTCGCCATGTGCGCGTTGTGTATGCACCTGGACCACGGGATCTGGAGCATGCTTCAGACCCTGGGCTGGGTGAACGTAGACAACACGAAGAGCCTGCGGGCGTTTTCCAGGATCGTTGCGATCGTCATATTCGTTGGTTTTGTCTCAGTGCCGATCTCGGTGCTTGCAGGCTGGGTGCGCTGAGGGGAGCCCCTTAGGGGAGAGTGATGCTCGAATCCAAGATTCCATCCGGACCGATTGAACAGAAGTGGGAAAAGTCGCGCTTCGATATGAAGCTGGTGAACCCGGCGAACCGCCGCAAGCACACGGTCATTATCGTGGGCTCTGGGCTTGCCGGGGCAGCGGCGGCGGCATCGCTTGGCCAGCAGGGCTATCGCGTGGAAAACTTTTCCTTCCATGATACCCCGCGCCGCGCCCACTCGATCGCCGCGCAAGGCGGCATCAACGCCGCGAAGAATTACCGCAATGACGGCGACAGCGTTTTTCGGCTGTTCTACGACACGGTGAAAGGCGGCGATTTCCGGTCGCGCGAAGCCAACGTTTATCGCCTGGCGCAAATCAGCGTCAACATCATCGACCAGTGCGTGGCCCAGGGCGTTCCCTTTGCCCGGGAATACGGCGGCCTGCTGGATACGCGATCGTTCGGTGGAGTGCAGGTCTCGCGCACGTTCTACGCGCGCGGGCAGACCGGGCAACAGCTGCTTCTGGGCGCCTACCAGGCGCTGGAAGAGCAGATCGCCGCAGGCACGGTGAGGATGCACACGCGCAGCGAATTGTTGGACGTGGTGGTCATCAACGGGAAGGCGCGCGGCATTGTTACGCGCAACCTGGTGACGGGCGAGATCGAGAGCCACGCGGCCGACGTGGTCGTGCTGTGCACGGGCGGCTATGGAAATGTTTTCTACCTTTCCACCAATGCGAAGGGTTCCAACGCCACGGCCATCTGGCGCGCCCACCGGCGCGGCGCATTTTTCGCCAATCCCTGCTTCACGCAAATTCATCCCACCTGCATTCCGGTGAGCAGCGATCATCAATCCAAGCTGACGCTGATGTCTGAATCGCTGCGCAATGACGGCCGCGTATGGGTCCCCAAGAAGAAGGGCGACACGCGCGCCCCCGGCTCCATCCCCGAGGACGAACGCGATTACTACCTCGAGCGCCGCTACCCGAGCTTCGGCAATCTTGTGCCTCGCGACGTGGCCTCCCGCAATGCCAAGGAAGTCTGCGATGAGGGCCGCGGGGTAGGGCCCGGCGGCAGGGGCGTTTACCTGGACTTCGCCGACGCCATTCGCCGCATGGGAGAATCGGTCGTTCGCGAAAAATACGGAAATCTGTTCGACATGTACGAGGAGATTACTGGAGAAAACGCCTATAAGGTTCCCATGCGGATTTTTCCGGCGGTCCATTACACCATGGGCGGGCTGTGGGTGGATTACCAGCTGATGTCCACGATTCCGGGACTCTTCGTTGGCGGGGAAGCGAATTTTTCCGACCACGGCGCCAACCGGCTGGGCGCAAGCGCCCTGATGCAGGGCCTGGCTGACGGGTATTTCATCCTCCCGTACACCTTGCCGAACTACATCGCTACCACTTCTCTTGAGAAGGTCGATACCTCGCACCCGGCGTTTGCCGCGGTGCAGGATGAAGTCCACCAGCGCATTGCGAAACTGCTTAGCATTAAGGGCAAGCGAACCGTGGACTCCTTTCACAGGGAACTCGGCAAAATGATGTGGGAAAATTGCGGCATGGCCCGCAGCGAAGCGGGCCTGCGCAGCAATCTCGCCAGGATCCCGGAGCTGCGCGCCGAATTCTGGAATAACGTCAACATTATCGGTTCCGGCGAGGAATTGAACCAGTCGCTGGAAAAGGCGGGGCGTGTGGCGGACTTTTTCGAATTGGCCGAACTGACCTGCGTGGACGCATTGCAGCGCGCGGAGTCGTGCGGCGGCCATTTCCGCGTGGAAAGCGCGACCCCGGACGGGGAAGCGAAGCGCGACGACGAGCACTTCTCGTACGCATCGGCATGGGAATGGAAGGGTGAAGGCGCGCAGTGGGAACTGCACAAGGAGCCGCTCACCTTCGAACACGTTCACCTGGCCCAGAGGAGCTACAAGTAGCCCACATGAACCTCACACTCAAAGTTTGGCGGCAGCAAAACGCGAAGGCGTCCGGAAAATTCGTTACGTATCAAGTGCAGGGCGTGACGCCGGACATGTCCTTTCTGGAGATGCTGGATCTTCTCAATGAGAACCTGCAGAACAAGGGCGAGGCTCCCGTTGTTTTCGAACACGATTGCCGCGAAGGAATTTGCGGCTCTTGCGGATTCCTGATCAACGGCGTGGCGCATGGCGGGCATCGCGGCACGACGGTGTGCCAGCTCTCCATGCGGTTCTTCAAGGACGGAGACTCGCTGACGCTGGAGCCGTGGCGCGCCAAGGCCTTCCCCGTGCTTCGGGATTTGGCAGTCGACCGCTCCCCGTTTGACCGTATCATTCAGGCCGGAGGATTTATCAGCGCGCCCACTGGCGCGGCGCCCGATGCCAATGCCATCCTGGTTCCCAAGAATGACGCGGAACGCGCATTCGACGCGGCCGCGTGCATCGGATGCGGCGCGTGCGTGGCGGCCTGCCCGAACGCGGCCGCGATGCTGTTTACCGCGGCCAAGATCACGCACCTCAACTCTCTGCCGCAGGGCCAGCCGCAGCGCGAGCGGAGAACGCTGGACATGGTGGCGGCGATGACCGAGGAATCGTTCGGCAGCTGCACCAATCACGGCGAGTGCGAAGCGGTTTGCCCGAAGGAAATCCCCATCGAATTCATCGGGCGAATGAATCGCGACCTGGTTCACGCCACGCTGAATCGCCGCGGTCACTAGTCGCTTACTAGCGGCAATGAGGGATTGTTTCTCCTGCCCATATGTGCGCTGACGGCATATCTCCCCGAGCGCGCCAGATTCACTTTTCTAATATGGTTGTCGATGCCCATGCGGACACCCCGCAGCGGCTATTTTTTGATAATTTCGATCTGGCCGGCCGCGATGCCGAGGGCTGCGTCGACATTCCCCGGCTGCGCGAGGGAGGCGTCGGCGCGATTTTTTTCGCCCTGTGGGTTCCGGTGGACATCGCGGGGGCGGCGGCTGCGGACCGCGCATTTGATCTGCTGAATACCGTCGAGGTGCAGGTTCGCCGGCATCCGGCCGCATTGACGATTGCCGGAACTTCCGAACAGGTTCGGAAAGCGCGCGCGGAAAACAAGATTGCCATCCTTCTGGGGATCGAAGGCGGGCACGCGATCCATAACGACCTTCACATCCTTAGAAAATTTGCCGCGCGCGGCGTGCGTTACATGACCCTGACGCACAACGCGGCCACCGATTGGGCCGATTCCTCAAACCAGGCGCCGCGTCACAATGGCCTGACCGATTTTGGCAGGGAAGTGGTGCGGGAGATGAACCGGCTGGGAATGATCGTGGATGTTTCGCACGTATCGGATGAAACTTTCCGCGACGTTCTGAAAACTTCCTGTGCGCCGGTCATCGCCTCGCACTCCTGCTGCCGCGCAATCTGCAGCGCACCGCGCAATTTGACCGACCAGATGATGCAACAGCTCGCGGCGCAGGGCGGCGTAATCCACATCACGTTCCACGCCGGGTTCTTGAGCCAGCAATATGCGGACGCGAGCAAGGCGCTGGTGCGCGAAAAATCCCGCAGCGGGGAAGGCGCCAGGCACGAAACCGGGCGGAACGAGGCTCAAAAACAGATCGCGGAGCAGAAGCAAAGTGACGCCTCCATCCGGGCCGGAAAATTGCCGCACGTCGGCTGGGAGAAAATCATTGAACACGTCGGCCATGCGGTTCGCCTGGCGGGCGCCGATCACGTGGGCTTGGGCTCGGATTTTGACGGCGCGTTCATGCCGGAGGGTTTGGAAGACGCCGCACAATATCCCAGGATTACCGAGGGCTTGCTGGGACTGGGTTATCCCGAATCCGGGATTGCGAAAATTTTGGGAGAAAATACGCTGCGCGTGATGGAGGAGACCGAACGGATCGCCCGGGAAATGCAGGCCCGGGGACACTAGAAACGTTCTCGCAAATGCGGTCAGGCGGTGCTTGCTCCAAGTTTCAGGGGCGAAAGCCCTGCTCGTTTTGTGATTTTGATGGCGCGGCGGAAGCTTCGACTCACAAAACCGATTTCTGACATCACTTCTGGTCACGGAAGAAAAATCGCGGCATAATATCGGCGTTACTTTTAAATTCGGAGAAATCAGATGAGCCTTTGGCAAAGAATGCTGGTCGTTATAACGCTGTGTAGCCTGGCGATACCCGCCATGAGCGCGCAGACCGCGAAAAGGGCCGCCGGAGCCCGGGCGTCTCAAAAAAGTCCCTATGATCCGGCGCTGCTGCACCCTGCGTCATTGCGCGCAAAGGCTCCCGCGGAATACGAAGTGAAATTTGTGACCACGGCGGGAGACTTCACCATGAAGGTGACGCGCGCCTGGGCTCCCAATGGCGCGGACCGTTTCTATAACCTCGTCCGGCATCACTTTTACGACAATGCCAGCTTCTTCCGCGTTCTCCCCGGCTTCATGGCGCAATTCGGGTTGAGCGCGTATCCGGAAGTATCGCGCGCCTGGGCACGGGCGAATATCAAGGACGATCCGGTCAGGCAGAGCAATCATCGCGGGTACGTCTCTTTTGCGATGGCCGGACCCAACACGCGCACGACGCAAATCTTCATTAATTACGGAGACAATGCGCGCCTCGACCAGAGCGGTTTTTCCCCATTTGCGATGGTCACCGAGGGCATGGACGTAGTGGACAAGCTGTACAGCGGCTACGGAGAAGGCGCGCCGGATGGGCACGGGCCGAACCAGTCTTTGATCGGCGCCCGAGGGCTTGCGTATCTGCAACAGAAATTTCCGAAGTTGGACAGCGTGCGGACCGCCACGCTGGTAACGGCTGCGGCAAATCCGACTGCCATGAAATAAACGGGCGGTTCGAGTACGGTTGCAACCTGATTTCCAATTGTGCTTTTGATGTCGATTGATTTGGCTTGCAGGAAAAGGAGTTCAGATCAAGCTCGAATCATGGCCTTCATCCGGTTTGCGAAGAGGGAAGCCGTCGTCCAAGGTCGATCGGACGCGCTGGGGTCTGTGTGGCCGGGCGCCCGGATTCGGGAGAAATGGCTCGAAAGCGATCAAGCGATTGCCGTCTGCTTCGCGGTTTCCGCCTGCCTGATTCACTTTCTATTTAACGGAGGCTATGGGTATTTTCGCGATGAGCTGTACTACGCCGCCTGTGGTCAGCACCTGGCCTGGGGATATGTCGATCAGGCGCCGCTGATCGCCGTCATCGCCCGGGTGTCGCGCGGTTTGTTCGGGGAGTCGCTGCGCGCGTTGCGGTTCTTTCCCGCCCTGGCGGCGGGCGCTCAAATACTGCTTACGGGCTGGATCGTGCACGAATTGGGCGGGCGCCGCTACGCGCAAGTCCTCGCCGGCACGGCCATGCTGATCTGCCCCATCTACCTGACGATGGACAACTTCCTTTCCATGAATGCCTTCGAACCTGTTTTCTGGATGTTGTGCGCGGCGATTTCCCTGCGAATCGTTCGGACGGGGAACCAGCGGTTGTGGCTGTTATTCGGGCTGGTGGCGGGAATTGGCATCCTGAATAAGCATTCCATGCTTGTTTTTGGCTTGGCCTTCTTCCTGGCGCTTCTGGCGACGCGGCAGCGGCGCCTGCTCCGGGAACCGCTCATCTGGGTGGGCGCGGCGATTTCTTTCCTGATTTTTCTTCCGAATCTGATTTGGGAAATCAATAATCACTGGCCGACCATCGAGATTTTGAGGAATGTCGATCGCAACAAGAACGCGCATGTCAGCTGGCTCGCATTCATTGTGCAGCAGGCGTTTTTGGTGCACCCGCTGGGCGCGCCGATTTGCATTGCGGGGCTCTGGTATTTTCTGCGCAGCCGGGAGGGTG
>DATLTA010000195.1:0-16096 GCA_035533775.1 Candidatus Dormiibacterota bacterium | reverse complement strand
CTCGTGATCGAGCAAATTCTGCAAGGCCTGCATAATTTTTGGGACGGGCTGCGCTGGCTTCGTCTGGCGCAGAGGCGCGCCGGAAGACATTCTGGATTCTACACGCCGGGCGTCGCGTTGTTTTGCCCGGTGAAGGGCATCGAGTCCGGGATCGAACAGAACCTCTCCTCCCTCGTCAATTTTGACTATGCCAATTATGAGATATTTTTCACGATGGCTAGCGCCGAGGACCCTGCGCGCAAGATCATCGACCGCCTCGCAGCTTCCAGCAATCGCCCCATTCACACCGTCATCGCCGGGCGTCCCGCGGATTGCGGCGAAAAGGTGAATAACCTTCGCGCCGCCGTGCTGCAGGCCGGCGAAGGATTCGATGTCTTCGTCTTCACCGATTCCGACGGGCGGCCCGGAAAGAATTGGCTGGCGCATCTGGTGGCGCCGCTGGCCGACGCCAATCTGGGCGCGGTTACGACGTTTCGCTGGTTTTTCAGGCAGGGCCGCGGCTTCTGGAGCGCGCTGGCCTCCGCCTGGAATGCGCCGGTCGCCACGTATCTCGGCGAGCATGACAATAATTTCTGCTGGGGAGGCGGCACGGCGATTCGCCGGGAGCGTTTCGAACAGTGCAACGTGCTGGAATACTGGAACGGCTCGGTGAGCGACGATTTGTCGCTCACCCATGCTTTGCGCCATGCCGGGCTCCCGATCCTGTTTGCTCCGGAGTGCCTGGTGCCCTCGATTTTCGATTGCGACGCCGCGGCGCTTTTCCAATTCACCAATCGCCAGATCATTATTGCCCGCGTGTATGAGAAGAGGCTCTGGTCGCTCGGCGGTTTGGCGCACGCGCTGTATTGCGCCGCCGTGTTGCTCGGCGTGGGGTTGTATTTCGACAATCTGTTTACTGGGATTCCCGCCATGCAGTTGTTGCTGCTGGCTGTTGTGCCGCCAGTGCTGTCGATGGGGCGCGGCGTGCTCCGCCTCACGGCCGTTATGGAGCTTCTGCCGGAATGGAAGTCGAAGTTGCTGGCCGACGGATGGATTTGGACGTTTCTGGCGGCGCTGGCGCCGTTTTTGGCGCTGTGGAATACCCTGGTGGCATTGTTTACGCGAAAAATCCGGTGGCGCGGGGTTCGCTACCAGCTCGAATCGCCGGGGCAAACGCGTATCCTCACCAGCTAGGACAGGCTTCCGCCTGTCTTCCTTTGAATTTCCGCTTTAAATTTCCTCGCGAAATGCATAAATCGGGAATGGAGAGGCTGAATCCTGCCTTCTCTTGATTTCCGCCCGCGCTTCAATCATCAAAGCCGGACAGGCTGAAGCCTGTCCTACCTTACTTCCCGGACAAGAATGGAAAATGCGCCGATGCGGCCATGAAGAACAGCATGGGAAAGGTGAGCCAGAAATTAATATGCATGGTGAGGGTGGCCATGCGGGTAAGTTTTTCCGCTTCCGGAGGCATGGGTGTTCCTTGTTCCGCGAACGCCCGCGTCCAGGCGATCAGCCTTTTCTGGCAGCGCCAGGCGATGCCCCAGACGTTCAAAAACAATACGGTACCCAGTCCCCCGCCGATTGCGATGCACAAAGTCCGGTTACTCGTTCCCGGCTGTGCCAGTAGCGAAACGACCAGCCAGGACGTCGCGGTCATGATAAACAGCACCAGCGCTCCGGTCACGAATTTGTTCCCCAGCGCGCCGCCAGCCTGGATGAGCGCCATTTCAATGGCGAAAGCGGCCAGCCAGCAGCCAAACCAGATGGCGATCCACCCGCCCCAAGCGTAAGGTCTCCCGGCATTCACGGCATCGGTCTTCGCCAGGATCATGAAATAGCGAAACCCGGCCAGCCAGGTCACCACAGCGCTCCATCGCAGCCACCACAAGCCGCGAGAGGCCAATTCCGGGAAAATTTTTGCGCGCGTACCCGGATCGAGCCTCTTCAATGCCGGCGCCACTGCCAGAACGAAGAAACACAGGAAGCCGACCCATAAAATACCCGCCACAATGTGGACCCAGCGCAAGGCAATCTGTTCGACGCTGCCGCGGCCTCCGCTGAACGATACTTCCAGCCTCCAAAGCGCCTGCCAGACCCACCAGGCCATTAACCCGCATGAAATGAGCATCGAACTCCTCCATCCATCACCCAGATCGGTGGGACGGATTGTTGCACTCTATGCCAGCCGGAGTGAAGCATGAAGTTTTCCCCGCTCACGCGATGAAATTTTTTCTGGTGCGCGGAAATCTCTACCGGATGGAGAGGATGAGATTGCACCGGTGAACCGATCAAATCCTTGCAAATGTGGCTATATTGACGTGCAGCAGCAATGGTTATCGGCTTGCATGGTCTTTGTGTCTCTTTGAATATTAGGATGACGGCAGGATGCAGTGGCGAGTCGTAATTTGCCTGAGCTGAAAGCGACACTGGGAACTTAACCCGACTCCAGAGGGAATAGCGTCCTGCTCCGCTGTCGTTCATTCACTGATTCTAAGGTTGCTTAGTGAAGAGGCTGCCGTGCCGAGAAGCATCATCATAAAGATGAAAATAAAAATCAGCAGGCAAAAATTGGTCTATCCCCCCGGTCTGGACCGAAAATTGTGAGGTTACCCTGATACGCAGACGAAAGCAGTCCATTGCAACACAGCCCCGCCAAACCCCAATCCTTCCCGAAACCTATGTCTTGTGTGAACGTGCCTCAGGCGCGGTACGATTCCGCGTGGAGGCGAATTCCGACGGCAGCTTGCCCGTCGAAAAAGTTGCCGGTTTGCTCGCTGTGCACTGCCTGGTGCGGGGCCAGGCGCCCGAAGACTTTGAATTGATGGTCAGCACAAGGGAAGCCCTTCTGCCACTTGTTGCCGAGCGCGCCCAACAGCTTCTGGCCGCCGGACGCGCCATGGGCGTGGGTGTGAAGGTCAGCCGTCGCGAGCAGGAAGTGCTGGACGGAGTTCTGCAGAGCCTGGCCAACAAGGAAATCGCCGCGAAACTCAATGTCTCCGAACGCACGGTGAAATTTCACGTATCTTCCCTGCTGGCAAAGTTCGGCGTGACCGATCGTGTGGCGCTAAGCCGTGAGGCCTCACTGGGCCGCATGCCCATAAACCCCACATTTGGGTCCCGGCCGTCGCAAGAACTGTTTGGAATTCAGGTTCGGACTCCGGAAGCTGTGGCTCTGTCCGCCAAGGATTCCGCCGCTCGCCAGCCATCCAGCGAAGTCTCCAGCAACCGCAATCGCATGTTCGCGATGTTCGGGCGCGAGCGTTACGCGACCTGAGCCGTATTCGACTACAGGAATAAAGAAAACGGCCCGTCCGGATCAATTTCCGGACGGGCCGTTTCATTTCTGGCGCAAGGAAGCTCATTTCACGCCCGGCCTGGGAAAAACGCCGTGCGCGCGCCGGTCCTTAATTTACTTTGCTGCGGCGTAATTGTTGGCGACTGCTTCCCAGTTGACGACGTTCCACCAGGCTGTAATGTAATCCGCCCGGCGGTTCTGATATTTCAGATAGTACGCGTGTTCCCAGACGTCCAGGCCCATCACGGCCTTTCCACCGGCCATCAGGGGATTGTCCTGGTTGGGGGTGGATTCGATCGCCAGCTTGCCGTCCTTGACGACGACCCAGGCCCAGCCCGAGCCAAATCGGCCCGCGCCGGCTGCGGCGAACTTTGTTTTGAAATCGGCAAAGGATCCGAACGAGGACTTGATTGCATCGGCCAGCGCGCCTGTGGGTTCGCCGCCTCCGCCCTTCTTCATCAGCTTCCAGAACATGGAGTGATTCCAGTGGCCGCCGCCATTGTTTCGTACGGCCGTGCGAATATTTTCGGGAACGCGATCCAGACTCGAAAGGAGCTGGTCGATGGTCAGGGCCTGAAGTTCGGCGTGCCCTTCAAGCGCTTTGTTCAGGTTGGTTACATAGCCGTTGTGGTGTTTTCCGTGGTGAATTTCCATGGTCATCTTATCGATATAGGGCTCCAGTGCGTCGGACGCATACGGGAGCGCGGGAAGAACGTGGGCCAAGGGACCCTCCTTTTGTGATGTTGCAGCCTGCTGTGACATGGGTACCTCCCTATAGTAGGTTAGACTTGGATGATAACGCAGCGTCACCAGGCAGGCACATTTTATCTCTGACAATCGGGCGGCACAACCCGTCCGTCCGGAGCCTGTGCCGGAGTCGGTGCCTGAGGCGGGGGAAGTTCGCCCGGAAACCCGAGCCGGTCGAGCGCCCATCGCGCATGTTCGGCAAGGAGGGCATCGCCTCCGGCGGCCAGCTCGGCGAGGCGCGCGCAGATTTCATCGTAGCGCGGTTCTCCCCGGCGCAGCGCGGAATTTCCGATCGCGATGCAGGCATTGCGCACCAGGCCGCGCCACTTCGTGCGCTTTACGGGGCTCCTGCGAAACATCGCGCGAAATTCCTCCTCGGTGAGCGACACCAGCCATTCCAGGTCGGGAGAAAACAGCGAGTGCCCTTCGCGCTGCCGCGGCTGGAAATTTGTCATCGCGGTTTCCGGCCCGCGGCGGTTCCACGGGCAGACGTCCTGGCAGATGTCGCACCCGAAGACGTGCCGCCCGATGGGCTTGCGAAATTCTTCCGGGATCGAGCCGCGCAATTCGATGGTGAGATAGGAAATGCAGCGCCGCGCGTCGAGGACGTAGGGCTCCACAATCGCTCCGGTCGGGCACGCGTCGATGCACAGGCTGCAGTTGCCGCACAGGTCCGGCGCGGGAAGTTCCGCCGGGTCCAGGGAAGTGGCCAGATCGAGCGTCGTCACGATCGCGCCGAGAAACAGCCACGAGCCCAGTTCTTCGTGGATCAGGCACGTATTTTTGGCGAGCCACCCGAGGCCCGCGTATTTGGCCGCTACGCGCTCGATGATGGGGCCGGTATCCACGTAGGCGCGCGCCTCGAAGGGTTCGGGAAATTCCTGGCGCATCTGGCGGATCAGCCCTTCGAGCTTTTTGCCGAGCACTTCGTGATAATCGTCGCCCCAGGCGTATCGGGAGATCCAGCCTTGCGGACCTGCCTGAGAATGAGTTTGATTTTCATTCGGACCTTCCGTGGAGGAAGCAAACGCCGTGTTGTAATTCAGCGCGCACACAATCACGCTGCGGGCGGACTGCATCGCCAGCGCGGGCGAACGCCGCCGCGGGTCGTGCAGGTAGCGCATCTGGCCCGCGTGGCCGCGTTCCAGCCATTCGCCCAGATGCGCGAGTTCGGGAAAATCTTCAGCCGGCGCGACGCCGCAAAGATCGAATCCCAGCGCCCGGGAAATCTCCACCGTCCGTGCCGTGCGGCTGGCGATTGTCATGATGTGATTCTGACGCAGGCGCGCATCGAAAGCGAGCCTGGAGAGTTGTCTTGGCGATTCCCTAGCGCATCCACGTGAGCCAGAACCACCCGAACCCGAGCGTCAGCACGGTAATGGGCACGCCGACACGCAAGTATTGCCTGAACGTGATCTCCGCATCCGGCCGGGCGCGTTCGACGACGATGATATTCGCCACGGAACCGGTGATCGTCAGATTGCCTGCGAGCGTACTGGCCATCGCCAGCACCAGCCAGCCCTGCTGAGGATCCGGAAACTGCGGCACCAGTGATTTCATCAACATCACGGCGGGCACATTGCTCACCAGATTGCTCAGCGCCGCCGTAACGAGGGTGAACTGGGAAGAGTTCTGCAAATTCCATTGTTGACCGGTTCGCAGGAGCCACGCGGTCAATCCAACATTTTCGGCGCCGCCGACAATGAGAAAAAGGCCAACGAAGAACACCAGCAGCCCCCAATCCACTTCGTCGTACACGAGGCGAGGGTCATGCCTGCGCGTCATCAACATCACAGCCGCGCCAACGGCCGCTACCTCAGCTGGAGGAAGGCCGGCGAGGAATCCAGCCAGCACCAGCGCAATCACTATGCCGGGCTTGATGAGCGAGCGGCGCGTTGTCGGCAACGTTTCGGTGAAAGCGGCAGGATTCGCGGCAGGCGCTTCACCCCGCGTACAGAGTAGCCACAAGACAAGCCAGTCGAGGAAAAGTCCGACCACCGCAATGGGTCCTAAACGTGACAGGAAAGCGCGGTAATGGATTCCAGAAAGCGATCCGATCAAAATATTTTGCGGGTTTCCAGTGATCGTGGCGACGCTCCCGATATTGGCCGCGGTCGCGACAGCCAACAGGTAAGGCGCGGGTTTCAGCCCCATGCGCCGCGCCAGCTTCAACGTGAACGGGACCATCATCAAACAGATGATGTCATTTACGAAAAATGCCGAGAGCACCCCACTCAGAAAAATCGTTGCAGGCAGTAAATGCCGCTGCCGGATTCGGGCAACCATCCATTCCGTTACCCTGTCGAAAAAACCATCCAAATGAAGATAGGCGACAAGCAACATCATCGAAAAAAGCAGCACAATCGTGCCGAAATCAATGAAGCGGAGCGCGTCCGATGGCCGCACCGCCCGAAACGCTACCATCAATACCGCGCCGATGATGGCCGCGCCCGGGCGGTCAATTTTCATTCCGGGAAATTTTCCGAGAGCGAAGGCCAGGTAGCTTCCCAGGAAAATGACGTAAGCGGCCAGGCGTGTAACTTCGCTCAGGGTGGCGGGTGAGAGTGGCAAGCGGCGATCATAGCGCGCGGGATGCCGGCCAGCAACGGTGACCGGTCGGGAACACCTGCATCGCTTTTCTATGCGTACCGCTGGCTCCGTTTGCGTGCGGCTGATACAATGTTTGCCCGTGAGCGATTGGCGACAAATTCAGGCGCGGATCCGCAAGGCGCGAACCAGCGCGGATCCCCCCGGGCAACTCTCTGCGTTATACGAACGCACACGTGACGCTATGGTTTCCTACGAGCTCGCGCAGATTTATGAGAAAGCCGGAACGCTTCCCGAGGCGATTCGCTGGTACACCGTGGCTTTCGAGCGATTTCGCCGCGCGCAATGGAAACAGAAGGCCGAAGAGGCCCTGACCCGTCTGGGAGCGCCAATTCCCGCACCCTCCGCCGCAACTTCCGCAGGCGAAACGACCGCGGAACCGGCTGTTCGAATGGAGCCTATCATCGCAGAATTTTCTGAAGAGCAAGTTTCCGAAGCAGGTGAGGAAATGGACGGAGGCCAGCAGGAATCCGTCTTCGAACAACCGCCGGCCGAAGCGGGTACCGTAGCCGAAGCACCGGTAGCGGATGCCGCGCCGGGCCGCCGCCGCAAGCGCCGAGGGCGCCGAGGCGGGCGAGGCCGCAACAAGGGTGCGAAGGGCGCTCCCGCGAGCGTTCCCGCGGGTGTTTCCGCGGCAAGGCCTGCTCCAGAGCCGGTCGCGCTGCCCGTTCCGCCATCCATATTTGACCGTGCCGCGGAGCCTCGCGCCCGCACACAACAGGCCGAAGAAATTTTGCGGCCGCGCGCTCAGGAACCGGAAACGATCCGCGGTATCGACACGGCCGCCGGTTCGTCGTTTCAGGTGCGCGCCCGTTCGGGCGATCCGGCGCTTTCTTCGCGCATGGTGCAGCTGGAATCGCAGCTTCGCCGCATGCTGGCATGTTCGGTGCACCCTGTCGATCTGCCCGAGGAAGCTCCCGCCGGCCCTGGCGTTTTCCTGATCACCGATACCGACCAGACCACCTACTACTATGTGGAATCCTGCCAGACGCTGCGCGTCGGGATCGGGAATCTGCTGCGCAGCGGGCGGAGCAGCCGCGAAGGCTCAAACCTGAAGGAAAAACTCGCCGATCATCTGGGCATCAACGAGGCGCGCGTGGGGAAATACCTGAAGGACCACTGCGTGGTACGTTGGCTGCAGTTGGATGAAGGCGCGCCGCTGCTGGCGCACTTTGCCGTGGCGGTTCTTCGTCCCATCGCGAACGAATAGTTCGGGATCAACCCGCCTTCCACATAATTCTCAGACGAACTTTCTGTTGAGGAGTTTTTCCGCGTTGCGGTGGCAGATTTTTTCCAGCTGCGACGTTTCCAGGTCGAGCGCCGCGACGCCGTCGCGCGTCGTCGCAACCGGCCCGAACGGCGCGTCGGATGCGAACACGGCGTTGTCGGCGCCGAAAAAATCCACGCCGCAGGCAAGCCCGCGCGAAGCCCCGAAAAGCGCCGTATCCGCATAGAACATGTGGAAATAATCGATCAGCGGGCGTTTCAATGACGGCAGGATGCCGGAATAATCCTCGCCCGGCGTGCGGCTGCCCAGCAGGGCCAAGCCGTCTTCAATTCGCTTGTCGAAATAAGGAATCATCCCGCCCAGGTGGTGCGTGATGATTTTCAGATTCCGATGGCGGTCGAATACGCCGGAAAGCACGAGGCGCGACATCGCCACTGAGGTCTCATACGGCCAGCCGAAACACCACCACATTTCCAGACGCGATACTTTTTCCGATTTGTAGTCCGCCATCGCCGCTGTGCGGGCGGGGTGCAGCCAGATGGGAAGATCGTATTTCTCCATGGCCGCAAAAATCGGCTCGAATTCCGGATCGTCCAGCGGGCGGCCCTTCACGTTCGTGAAGATCTGGATGCCGCGCGCCCCCAGCGTTTCGATGGCGCGTTTCAATTCCGCAAGCGTTGCCTCCATGTCGTGAAAGGGCAGCGCGGCGACGAACGCGGGCAATCGATTGGGGTGGCGGCTCACCATATCGGCCATGGAATCGTTTGCAATGCGCGCCAGTTCGAGTCCCTGGGCAGGCGTCGTGATGGCCTCGAGCGGCGGGTTGGGCAGGGAAATGACCTGGCGGTAGTCGCCCAGCGCGTCCATGGCGCGGAACCTGGCGTCCAGATCGTGTAATTCGCGGATAGACGCCATGCGATTCACCAGGCCCGAGGCCTGGCCCAGGCTTTCCATCGATTTCAGCAGTTGCGGCGGCATGATGTGCGTGTAGATGTCAACGAGCATGGGAAGGGGCTCCTGAATTTTGTTTGCTTCAGCTCAGCGGGCGGCCGCCATCCACGGCAATGATCGAACCGGTGGTGAACGTGAGCAGCTTGATCGCCGCGACGACGGCGGAAGCAACTTCTTCGGGCTGCGCGAGCCTCTTGAGCGGCGTGCGTGCCACCTGCTCGTCCAGCCAGCGCTGGTCCATGGAACGGATAAAGTCGTTGTCGACCACGCCGGGTGAAATCGACAGGACGCGAATACGCGGCGCCAGCGCGCGCGCCAGCGATTTGGTCATGTTGTCGACCGCAGCCTTCGACGCGCAATACATCACGTTGCTGCCCATGGCCGTAACTCCGGCAATGGAAGAAATGTTGATGACCACCGCGCCGCCGGGTTGCGCACTCTTTTCCAGCAACGGGCGCAAGGCGCGCAGCGCGGCAAACGGGCCGCGCACGTTCGTGGCAAGAATGGTTTCGATCAGGGCGTCATCGAGGCCGTTCAAATCGTTATGCGGCACGAAGCGCGTGGTGCCCGCGCAGTTGATCAGGGCGTCGCAGACTCCATAGCGCGCCTTCACTGTGGAGGAAAGCGTTGCGAGGGCTGCGCTGTCGGTGACCGGTGAGGCCAGGGCGGCGTGTCCCTCACCAGGAAGACTCTCGACAATCGCGCGCGCCGCATCCACCGACCGGTTGTAGCCCACGACCACTCGCATGCCCTCGCGGGCCAGGGCGCGGCAAATCGTTGCCCCAATGCTTCCCGTGCCTCCGGTGACGACGGCTACGGGGCGCGGCTTGAAAACCTGTTCCTGCGAAGATTCCATGGGTTAGGCGACCTTCCTTCCGTAGCGGCGCACGCGCAGGTCCGCCTGTTCCTTGTGCGCGGCGAATCCTTCCAGCGCGCACAGCCGCGAGCAGTACGCGCCCACCATCGCGGAGGCTTCATCGGTGAGCACGCGCTGGTAGGTGCACGTCTTGATGAATTTCCCGACCCACAGCCCGCCGGTGTAGCGCGCCGCCTTCATCGTCGGCAGCGTGTGGTTGGTGCCGATCACCTTGTCGCCGTAGGCGACGTTGGTGCGGTGGCCCAGGAACAGCGCGCCGTAGTTGGTCATGCGCTGCAAAAAATAATCGGGATCGCGCGTGAGCACCTGCACGTGTTCGGAAGCGATGCGGTCGGCTTCCTGGACCATTTCGTCCAGCGTGTCGCACAGGATAATTTCGCCGCAATTCTGCCAGGCTTGCCGTGCAATCTCCGCGGTTGGCAGCCACGAAAAAAGTTTTTCGATTGCCGCGGGCGTCTCCGACGCCAGCTTCGCGGAATTTGTGAGCAGCACGGCGGGGCTGCCCGGGCCGTGCTCGGCCTGGCCGATCAGATCCACGGCGGCCATTTCGGCATCGCACGTGTCGTCGGCAATGATCAGCGTTTCCGTCGGCCCCGCTAGCAAGTCGATGCCGACGCGCCCGAACAACTGCCGCTTGGCTTCGGCGACGTACGCGTTGCCGGGGCCAACCAGCATGTCGACGGGCGCGATATTTTCCGTGCCCAGAGCCATGGCTGCGATCGCCTGCACGCCGCCGAATGCGTAGATTTCGTCGGCGCCTCCAAAATGCATGGCCGCTACTATGGCCGGATGCGGCTTGCCGCCAAACGGTGGCGCGGCGGCAATTATGCGTTTCACCCCGGCGGCCCTGGCCGTCACCACGCTCATGTGCGCCGAAGCGACCATCGGATACCGTCCGCCGGGCACGTAACAGGCCACGCTGTTTACGGGAATGTTCCTGTGTCCCAGAATCACGCCGGGGAGCGTTTCCACTTCCACGTCCCGCAGCGCGGCGCGCTGCACCAGTGCGAAATTGCGAATCTGCGCCTGCGCGAATTGTATGTCTTCGATCACGCCTTGCGGCAAGGCGCGCACGCACTGGTCAATTTCGCTTTCCGACAGCCGGAACGATGCGGGCGACCACTGGTCAAACTTTTCCGAATATTCGCGAACAGCCGCTTCGCCGCGCGCGGCGATGCTGGCCAGTATCGATTCGACCGTGCCGCGGACCTGTGCGCTGTTTTCAGCCTTCGTTTCCGCGGATTGGCCGGTCTTGAGATGGCGGATCATGTCGTGCTCCCTGGATTGAATCCGAACAGTATACGACGATCCGGGCGTGTTGTACTTGCAGGGGCCCGCGCTGCGGCAGCGCGCTCGTAGGTATCGTCGCGGATTGCGCAGTTCCCGGGACGCGCATCGATCGCGCTGCTAACGGGAAGGCCCCCACGGTGGGGGAGGCGCCACGCGTCCGGGGGGGCCGCGGAAGATCAGATGCCGGGATTGTCTGCTCTTGCTCCGTATTCCGAACGAGCTTTGTTCGGGCGCGGATTTGCCGGCAGGGGATCGAATTCCGCGGGGGATGTTTCGAACGACGTTACCGGACAGAGGAAAACGGGAGTGAGGCCTTGTCCCACGTATCCGAAATGTTCCGTTGCCGCACTGGACAGGTCAATCACGCGTTGGCTTGAACGGCCGCACTTTCTTGATGAGCAGCTGAAACGGAACGAGTTATATTGTTTCTCCGTTCGATTGGATCCACGGCTTCCGACGCGCAGATTCCGCACCGCCCATGCTTGTCCAGATTCACTGCGACCAGGCAATCCATGCACCACCAGTAATTCATGACAGCAATTCTCCTGAGTTGAGGCACCAAGCCAATTGAACTTGCTCCACGAAATTATTCTGGATTCTTGGTCCGCAGAGGGCGATAGCTGGTTAGCCCCACTTTATGGGTACAGGAGTACTGGGGAAGTTTCTACCCAGTCGAGTGGCGCGCCCTGGAAATGAATCTCTCCGATTCAGTTCATTCAGGCTCATTGTGCAGTTGCCCACACATTTTCCCTGAATCGCCGGAACTCATAAGGGCGATCAGGGAGGGCACCCCTCATACTTGACCTTTCTTTGGTGCAAGGCACGGACTGCTTTGCCGAAGGTGGCTGTTGACCGTTGCGTTGGTGAGACCGTCCATCCGCATACTGGTCGCTTCCGAGGAACCAGTCACAAGCTTTGAGGGAAAATTTGGATATTTTTTGTCACCGATCTTCGATCCGAAGCGCACCGAAGCGGCTCAGCAGGCAGGAGAAAGCGTCCACTAATCCACCATTTCCTCCACCATTTTTATGTTGGGTAAGTGTGCGGGAATGGCAAGGCTTGCCAGAAGGCGAAATTTCTTAAAAATAGGCTACATCTACCTCCCCATTGGCTGCACCAAACTGCCGTTTAGGCCCATTTTGACACGTTTGGGCACAACACTGTGGACGACCCCGGTGGATTACGGGCAATCTACACACTGGGAAAGATTTAGGTGGACGCCCAGGGGCGTCTTTACACTAGGATAGTATCGTTTCAGGGGCCGACCCAATTACTGAGGGCTCCCGCATTGTTATAAGCAGTCGAATTTTAAAATTGAATCGTAAGTGTGGAGGATTGTGAAAATGCCTCAAACTCTAGGGACACGAGCATGGAAAGCATTGGATTACGTGGTTTGCAAAACAGCCGCCGTGGCCTTTGACTCGATCCAGGTTTTTAACAAGCACAACCCGAACCCTTCGTTTACCCCGAAATGGTCGGATAAGCCGCTGCTGAAGTCGTGGGAGAAGTCCAAGCCCACACTCGGCTGGCCGCGGCAGACGGACTCGTTGTGCCCGGGCTGCGTCAAGGACGCGCGCGACGCCATCTTCGATGGGACCAAGGACTGGCGCGACCTGATGACCGAGAAGGTCGGAGAAATCAAGGCGCAGATCATCGAGCGCGACGGCGAAGTCTGGATGGTCAAGGAATGCCCCATCCATGGCAAGTACGAAGACATGATGGCCATCGACGCGAAGTTTTTGAACTGGATCGAGCAGAATTTCCCGGGCCGCGACATCCCGGCGCACAATGACGAGGACCTGCACAAGCACGGCTCCAGCACCGTCCGCTACGGCCGCGGCTCCGTGCTCACCGTGGACCTCACCAACCGCTGCAACATGATGTGCGATCCCTGCTTCATGGACGCCAACCAGGTCGGATACGTTCACGAGCTTTCCTGGGAGGAAATTCAGGAAATCCTGGACAACGCGCTGAAGATCAAGCCGCGCCGCCAGATGTCCGTGCAGTTTTCCGGCGGTGAGCCGACAATGCACCCGCGATTCCTCGACGCCATCCGGCACGCGCGCAAGATCGGCTACAACAGCGTGCAGGCCGCGACCAACGGCATCGAATTCGCCAAGAGCAAGGAATTTTGCAAGAAGGCGTTCGAAGCGGGACTCCGCTATGCCTATCTGCAATTCGACGGCATCGGCAACGACGCCAACAGCCACCGCCAGGTGGGCAACCTGTTCGACGTCAAGCTGCGCGCCATCGAAAACATGCACTCGGCGGGCATCGAAATCATTCTGGTCACCACCATCGTCAACAACCTGAACAATGACCAGGTGGGCGCCATCGTGAAGTTCGCGATGGAAAACCCCAAGAAAATTTCTTTCGTGGCCTTCCAGCCCGTGTCCTTCACCGGTCGGGACGAGGAAATCACTCCTGAGCGCCGCATGAAGCAGCGCTACACGCTTTCGCATCTGGCGCAGGACGTCAGCGCGCAGGTGGGCAAAGTGGAGCCGACGCGCGACTGGTTCCCCATTTCCATGATCAGCACGTTTGCGGCTTTCGCCGACCTCTCGCATGGCCCCGAATCCCAATGGGGCTCGGTGAGCTGCGGCTGCCACCCCAACTGCGGCGTAGGCACGGCCGTCATGATCAACAAGGAAACCAAGGAATGGGCCCCGGTGCCGAAGTTCCTGGATGTGCCGCAACTGGTCGAGGACGTCAAGAAAGTCACCGACGCGGCGCGCGGCAAGACATTTTCCAACCTCACCATGGCGCTGGCGCTGCTCAAGAACTACCGCCCGTACCAGTCCCCTTCAAACTTCCGCCTGGTTGATTTGTGGAAGAAGTTTGACAAGTCCTGGGGCCTGACGGCGAACCAGCGCAAGAAGTACGGCACGGCCGGTCCGGAGCGCACGTTCGAAGACGCCCAGAAGCGCCGCAGCGACCCGTGGAACTTCCTGTTCATCGCGGGAATGTGGTTCCAGGACCTGTTCAACTATGACTTCCGGCGCACCGAAATGTGCATCATCCCGTACGCCACGCAGCAGGGCGAAATTTCCTTCTGCGCGTACAACACGGGCATCGGCTGGCGCAAGATCATCGAGAACATGTACAAGAACGCGACCGTCGCGCAGTGGTACAAGGAACACGGCAAGCATGAGATCTACGCGAAGGGCAAAGAGGTTGGCCTCAATGCCTACGAGCACTCGCTGGTGATCGATGCCGAGGACGCCGCGCGCGTTCGCCACGTCGACCACGAAGTGCCCAACACGGCGGCCGAGGAAAATCGCGCCCGGCGCCGTGCCGAATTCCTCAAGGAAGAGGCGCGCGTCCGCAAAATCTACGAGGAACTCGTTCTCAAGAAGGCTCCGGAAGAAGTCGTGCAGATCGGTTCGCTCATGGACATCAAGAAAGCGACCCCGTCCA
Source organism: Candidatus Dormiibacterota bacterium (assembly GCA_035533775.1). Lineage (GTDB taxonomy): Bacteria > Acidobacteriota > Terriglobia > Acidiferrales > UBA7541 > Palsa-360. Next base: position 1,702 of record DATLTA010000195.1, on the reverse strand, counting down.
CGGCTCCCGTTACGATCAGCAACGCCGCTGGAAACGGAAACGGCGCTGCCAAGCCCCAAGTGGGCGAACCGGTTGCCGGCGACTAGGCCGGTTTTCGATCGCTGACTGCTGAAACTTCCAACTGCCTCCGGCTTGCCGGAGGCAGTTGCCTTTTTGCCGCCTGTGCAACGCGTTAAGTAGAACAGGCTTCAGCCTGTTTGGTTTTTTATTCCATTTTCATTGGGAGTCTCATGTTGCGAAATACGGACAGGCTGAAGCCTGTCCTACTTATGCCTTGCAGTATCGCCTGGTAGCGTGCAGACTTCCCGCGTCATGCAATCGTAGAAACCAGATTTCGGGAGGAATCCGCTGATGGATGCCAGAGCGGCAATTTCGGAATTGGTGATAGCGAACCGCATTATCGCGCATTTGCAGCTGGTGGATTCGTTCGGGCACGTCTCCGTGCGCAATCCTGAAAATCCGCAGCGCTTTTTGATGTCGAGGTCCCGCGCGCCCAGCCTGGTGACCAGCGATGACATTCTGGAATTCGATCTGGACTGCGCTCCGGTGGATTTGCGCGGGTTTCGCGCGTACTCCGAGCGGTTCATTCACGGGTGCCTCTACCGGGCGCGGCCGGACGTGATGGCCGTCTGCCACAACCATGCGCACGAACTGCTTCCCCTTGCCGTGACGAAGACGGTGATGCGTCCGGCGCTGCATTCCGCGTCCGTCCTCGGCCACGAAGTGCCCGTGTGGGATATTCGCGACCATTTTGGCGACACCCACATGCTGGTCACGACGAATGAGATGGGGGATTCGCTGGCCCGCACGATTGGAAAGGGCAAGGCGGCGCTGATGCGCGGCCACGGCAGCGCGGTTGCGGGACAATCGTTGCGCGATGTCGTGTTCACCACGTTCTATCTGCGCCTGAATGCCGAGGTGCTCATCAAGGCCATGTCCACGGGCCAGGAAATCACCTATCTTTCGCCCGGCGAAGTCGATTGCTCCGGCGATTTTCACAATCAGCCGGTCACGCACGAACGCGCCTGGGAAGAATGGTCCATCCAGGCTGGGATTTCCAAGGTTTCCACCAAGTAGCAGGAGGCAGTGACTGCCCCGGCAGTGCCGGGTTGACTATTTCTGTCCTCATGTCTAGGATGCGCGGAAAGGAATTTAATGAAAAAAGCGCTAAGCGTGGTGATGTGGGCGGGGATTGCGCTGCTGGGTGCTGCGGGGTTGGGCGCAATCGCTCTGGAACGCGGCGAGAAGCTGAACGCCACGTGGTTTATCCTGGCATCCACCTGCACGTACCTGCTGGCCTACCGTTTTTACTCCGCATTTATCGCTTCCCGGGTCCTGGCGCTGGATGCGAATCGCGCGACGCCCGCCGAACGCCTGGAGGACGGCCGCGATTTTGTTCCCACCAACAAATGGGTGCTGATGGGGCATCACTTCGCGGCGATTGCCGGACCGGGGCCGCTGGTGGGTCCCACGCTGGCCGCGCAATTCGGATACCTGCCCGGGACGCTCTGGCTGATTGTCGGCGCGGTGCTTGGCGGGTGCGTGCAGGACTTCGTGATTCTCTTCTGTTCGATGCGGCGTGACGGCAAATCGCTGGGGCAGATGGCGCGGGAGGAAGTATCCAGGCGCGGCGGCTACATTGCCATGGCCGCCGTGCTGGCCATCATGGTGATTCTGCTGGCGGTGATCGCACTGGTGGTGG
>DATLTA010000194.1:0-28128 GCA_035533775.1 Candidatus Dormiibacterota bacterium | reverse complement strand
CAATACGTGAAGCCTTATTTGCAGACCAACAAGAGTGACTTTCTGGATGCGGAAGCGATCGCCGAAGCGGTGCAACGGCCGAGGATGCGTTTTGTGCCGATCAAAACGGAAGAACAGCTCGACTTGCAAGCTCTGCATCGTGTGCGCGAGCGTTGGGTGATGCGACGCACCGCAGTGGTCAACCAGATCCGCAGCCTTCTGCTGGAGCGTGGACTCACGCTACCCAAAGGCCGACGTTATGTGGATCAGCAGCTTCCCAGGATATTAGAAGATGCAGAGCTGGGACTGTCGGGATCTTTTCGCGTTCTGTTGGCGCAACTCAAATTGGAACTCGATCAGCTCGGCGCACGCATTGAGGAGATGGATCGGGTGATTCAGAAAACAGCGAAAGAGAATGAGGACTGTCAGCGTCTCACAGAGATTCCCGGAGTCGGCCCAGTTACCGCAACAGCCCTGATCGCTGCGGTGGGCAATGCAAGTGCATTTCGAAAAGGACGAAATCTGGCAGCCTGGATGGGAATCGTTCCGGGGGAGTACACCACCGGCGGCAAACAGAAATTACTGGGTATCAGTAAACGGGGCAACAAGTACTTACGAACCCTGTTCATTCAAGGTGCACGCAGCGTAGTGCAACAGCGAGACAAGCAAGCACCTGGTCTGAGCAGTTGGTTAGCGCAACTGCTGGCGCGTGCACACCAGAATGTGGTCATCGTGGCCTTGGCCAATAAACTGGTTCGCATGGCTTGGACAGTCTTGTGCAAGAACGAAAGGTATCGCGCTCCGGTTCTTGCGGTGACAACTTAAAATCCCTGTTTAGGGAAAACAGTTCCTGCCAGGTCTGCTGGCGGAAAATAGAGATGGCAATGGGTCTCTCCCACGCTCTCGAAACCTGATCTCGGAAACGGTCCTTACCAGACCGTCCACATTATACGGACGAGGGCGAGCGGATATCCATCATGGCCCGGAGTCAGTGACTCCACTCAAGGCCGAATACATTGGCGCAGACCAACTGCCATTGATCATTTTTCGCTTGCAACTCTGCGGCGGACCATACATTTCCCTGATTTTCGGCGAACCGGGCCAGCTGGATCCATGTTGCCGCGGGCATTTTCCGGCCACCCACTTTGAGATAGGTCTCGTAATTCTCCCAGGCCGCCTCCGGGTTCGCCGCCTGCAATTGCACATCGCAAAGCGACTCAAGGGCATGCTGGTATTTGATGATGGCGTTGCCCTTCCGGAAATAGAGGCTCACCAGCATCTCATGCGCCTCAACCGAAGAAGGCTTCTCGGTGATCTGCGCATTCACACTATTCATCGCGGCGTCAAGCTCGCCCCGCTGCAGATATTCGGTTGCCTCGGCGATATGCGGATCGACCGACCAGGCCACTTCGGTCTCGATCTGCTGGGTCATGTAATTCTCCACGCCTGTAAGCCACAACAAGAGCCCCAGAACCATGCCATTGCCAAAAGCCCCGGCCTGCGCCCAGTACGCGGCATTGGTCAAATCCGTTGGCGACTTTCCCCAGAACATGGACCCCAAAATCCACATCGGAAACACGACATAGACAGGCGAACTGAAGTGAAGCAAGCGGGACCGAATGACCCACAGGGCCGTGCCGCGCTGAATCGTGGTCTTCGGAAAGCGAATCACATATGCGCCTATCAACCCGGCAACCAACCCCGAGGCGCCAATCAGTGGAACCAGACCGCTCTGATACGTGGCGCCGAAAGCCCAGATCGACGACAGGCCGCAAAAAAGTAAAATCCCGGCATACATTCGCCTTCCCCACAAATCTTCCAGGGCCCCACCCACCATCCATAAAAAGCCCATGCAGAAGAGCAAGTGAATCCAGTCACGGTGCAGGAAATTAGCCGTGAAATAGCTCAGCGCGGAGCGGTGCGGAGGATAGAGCGAGAAACGCGCGGTGATCGAGTGTTGCTGGAAGTCATTCAGCCGCCGCCCCAGCGCCCCCAGTTCATCGTTCACCTCGTAAAGGTTGGTCGAACCGGCCGGCACGGACTGCATGAGTTCCCAATCGTGCGGGTTGGTTTTGCGGTAATCGTCGACCATAGCCTGCTGAGCCGGCGTCAACGGGGCGTCAGGATGCTCGGCAACCAGACTGATGGTTCGGGATTGCACCTCAAGGTATTGGTCCCGCTCCCGTTGCAGCTGCGCGTGGGTAAACAGGAATACCAGCACGCTTACAGCAATAAGGGCAGTTGTAATGTAGGGCCAACGGCGGTGCTTAATCACCGAGATGCCTCCATGAACGTGATCCTGTGGCAGTCTGCGCACATCGCGGCGAAGAATCGAACGCCGGAGAAGCCGATGATTGGCACAGAGCCGATTGGGATCAATTGCGTCCGCATATTATAAATCTCTAATGTGCGGGGCGGTTTATTCTGTGTTTGTTATGCAGTCAATTAGTAACTAAACATTTTAGAACCATGGAATGTACCTACGAGCAGATGCTTTCAGCGGCAGGTTAATCCGGTCTTCCCGGGAGCCCTTAGAATGGCCTCGAAAGCCGTATCGGCTCACCCTTGCTGGCCTGCCCACCCCAATGGCAATGCGCGATTCATAGCCTCCGCAGCCGGGAATGCGCATCCCCGGCTTGATTGCAGAACGGAATACCTCCTTTGGAATCAGCGCACCCCGAAGAATGCCCATAGTATGGGTCCGTATTCCAGGTCCGATCGATACATTCGATGGCGCGTGGATGGCGCGGAAGAGCGCGCCATCCGCGTTCCGCAGCTCGGAAACGGAAATTCTGCCACTTGAGTTAAACTAAGAACGATGCGAAACCGGAAAAGCGTTGTTTCCCTGCTGATCGCGGCGGGAGTGGTCGTTCTGTTTGCATGGCTGATGCGCACGCGCGCCCCGTCGAAACCTTCTGGATTGGTCGAATCCGGCGCAGCGCTTGTCGGCCCTGCGGATATTTATCCGGACCTGGGGCGCACTCCCGGGGCAATCAATCCGGATATCACGCAGGGAAATATCCGCAAAACGATCTGCAACCCGAGGTGGAGTACCCGGTCCATCCGGCCACGAGTCAGCTATACGCATCGCCTGAAGGTCCAGCAGATTGCCGAATACGGCTACACCAGATCCAGGTTGCGGGATTATGAAGAGGACCATTTTATTCCGCTCGAACTGGGCGGCAATCCCACGGACCCCAGAAATCTTTGGCCCGAACCGTATAAGGCTTCCATCCCGGACGGCGGCGCGCGCACCAAGGACAAGGTGGAAACTTATCTGCATGCCGAGGTCTGCTCGGGCAGCCTGACTCTTGAGCAGGCGCAGCGCGAAATAACCGAGGATTGGTACCGCGTTTACACTACGTCGGTGCCGCATTGAGGTGCAGGAGCGCGGGGCGGCTGTTTCACCGGTCATCGATTCGGCCCGGAAAACTCGCGGACGCCGGGGTCCGCCGCATGCACGACCTCGCCGAAGTCATGCTCGACTACTCCCGCAAACGGCTTGCCGGGCTGCCGGCGCAGTAGTCCACGGCAACAGTTTTTCCGGAGCTTGCCGCAATGGCAGGCTACAACCTCGTCCACCGGGTTACGTCCAGAGGTTCCTCCAACAATTCCGGAACCACTTGAAGCATGGCCTGCAGGTGGGGCGTCTGGAAATGCGCGTCCACGTCCGCTGCGCACTTCCAGATTTCGTAAAATAAAAATTGGGCGGGATCGCTCTGCGACTGGTGCAAATCATAGAGAAGGCAGCCCGCTTCGGCGCGCGTGGGCTCAATCAGGCCCTGCAATAGCTGCCGCAGGCGCGCTTCGCGCCCTGCTTTTGCGCGGAAGCGCGCTACGATCGTAATCGGTTCGCTCATGCCGGCTCCTTTGGATTGCGGCGGAATTTACAAATCGAGTGTAGGAAGGGGAGATTCCTGCCGGGCGATGATCAGCTCGCCGGAAAATGCCGCAGCGCCGGTGCGGCGGCCGAGAGCTTCTTCGGCGGAAATGCGCGCCACATCCGGGTTGTTGTTATTCCCGGAAAGATGCGCGAGCACCACGTAGCGGGCGCGCGCGTCAAACGCTTCCGCGTCGGCCAGGAATTCGCTCACCGAGTGATTCGACAAGTGCCCCGTGCGGCTCATCACGCGCTGCTTGATGTGCCACGGATACGGCCCCACCTTCAGCATGTCGAGGTCATGATTGGATTCCAGCATCAAGCAGTCGGAATCGCGCAAATGCACTTTCACGAGTTCGGGCAGGTAGCCGAGGTCGGTGACGATGGCGACCTTCGCGCCGTTCGCCCGGAAGGTGAATCCCAGCGGGTCCACGGCATCGTGCGGTATGGAAATCGGAGACACTTCAATGTCGCCCACGATGAATCGCTGCCCCGCGCGGATGTGCTCGACGCGGTCCAGGCGCTTGTGCGAGCTTTCCGGAAGAATGCGCATCACCTCGGTATGCGTCGCTTCGGTGAGGTACACGGTGGTGCGCCATTGCCCCAGCACTTGCGCCAGCGAGCCGATATGATCGCTATGTTCGTGGGAAATGACGATGCCGTCGAGGCGCTCCACCTCGCGGCCCACCGCGGCAAGGCGCCGCAGCGTTTCTTTTTTGCCGATTCCGGCATCCACCAGCAGGCGCGTGTGCCCGGTTTCAAGCAACGTGCAGTTACCCGAACTCCCGGAAGCCAATACGGTGACGCGCAAGCGATGTTTTCCTTTCCCCGATGATCCGGCCCGGAGCGCATGCAGGCCCAACGAATCATGACAAACGGGGACACCGGCGTCAACAACGCCAAGCGGAACTTGCAAACATTTTTCGGGTGGAGGGAACAACCATTACGCCCGGCTCACCAGGCCAGCAATTCTTCGGTGGCCCGAAAACCGTTCAAATTGCCGAGCATCGTGAGGGCGAAGCGCCCCGGCTCAAAGAAATCGTGCGCGATCGCCTGCACTTCCTCGGCCGTCACTTTTTCGATCGAGGCTAGCATTTCGTCCAGCGAAACGAAGCGGTGGAAATACAATGCCTGGCGGGCCAGGTTGGACATGCGCGCGCTCGTCGATTCCAGCGAAAGCATCATCGAACCTTTCAGGTGATCCTTGGCGCGGCGCAATTCCGCGGCGCTGACCGCTGCGCTGCGGATCACGCGAAACTCCTGGACGACCGAGCGAATCAATTGCTCAACCGATTCCCGCGAGGTTCCCGCGTAGACCGAAAGCACGCCCGCATCCGTGTACGGCGACAGGTCGCTGCCAATCGCATACGCCAGGCCCTGCCGCTCGCGTATGTTCTGAAACAGCCGCGAAGACATTCCGCCGCCCAGAATAATATTCAGCAGCGACGCCGCGTAGCGCCGTTCGTGCGCCAGCGGGTACGACGGCACACCGATCACGATGTGCACCTGCTCGAGTTCCTTCTTGTTGCGCTGCTGGACGCTGGCAAGCGGGCGCGGCGCGACCGGCGCCGCAGATTTCCCGGCGCGCGGCACCCCGCCGAATTCCTTCACCGCCAGATCCACCAGCCGGGCGTGCTCCAGGTTTCCCGCCGCCGTGATGACGGTGTTATTCGGCGCGTACCACGAACCAAAGCATTCGCGCAGGGCGTCGATGGAAAATTGCGACACCGTTTCCGGCGTTCCCAGGATCGGCAGCCCCAGCGAATGCCCCCTCCAGAAATTCTGCGTAAACATTTCGTGAATCAGATATTCGGGGTTGTCCTCGTCCATCTTGATTTCCTCGAGGACCACCTGCTTTTCCCTGGCAATGTCCGCGGCGTCAAATCGCGGCCGCAGCACCAGGTCGGAGAGCACGTCAAAGGCGACCGGCAGGTGCTCGTCGAGCACTTTCGCGTTGAAACAGGTCATCTCCTTCGCCGTGAACGCGTCGAGCATTCCGCCCACCGAGTCCACCGACTGCGCAATCTCCTCGGCCGTGCGCCGCTCGGTGCCCTTGAACACCATGTGCTCGATAAAGTGCGCGATCCCGTTGCGTTCGGGCGATTCGCCGCGCGAACCGCTGCCCAGCCAGAAGCCCACGGAAACCGACCGCACATGCGGCATCTTCTCCGTGACGATTACCAGGCCATTGGGCAGCTCCGCCCGTTCGATATCCCGCACCGGCTGATTCATTTATCCATTGTGTCACAGGTGCGTCACGAGCAGGGCCACAAACGCGACCCAGGGCATGCCGGGGTCGCCTGCCGGAACGTCCCCGCATGCTAAAATAAGAGTTTGATGGAGACCCCGCGTGCCTGTTGAATTGCTCGGAAAATCACTGGAAGAATTGCGCGCGTTTGCCGCAACACTCGGCGAAAAAGCGTACCGCGCCACGCAAATTTATAACGCTTTGTATCGCGAGCGGCGCTTTGACTTCGCCGCGATGACGAACCTACCGGCGGAGTTGCGCGCGCGACTGGCCCAAGAGGCGCGCATCACGCTTCCCCGCATCCTGCGCCGGTTTGCTTCCGTGGACGGGTCTATCCGGTATCTGTTCTCGATCGGCGGAGACGCCGCCAAGCCCGCGCAGATCGAAGCCGTCTTCATGCCCCGCGACGGCCGCCAGACCATTTGCATTTCCTCCCAAGCCGGCTGCGCCGTCGATTGCCACTTTTGCCTTACGGCGCAGCTGGGACTGATTCGCAACCTTTCGGCGGGAGAAATCGTCGGGCAGGCCCTGGTGGCGCTCCAGGAAAATCGCGAACAGCTTGCGCCGCAAACCAACATCGTGCTGATGGGCCAGGGCGAACCGCTGCTCAACTACGACTCGACCATGGCCGCCGTGCGCATTCTGCTCGATCCCAAGGGGATCGGGCTCGCCCCGCGCCACGTCACGCTTTCCACCAGCGGCATCGTTCCCGGAATCGAGCGGCTCGGGCAGGAAAAAATTCGCCCCAGCCTGGCCATTTCGCTCAACGCTTCCAGCAACGAGCAGCGCGACGCGCTCATGCCCATCAATCGCAAGTATCCCCTGGAAGTTTTGCTCGACGCCTGCCAGAGATATCCCCTGCGGCCGCGGGAATATTTTACGTTTGAATACGTCCTGCTGGGCGGGGTGAACGATTCGCCCGAAGATGCGCGGCGCGTGGTGCGCCTGCTCGCGCACATTCGCGCCAAGGTGAACCTGATTCCGTGGAATCCCGGAAATCTGCCGTATCGCGCGCCAACCGCGGAAAGTATCGACGCATTCCAGAAAATTCTGATCGAGAAAAGCGTGCCGTCATTTGTGCGCTACTCGCGCGGGCAGGACGTCTTCGCCGCCTGCGGCCAGCTCGCCCTGATGGAAACGCCCAGCCCTCTTGTCTCCCTGCCGTAAGCCGCGTGCCGCGCGTGCGCAGTTGTGAGACAGGCTTCAGTCTGTCTCATTTTTTCATTTCGAATAAAACAGAGCAAAGGCAGACAGGCTGAAGCCTTTCCTACCTGGCCCGAATCCCGATGGCCGCCATCATGCGCCCCGTTTTCGCGCCGTCGCGGCGATAACTGAAAAACAGGTCCTTGCGGCACGCAGTGCAAAGGCCGCTCACGTCGATTTGCGTTTCCGGCACACCCGCATTGATCAATTGCCACAGATTCGACGCGCGCAGATCCAGCTGCACGCGCGGCGGAGGCGGCACGTGCCCCGGCGGCATCATGGTCAGCCAGGGCAGCCACAGCGGCTCCTCGCCATATGCCAGTTGCTCAAAGGGGCCGTCAAACCATTGCGATGCCCCGGGAAACTGCGTTGCGAACGCCTGCGCGACTTCCGGACCGACTTCGTAGCAGCACCGGCCAATCGACGGCCCGATCGCGGCGACGACGTCGCCTGGGCGGGTACCGAATTCCATGCGCATTCGCCCCAGCGCCTTTTCGGCGATGCGCGCGAGCGTGCCGCGCCAGCCCGCGTGAATGGCCGCGACGATACAGCGCTTGTTGTCCGCCAGAAGGATCGGCACGCAATCGGCTGTCTGCGCGCCCAGCAGAAGCCCCGGCGCGTGCGTGACCAGCGCATCGGCGCGGGGCGCTTCGGCCTGCAAATCATCTGCGGCGGACGCCGTAGCCAGGTGAATTACGTCCGAATGGAACTGCCGCAGCGTAATCCAGCGCATCCGGCGCGCCGAAATTTTCCCCGCGAATGCCGCGCGATTTTTCTCCACGTGCGCGCGCTTGTCCCAATCCGTAAATCCCAGGTTCAGCGCGGGCTTGCCGTCCAGGCGGCTGCAGCCGCCTGGCAGCGTGCTGAAACCGTGCGTCAGCCAGCCGAGCTTACCGAGCGCGCGCGATTCCAGAATTTGCAATTCGCCCGCGCGGCGCATGGTCCAGCCGTCGCCGGGGCTGCCGCCGCGGCCCGGCGCTCCGGAGTTTCGCGGGGAGGCCCCGCGCCTTGCCAATCGAGTTTTCATTGCACGCGCCATTTGGATGCTGTGTCCTACTCACCACTTTAACGTAACGCGTCAGGTCCTGTCTGCCTCGCGCGCACGCGGTATAATTTCCATATGGTCGGCGCGGCATTCGGCGCGCACCCATCGCAAGACGCGCGGAGAAACCATGATCGTTGGCCTGGGCGTGGACATCACGGAAGTCGACCGCATCGAAGCGTCCATCAAGCGCCACGGGCACGCGTTCCTGCGGCGCATCTTCACGCCTTCGGAAATCGCTTACTGCGAGAGGCATCGCAACCGCGCCGAGCGGTTCGCCGGGCGCTTTGCCGCCAAGGAAGCCGCGATGAAGGCGCTCGGCACCGGATGGGCGCAGGGCGTCCGCTGGGTGGACATCGAAGTGGTGCGCGAACCGAGCGGCAAACCCACGCTGAAGTTGTCCGGGGCGTCGCTGGCCATCGCCGGCCGCCTCGGCGTCAAGCACATCGCGCTCACCATCACGCACACCGGAAACACCGCGCTCGCCCAGGTCATCTTCGAATCGTAACGCCCTCAACCAAAAGATTTCCTACACGCACGTGGGACACTCCAAACGGAAATCGGCAGGCGGAAGGCGCAGGAAATCGGCGCTCACGGCCGGCCTCCAGCCGGACTGCGGTCACTCAGAGCTGTTACGAAATTCCCGTGTGCAGGATTCGCGACGGATCAGTGCAACGTTCCCACCAGGCACGCATCCCGCACGCCGGTAATTTCCACTTCCAGAAGCTGGTTGGATGGCCATGCGCCGGGAACGCGCACGTCCAGATAATTTCCGGAAAGCGCGCGCGTCCATGGGCCGAAGGCATCGCCGCCGGTGCGGTTCAGAGTCAGGGCCTGCGCCGTGCGCCCCACTTGCGCCGCCTGAAACACGGTTTTTTTCTGTTCGCCCAAAGCGCGCAGTTCCCGCGCGCGGCGCGTAATGACCGCGGCAGGCACAGGTTCTCCCATCTCCGCCGCCTTCGTGCCCGGCCGCGGCGAAAATGAAAACACGTGCAGGTAGGTCAGCGGCAGGCGCTCGATCAGGGCCAGCGTCGCAGCGTGATCTTCTTCGGTCTCGCCGGGAAATCCGGCAATGACGTCCGCGCCAATCGCCGCGTCGGGAAGCCGTTCGCGCACCAGCTCCGCGCGCCGCGCGTAATGCTCGGCGCGGTACCAGCGATGCATCGCCGCCAGCATGCGGTCCGAGCCGGATTGCAGCGGCATGTGGAAGTGCCGCGCCAGGCGGCCGCTGGCCGCAAAAAGCGCAATCAAATCTTCGCTGACGTCAATCGGCTCGATGGAACTCACGCGCAGCCGCTCGATGGGCGTTTCATCAAGCGCGCGGCTCAGCAAGTCGCGCAGATTCGTGCGCGGATCGAGGTCGCGCCCGTAGTTGCCGATGTCGATGCCGCTCAACACCACTTCGCGCGCGCCCGATTTCGAAAGCTTGCCGAGTTCCGCGATCGCGCGATCCGGCGAGAGGCTCCGGCTGCGCCCCCGCACGTGCGGAATCACGCAGTAGGAGCATCGCTTGTCGCAGCCATCCTGAATCTTCAGCACGGGCCGCGTATGTCCCGCTTCCCCGCCTTCAACCGGAGCGACCAGCAATTCGCGCTGCTCCAGGATGCTTCCGGCGAGGATTCTGGCCGGGCCGCCGCCCGGTTCCATATCGCCGCGCGGAACGTTGCGAGGCGACACCGGCGCGCCCAGAATCTCCGAAACCGCAACAAATCCCGGGGCGCTTTCCGGGGAAAAAGCCCACCGCATTTCTTCAATCAGGCGAGGAATTTCCGGCTTGTGCGAATTTCCCACCACCCACGAAACGCCGCCAAGCGCGGCGATTTCCTCGGGTGCGCGCTGCGCGTAGCAGCCGGTCACGACGATGCGCGCAGCCGGATTTTTCCCGTGAATGGCGTGAATCGCCTGGCGCGCCTGCAGGTCCGCCGCCGCCGTCACCGTGCACGTGTTCAGCACCACCACGTCGGCGGAATTCGCATCCGGCGAAACCCCGTAGCCTTGCCGGAGCAATTGCCGCTCCAGGGCCGCCGCATCGGCTTGCGTGGCGCGGCATCCGAATTGTTCGATGAAAAAGGTCGACATACCCGAGTCCGATTTTTGTCATGCTCCGCGCTGCGCGGATTCAGCAGCAAGGAGTATAGCAGGGGGAAGAAGCTGCCCGGAACGCTTCCCCCGCTTGCCAAACACCGTTCCACACCGCGCGTTCCGGAAAATGCGGAAAGAAATAAAGGCAGGAAGTAGCCCTGCGACTCCGGGGCGCACCTATTGCACGCCAAAAATTCCCAGGATGACCGTGAGGATCATGATACCGAGGACAATGCTCGTTACCACCACGTATTTGGTATCTCCATCCACGAAAAAAGCGTAGATCGAGACAATCACCCGCGCGACGGGCGTCAGGATCAGCAGAACCGTGGCAATCATCAGGAAAATCATCGGATCGCCCGTTGCCAGGCCGTGCCGGATCACGCTCCATTGATACTGGTGGCGTATCCAATCGGCCGACAGGGAAAAGGATTGCGGATGAAGCAGCGCCAGAATCAGTCCGATGACGAAGAAAATCGTGCTGGCCAGCATCCCGGCAATCAGGAGGCGGTAAACGTCCGTATACACATTTTTTTCAGTGACTTCGTCGTGATTTGTCTGTCGCATCATGGCATCCACACCAACGGGACAACTTTTTTCTACCTGTTTCTACCTGCCCGCATAAGGCAGGTGAATCGCGAAAGCCAGTTCCAGCGCCTTGGCAAACATTGCATAGGAGAGATAGGCCAGCAGGCCGCTGAAAATCAGCTTCAGGACGGCACTGCGCAGCCTGTTCATGACCGTGGTTCCGATGGTTGCGCCGATCGTCGTTCCGATGGCGATGGGGGCGACAATCATGAAATGAATCAGTCCGGCCATAAAAAACAGAATCGCGCCCACCGCGGCCGTCACTCCAATCATTAGCTTGCTGGTTCCAACCGCCACCTTCATCGGCACATTCATGTAGCGATTCAGCGCCGATACCTTCAACACCCCGCCGCCCACTCCCAAAAGGCCGGAAGCCAGTCCGGCCAGAGCGGCAATGCCCATCCCCGCGGGCGCTCCCGTGACGACGTAGGCGACGTCTTTTCCCGCCGCCACATCGTGATAGCTTCCATTCAATTGCAAGTAAGCGCAGATCCTGTCCTGCTTCACGTTCGTAAATGTGTTTTCCGCAATGCGCTTGTCGTCCAGGTTTCGCGTGGAGAAGGAGACGTAAGTCAGGTAGGCTAGCAGCAGGGAGAAAATCAGCGAGATCGTCCAGTCATTGAAAAACAGGGCCAGCACCGCGCCGACCAGCGCGCCGCCCGTCGTGAAAATCTCCAGAAACATCGCCAGCCGGAGATTGCTGATGTGCTGCTCGACATACGCGGAGCCGCCCGCGTTGGAGGTGGCAATCACGGAAACAATGCTTGCGGCGACAGCGATCTTGATCGGCAGGTGAAAAGCGAGCGCCAGGGCGGGCACAACAAATATTCCGCCGCCGACGCCCAGCAGAGCGCCGAAAAAGCCCGCAACGCAGGCCATGCCCAGCAGCGAAAATACAAAGCTCAATGAATAATTCATGGGTGTCCCAAACCGAACAGGCGTCCATGGACACAACACGCTGCCGTTGCCCATGAACTCCCCTTCCGAAAAAAGCCGGCGCGTTTCGCTCGCGCCGCCGCTCGCATTATAGCCGACATCGGATTGTAGCCTACCGGGTCCGTGGCGGATGGCGAAGATTCCCGGACCTGCTTCCCCGCAGGAAGCGCCGGGGAGGTAGCAAAATTGGAATTACCGCCGCGCTTACAGTTGTCCCGCAAAATTTCTTGCTGTATGGTGCCTAGCAGAAGATAAATTATGGTCGACATACATTGCCACATTCTTCCGGGCATGGACGACGGCGCGGAAACGATGGAAACCTCGATTCAGATGGCCGAAATGGCCATTGCCGACGGGATTACGCACGTGGTCGGCACCCCGCACGCAAATTCCCAGTATAAATTCGACCCGGAAATCATCCGCCGGCGGCGCGGTGAACTGCAGGCCGCGATGGGCGACCGGCTGCAGCTCGCCACCGGCTGCGACTTTCACCTGAGCTTTGAAAATTTGCAGGACCTGTTCAAGAATCCGCCGAAATACACGATCAATCAGAAGAATTACCTGCTGGTGGAATTCGCCGATTTCGCGATCCCGCCGTCGATGGACGATACGATGCACCAGTTGCAGCTCGCCGGATTGTCGCCCATCATCACGCATCCCGAGCGCAACGCCCTGCTGCGCGCCAAGCCCGAACGGCTGTATCGCTGGCTGCACCAGGGCTGCTACGTGCAGATCACGGCGATGTCCCTGTCCGGGCGTTTCGGCAGTGCGGCAAAGCAGTGCGCCGAGCAGTGGCTGGACGAGGACCGCGTCCACTTTGTCGCCAGCGATGCGCACAACCTGACGAGCCGCCCGCTGCAACTGCGCGAAGCGTTTGACGCCGTCGTTAAGCGCCGCGGCGAACAGGTGGCGCAGGCGCTGTTCCACGACAATCCCCTGGCCGCGTTCGAAGGCCGCGGCCTGCCCTATGAACCGGAGCATTCCGACCCGCACGCAAAGCCCATGCCCTATCGCAAACGCAAACGATTTATTTTTTTCTGAGCATTCCGGCAGGACAGGCTTTCCGGGTTGCGGAAAAATCGATTTGTGCGCCTTCAGGGGTTAAAACCCCTCAAAAAAGGCAGGTGTTACGTCGTGCCTGAAGGCACGACCCACAAATATTTCCACTTCCCCCGCAGCCTGTTTCGCCTGCTTGCGGCTTGCTTGTTTGAGGCAGGAATTAAGAATCGCCGCCGCCGAAACCCGCGCCGCTTACCGCTTCTGCTCCATCAGCCCGGCAATCGTGCCCATCAGATCGTACTTCGTGATGATTTCGAACCGCCCGCTGGCCATTTGCACGAACACCGCCGGCTCTTCGTGGCTCAGCAGGTAGGTGAGGCGCTCGACCGGGGCTTCGCACTGCACGGTGGGCAGCGGGTCGGTCATCACTTCGCGGATCACCATTTTGCGCAGGTCCTTACCCTGCAGGGCGAGGTTCAGAATCTGGTCTTCATAAATCGCGCCGACCGGTAACTGCGCCTCAAACACCGGAAGCTGAGAAATATCCTGCGTCTGCATCGTGTGCAGCGCGTGGAATACGGTCTGGTCCGGCCCCGCGACAATCAGGTCACGGACGTTCCCGGTCTTGTGCTTGGCGTTGACTACGTCCTCGGCCGTCAGCGGCACTTCGGAATCCGTGTAGCCGCGCTCGCGCATCCATTCGTCGCTGTAGACCTTGCTCAAATAACGCATTCCGGTGTCGGGCAAAAACGCGACCACAAAAGAATTCTTCGGCAGCGTCTTGGCCACGCGCAGCGCGCCGGAAACGCATCCGCCGCCCGAGCCGCCGGTAAAAATTCCCTCCTGTTTCACCAGGCGGCGCGCCCAGATGAAACATTCCTGGTCATTCACCTGCACCACGTCGTCGAGGATCTTGAAATTCATCGTCTCCGGGAAAATATCCTCGCCGATACCCTCGACGACATACGTCTTGGATTTCCCCACTTTCCCCGTCTTCGCATATTCGTAGTACAGCGATCCAATTGGATCGACGCCGATGATTTTTACGTTGGGATTTTTTTCCTTCAGATAGCGGCCCACGCCACTGATGGTTCCCCCGGTGCCCATCCCGCAGATGAAGTGCGTGATTTTTCCCTCCGAGTCCTCCCAGATTTCCGGGCCGGTGGTGCGGTAATGCGCTTCGGGGTTCATGGGGTTCTCGTATTGATTGGGATAAAACGAATTGGGAATTTCACTGGCAAGTTTTTTCGCCACCGAGTAGTAGCTGCGCGGATCGTCGGGTTCGACCGCGGTCGGGCATACGATCACTTCCGCGCCCAGGGCCTTCAGCAGGTCGACCTTTTCCTTCGATTGCTTGTCCGTGATGGTGAAGACCAGCTTGTAACCGCGCACCGCGCCCACCAGCGCGAGGCCGATACCCGTGTTGCCCGAAGTTCCCTCGATAATCGTGCCGCCGGGCTTCAGGAAACCCTTGCGCTCGGCGTCATCGATCATCGAGATGCCGATGCGATCCTTCACCGAGCCGCCCGGATTCATGTAGTCGGCCTTGACGTAAACCTCCGCGTCAATACCGGCGGCCAGCCGGTTCAGCCGGACCAGGGGCGTGTGCCCGACAGCCTCCAAAATGTTTTTGCAGCGCAAGCGGCAGCTCCTCAAAAATATCTTTCTACGCGACGGACAGGGGAAACACGCAGCAAACCTGAATCTTTTTCCCTGCGTCCTTGTGCGCTCTCTGCGTTCTGTGTGCCAGGCCGTTTCAGCCATGCCGATCAAGCTTAAGGTGTCGCGCAGTGCAAAGTCCAGTTGTGCCGCGCGGGCATGTTCGTGGCACAATAACGGCCCTCGATCGCTCGATTACTGCCCAAACGGGAGGTTTTGAAATGAAAATGAAACGGACGAATATTTCCACCGGAACGGCGTGGGAACCGATCATCGGCTATTCGCGCGCAGTGCGCGTGGGCGACACAGTCCACGTCTCGGGCACCACGGCTTCGGGAGCGGACGGGAAACTGGTGGGCCCGGGTGACGCCTACGCGCAGACCGTGCAAACCCTGCGCAACATCGAATCCGCGCTGCACAAGGCGGGGGCGCGCCTTGAAGACGTGGTTCGCACGCGCATGTACGTCGCCAATATCACGGAATGGGAAAAAGTCGGGCGGGCGCACGGGGAATTTTTCGGCAGGATACGCCCCGCGACAGCCATGGTGCAGGTCGGCGGAATGGTTTCGCCGGAGATGCATGTCGAAATCGAGGCGGAAGCGATTGTGACCTCTCACGCGCCGGCAAAGTCAAAGTCCCCGGGCGTTTCGGGGTCACGCGCCGGAAAAAGAAAGGCCGGCACGCGCCGTCGCAAGAGATAAATCGCAGGAGCGCGATATGTCGCGCCCCTGCGATTCAGGGAGGCTCGCTAATACCGCACGCGCACGCGATACTTCAGCACGGACGTTCCATTCTGAGAGACGGGCACCTGGAATTGCGCGGCAAACGCCGCGGTCTTCGTGAATTTGTACGACGAGCTGACCATCTCCCAATCCCCGCCGATCGGTTCGTTCACTTCGACGGTAATGGGGGCGTCTTTGTGGTTGCGCAGCGTGATCTCATATTCAAATTCGTAAAGGCGGTCGGACAACCTCTTGTAATCGGTTTGTTTGCGTTCGGCAATGATGTCGAAGGCGTTGCCGACATGCAGGCTCAGCGTTTCATCTTTCGGCGTGTGGTCGATATGATCTTCGCCGATAAACAGCGACCCGCCGCGCGAGTCCTGCTGATACACGCGGACCGTTCCCGCGGGCAGAGGCATCCCCAGGCCGGATTTTTCCTCATTCTTGAATTTGTAGAAGACCTGCACGGGATCTTTCACCGGCGCGCCGGACTGCGACCCATTGCGGTAGTAGTACGCCTGCCCGTTCACGACGTACGCCTTTCGCAGAGGAAATCGCGAAGCGTTGAGCAGGCTGATCTGTTTGGATTCCTGGTTGAGGATCGAAGTGCGCCGGCCCAGAGAATAGAGATGATATTCCGAGAAGGATTCCTGCTGAAACGGGGCGGCGGCATCGGCGGCCTTGGCCATGGCCCGCATGGCTCTGATTTCATCCATCCCGTTTTGCGCGGTCACGCGGTGAATATCGCCCGCGACCAGTTGCAGCCGCGCGTTCTGGAACGACGTGCCGCTGCGGTTGACCAGCGTGACCCAGCCGTCCAGGTCCCCGCTGGCGTCATCCTTCGCCACATTCAGCACATAGTCCGCGCTCCAGGAGAGATTGGAGGTCAGGTATGACGCTTCCACGCGCTGGCGCCGCGCTCCGGAATTTTCCAGCGTCCACAGCAGCGTGGGCCGCTCGTATAAATTATCCGGCAGCTCCGGGAAACGGATGCTCTCATAGGACATCCCGGTCACGATTTCGTTGCCGATCTTCCATACGGGCGCGCCATTAAAGGAAAGCAGGGTCGCCTTTACTTCATCATACTGGGTCGAGCCGCCGGATAATTTCGTGCGCACCAGCGTGACTTCGCGGCCCACATATTTCTGCAGCAGCTTGTTGGGGTCGAGCAGGTCGTACTCGTAGTTCTGCTCGACGACGCTCAGCCTGGATGGCTCGGTGAGCGAGCGAAAATGCACGGTCGCCGGATTGATGGACGCGGCGATATCCATGAACTTGAGCCGCGATTCGCCGGCGGGCAGCGTCAACTGGCGCACGTCGCGCACCAGCGAAAGATTGGAATTGTAAACCGTGAGGGCGAGGTCGCTCTGGTCGGCGAGCGTGGTTGTAAAAATGCGGCCGGCGGCCTGGCCGGGAGTCCGGGTGGAAGTCTGGCTAGACGATTGCGCGGCAGCGGAACGATGCAGCGGCCACAAAGCCAGCAGCGCGCCAATCCCCGCGACCGAAAGAACTCTGAACAACGTGACGTTTCTCATGGGCAGTCTCCAATGAGGACCTGATTTCGTCCTTCATCGCTTAGAACGAGCCTGCCCGGATTTCTTGCAGGGAAAATTTCTACCGTGCTTGCCAGGTTTTGCCGCCGTCCTGCGTGACGAAGCGGCGGCCGTCGCGCGCCGTAATCGTCGCGGCCTGCGGCCCCTGCACTGTGATGCCGGTCCAATCAGGCGATTTCGCCGCCGAGCCAGCCGCCTGCGGAGGCGGCGCGACGCGCTCCCAATGTTCTCCATCCAACGTTCTCGCAATGGCCCCGTTGCGGCCCACCAGCCACGCGGCCGTGCCGGAAACGGCCGCGCCGGCGAGCCAGTCTTCCCGCACGGGACTTGCCTGTGCCGTCCATGTGCGGCCGGCATCGGTGGAGCGTTCGATATTTCCGCCTTTCCCGGCGCGCCAGATATTTCTACCGGAGGGAGCTTTCAGCAGAACGGCAGGAGATGCTTGCTTAGTTTCCATGACGCCGAATCTCTGGAGGCTTTGCGCGCGCGCGGAAGTTTTTGGAAAAGCCTGGCCGGCGCGCATGACGCTGTCGGATGGGGCAGGGGCGGGCGCCTGTCCTGCCTGCAGCGAAGCATTGCCGGTTGCGGCTGTCGCCTTATCGGCGGTAGACGTTATCCCGGCGGCAACCGGCGCCGCCAAGGATTTTGCCTGAGGGGAAACCGGCACATTTATCGCGTCGCCCGCCCTTGATGGCACTGCGGGTGGGGCAGGCGATAAATCTTTGCGGTCCCCTTTGCGTTCCTCCGGGGCTTTCCCCGATAAACCGGGAGAGGAACCGCCTGCGGCGGAAAGATCGCGCGGTGTCGCGGGCGGCGCTGCGGCCTCTGTCTTCCGTTCCTGCGAAGGCTCGGCTTTTGAAAACTGATCCAATGCCTTCGGCTCGGCATTCGGCGCGACTTCATTCGTATGATTCGCCGGCGCCTGCGCGATGAGCGTCTGGGCGGAACCCCCATTGCCGGCGCGCCAGGGCGGCCGCACGGCGAGCCACATGGCCAGTACCGCGGCCACTCCCAGAGCGGGAGCCAGCCAGCGCGCACGCCAGTCCCACCGGCTTGGCCGAATCGGCGTTGCCTTTTGCGCGGGAGCGGGCTGCGCGGGCTGTGCAGCGGCCGCAACCAATTCTCCGAGCCGGGCGACTTCGTTGTCGGACAACGGCTCCTCAACCGACGCCGCAAGCACGGCCAGAATTTTCCGGCAGCGCGCACATCCCGCGAAGTGGTTTTCCCACTGCTCGGTTTCCACCGGATCGATGGCGTGC
Organism: Candidatus Dormiibacterota bacterium; assembly: GCA_035533775.1. GTDB lineage: Bacteria > Acidobacteriota > Terriglobia > Acidiferrales > UBA7541 > Palsa-360. The sequence continues at coordinate 9,978 of DATLTA010000194.1, read as the reverse complement.
TCGTGGTACGCCGCAAGGATCCCGGCATCGGGACATTCGCCGGTATTTCGCGGCGTAAGCCGGTCCAGCGCCTCGCCCATTCGCCGCGCGAGGGCTTCCTCGCGCCGCCGCTCGCTCGCTTCGTTGTTTTTTCGTGAATCCATCGCCACTCTTCCTAACTTAGAACGTTTCAGACGGCAAATCTTGCGCCGTTTTTTCAATCTTCGCCGCCGTAAATTATTTTTCCGGCGGATCGGCCGCGGATACCTGTTTCGAAAGGGCGCGCGACAAATCAAACGGCCAGTCCTCTACCGCGTATTCAAATGCCAGTTCCACCTGCGCTCGGTCGAGCGCGGGTTCTGCGGCGCGGCCATCGTGCGCAGGCGCGCCCCGCAGCAGACTGTGCGTCACGTTTTCCCGCAGTGCGCGGTTGATGCGGTCGAGTTGCCGCGATACGGTGGACTCATGCTCGCGCAGCATGCGTCCGATCACCGCCAGGGTGAGCCGGTCCACGTAATAGCAGGCCAGAATCATGCGTTCGCGCGGCGCCAGGGCGGCCAACGCCGCAGAGAGAGCGGCATCGATCCGCTGCAAATACGCTTCGCGGTTCGGGTCGGCGGGAACTCCATCAGATTGCTGAGCCGGTTCGCGCGGCGCTTCACATCCAGGTTCCGTGTCGAGCGAAATCATTTTTCCTCCGGTGCGCAGCAGGTCCACGTGGCGCTGCGCCAGCACGGCGCGAAGCCAGGTGGATAGTTTGCTGCGCCCGTGAAAATATTCGAACAGGGATTTTCTCCGCGCACTGCCTGCGGATCGCACGCCATATAGTTCCGCATAGAGAGAATCAGCCAGATCATCGGCGCGGCAGGCGTCTGCCGGGCCGGAATCTCGAACAATGGCGCGGGCCCCTGAGCGCAGCTGCGATCGGAACTCCGCGATGAAGAATTCCCAGGCCGTTTCGAACCCTTCGCTGCACGCGCATGCCAGCGCCAGATCTTCCAGATGCAGCGACCTCAGGTAGGACTCGACTTCCGAACTCCCGGCGCGCGCGCCGTGGAAACGCTGTTCCGCGCTGCGCCGCAGTGCGTCCGCAAAAGTATCCCAGGACAAACCCCACCGGGCGCATTTCGCATCCAAAGCTAACACCCGGCACAGCTGCGCGTACTGGTTCGAAAAGGACTCTGGGGAAGAAAAAATGGACTCTTGTGCCATGGCAAAAAGTGAATGCGGCCGTTTCGATGCATCATAGCCTACCCAGAACTACCAGTCCCACGAATCGGCGGAAATGGATGCGTTCTGGTCACTCCAATTGTTCGCTGCCGGTGTAGAATTAGGGCGTGGTTTCGGTGAACCGCGTTGCCGAGCAGGCCGAAGGTGCCCGTTTTCGCGTCCTGCCCGTGAAGGGAAAAATCCCCGGCGCGCCAGGGTTGCGCGGCAATCCGCAACGCGGGACAGGAGAAAACATGACCGCATACGACAAAAATCGGAAGGGCTTTTCTTTGATCGAGTTGTTGATCGTGGTCGCCATCATACTGATTATTGCGGCGATTGCGATTCCAAACTTGATGCGCTCAAAGATGGCCGCGAATGAGGCTGCAGCGGTCGAAGCTCTCCGTACACTGAACTCCACCGCCGTCATGTATTCGATGAGCTATGGCAGTTTCCCGCATGCCATCAACGATCTGGGCCCGGCCACGGGAAGCCCGAACCCATCGTCCGCAGCAGCGGATTTGATCGATTCGGTTTTAGCGACGGGGATCAAGAGCGGGTATAAATTTTCGTACACCGTAATCTCGTCGGATCCGGCGGGCAGCGTCCTCGCCTATTCGATTACCGCCACGCCGGTTACGCCCGGCACAACCGGCCAGCGATCTTTCTACACGGATCAGAGCGGAACGATTCGCGCCACAACCAGCGGCACGGCAGATTCTTCCAGCCCGCCCATCGGCTGATTCGTCACGAACATTCATTTTCTACATTAACGCCAGGCAAGATATCCCGCTGGATTTCGCGTGTGCGATGCGCCGCAATATCGCAAGCAAACGTCGTGCGTCAAAAATTGTCTCTCTCCCAAGTCAGGATGCGACGCAATTTGTCGATTTTTTTCAGGTTTCAGGGCCGCCATTTCGCTTATTGCTTTGCAATTCGCGCCCACGCTCCGATAAATTCTGTATTTACATAGGCTTGCTGATGAAGCAATCTGCTGAAACAGATACGCCGACTTGGTTCGAGAATTGCGTATGTAAACAGCGCTGCCCCACAAAGTGGGCAAACACTTAATTTAATTAATCAGCGGCTTCTTGCCGGAGGATATGAGAAATGAAGATACAAAGAATGAAAAACAGACAGAAGGGTTTCTCCCTGATCGAGTTGTTGATCGTGGTCGCCATCATCCTGATTATCGCGGCGATTGCTATCCCGAACCTACTGCGTTCGAAGATGGCCGCGAACGAAGCCTCTGCTGTCGGATCGATGCGTACGATCAATACGTCTGCGGTGGCCTATTCCACCACTTACGGCTCCTATCCCGCGGCACTTTCCGATCTGGGTCCCTCGACGGCCCCGACTTCCACGGCTGCCGACCTGATCGACTCGGTTCTCGCGGCAGGCACCAAGAGCGGCTATAAGTTCGTTTACACTGCCGGAACCAACGACGAGTCCTACACTCTGACCGGCGATCCCGTATCCACTTCGACCGGACAACGCCACTTCTTCACCGATCAGTCCGGCGTGATCCGCTATGACCTGTCGACAACGGCAACATCCGCCAGCAGTCCGCTCAGCTAATTGTTCTACAGCCGTACCACATGGATCAAAGGAGGAAGTATCCGCAGCTTCCTCCTTTTTCCTTTTCAGGAAGACAAATTCTCACGCCACGCCCGCCCATTTCCCGGAACTTTTCTTTTTGTTTCTGCCGCTTGCGCAGCCGCTCAGTTCCCGAATCATTCGCCCCGGCCGGATGCGGTGATTCGAGCCGCTGGCCGCATCGGACACGATCGGTTCCGGCAATCGATGGAAAAGTGGAAACAACTACAGTACACTGAATCGCGCGGCAATCACGGAGAGGTGCTGGAGTGGCCGAACAGGGCTGACTGCTAATCAGTTTCACCTCAAAAGGGTGACGGGGGTTCGAATCCCCCCCTCTCCGCCATGTTTCGTTAACCCCTATATTTCCATTCATTTCCCTCGAGCAATCATGGCGGGCTGTTGTCCGAGCTAATAATTTCGTTTGGGCCTATCCGCAGCCCGATCCAGCAGGCCTGAGAAGAAGCATTCCGAATGAATCTTTTCTGCTTCTGTGCCAATCACATGGTTCGGAAATGAAAGAACCCGCCAAACCGAATTTCCCGGGAACCGGTGATGACGACCTCTTGCTCATCGAGCTTGTGCTCGCAGGGGATCGCCGAGCTTTCGAACCTTTGGTGCGGCGGCACGAGCGCCGCGTCTACCGCGTCACGCTGGCGATTCTCGGGAACGTCGAAGACGCCGAAGAGGCCATGCAGGACGCTTTCGTCAAGGCTTTTCACCACCTCGGCCAGTTCCGCCGGGAGGCGAGGTTTACGACATGGTTGACCCGAATCGCGGTGAACGAAGCGCTTCAGAAAAGGCAGGGTCGCAAAGATTTCATCTCGCTGGATGACACGCGCGATGCCCCGGAGCAGGCCGCAGAACCGTTCACGCCGCGCCGCCTGGAACCCTGGCGCGCCGATCCCGAGAGACTCTACGGCAAGCGCGAACTGCGCCGCATCATCGAAGCCGCAATTCAGTCGCTGCCCGCCATTTATCGCCAGGCCTTCGTGCTGCGCGACGTTGAAGAAATGAGTTCCGAGGAAGCTGCCGAAGCCATCGGCATCACCACCGGAGCGCTGAAGTCTCGACTTTTGCGCGCGCGGCTCATGATGCGTGAGACCCTCGCCGCCTCGCTTGCGCTGCCGCCAACTTTGCGCAAAAAGATCATCAATGCGGCTCAGGATCTGGGAATGGCGGTCGCCATTCGAATGAGGAAGGCGGACGGAAAGTGAGGAACCCCATATGGCCATGATGGATTGCAGGGAAGTATTGTCCCATCTGTCGGATTACGTTGACGGCGACGTCTCCGCCGAACTTCGCGCGGCCCTGGAAAATCACGTTGCGAAGTGCCGGCGCTGCCGTGTGGTTTTCGATACCACGGGAAGGGCTCTGAAGATCGTGCTGGACGCGGAGCCGTTTGAGGTGCCGCTCGCCGTGAGTGCTCGGCTGTACACGCGGCTCGAAAAGATCCTGGCCGACGGTTGAGGGGCGGCGTCTGCCGAACCGGAAGTCAGGCGAACTCCCGGCCATGCAAGCTCATGTACGCCCATGTAAATCATGACTGGTTATCCCCACTCCCCGCGCTTCGCGTTAAAACGCTACTCCATCTGAAATCCTGCCGTGTCGTCGAGCTTTATCGTTCCATGAATCCGGCGAATATATTTCCACGCCAGCAGGGTAGCGACGAGCAAGAGCACCACCGACGCCAGCGAAGCCATTTTCAGGCCGCGCACGATTTCCGCGGGCGCGCTTCCTACCAGCGCACCGAAGATGGCGACGCCTACGGCGCCGCCGGTCTGCCGGGCCGCATTGATCACCGCGGAAGCGGTTCCGGAGCGTTTTCGATCCACGCTGGAAAGAACCGTGGCCGTCATCGCCGGAACGGCAAAACCCATCCCGGAGGGAATGACGATAAACGGAAGCAGCATGGCGAGATAGGGAGTCGCAGGACCCAATTGCGACAGCATCGCAAATCCGGCCAGCGTCCCCACCGCCCCCAGGATCATCGGCAGGCGCGGTCCGGTGCGAGACGCCACCAGGCCGCTGGCCACGTTGGAGACAATGAAAGTGGCCATCATCGGCAGGTAGGCTAGGCCCGTGCGCAACGCGGAATATCCGCGCGCCTGCTGCAGGTAGAGGCTGAGGACAAAAATCATGCCGTAAAAGGTGAGATTTACGATCGTTCCAAAAATCACGGCAGGAGTGAAATTGGGAAGGCGAAAAAGTCCGAACGGAAGCATGGGTTCGCGCGACTTGGTTTCCGCGAAGTAAAAAGCGATGCCGGCTGCGACCGCGAGAATTCCCCCGCCGATCACCAGCGGATGTCCGATTCCCAATGGCCGCAATTCGATCACCGAACAGGTCAAACCGGCGAGGGCCAGGATCGCCAAAAATTGGCCGAGCGGGTCGAGATGGTGCGCCGCATCCGCGTGAGCGCCGGGTGGAACCGACCGGAGTGTCAGCACGGCGCCGATGGCGCAGAGGGGGGGATTGACCAGAAAAACGCTCCGCCACCCCATGCTGGCAATCATCAACCCGCCGACGACAGGTCCCAGAGCGATGGCCACGCTGCCGGCAGCGGTCCACAACCCGATGGAACGAGCCCGAAGGCCGTGATCGCTGGCGGCCGCGTGATTCAGCAGCGCCAGCGAACTAGGAATCAGCAGAGCGCCGCCGGCGCCTTCCACGGCGCGCGCGGCGATCAACGTGGCCGCATTCGGCGCCAGACCGCATGCCAGCGATGCAGCGGCAAAAATTCCCAGGCCGAGCAGATACGCCCGGCGAGAACCGAAACGATCCCCCAAAACTCCCGCCGAAAGCATCAGCACGGCGAAAGGCAACGTGTAGGCGTCCACGACCCACTGCAATCCGGCCACGTGAACCGATAAGCCCGCAGCGATGTGCGGCAAGGCCACGTTCACTATGGTTACATCGACTTGCGTCACCACAAAACCAAAGCTGGTCGCGGCAATAATCCGGCTCATGCCATTGCCGGCGGCATTCTGTGTTGCGGTGGTCATGGAATCGGTCACGTGTCGCGCTTTCGCCGCTCTCCTGTGGCTTGATCGCTTCGCCGGTCGAGGTCCGCTCCGGTCAATTTGCCCAACTACTGTACCGTAAGTTGGACAGTAGAACCGATTTCCACTGGCGGAGATGTGCGAGAGCGGCCAAACAGGCGGGGTTGTTTCCCGGCCCGCACGCACACTGACGGCGCCGGGTGTTGGCGGGCCGTATCCATGCAACGAAAAACGAACACGAGCAGATCGAATGCGGTGGGCTCGGTTCCGGGGAACTCCGGGCGCTGGACCGGAGTTCCAATCTCCTGATTACTTTCCTTATTACTTGCGGCGGTCAGGTGATACGGTGGAACCTAGAGGCAGGTCTGGCTCCGGGCCCAGGCCGCAAACCGACATCCCAGGCGTCCTATGACCACGGGAATAAACAACGAGACAGTAAGAAAGCAGGCTGCCATCGTCTTCTTGCTGGCGTTGGCAGCCATCACGCTGTACCTCTGTTACTTAATCGCAAAACCTTTTCTCGCCCCGCTGGTGATCGCGGTAATGCTCGCAATCGTTTTTCATCCACTGCATTTGAAAATCCGGACCCTGTTCGGAAATCCCAGCGCGGGGGCCGCGATTTCCACAGCCCTCGTACTGTTTGCCGTGGCGATTCCCATTGTAATCCTGGGGTTTTCGGTCAGCGGCGAGTTGAGCGCCGTGCTGCAATCCATGCGGGAACGCAGCGGCTCTCAGGGAGTCTTGAATCCCTACCTGGAACATCTGAGCCGGAGTGTACTGAGTTGGTTCGGAAATTACGTAAACCTTTCAGCGCTTGATCCGGAGGAAACTGTTTTGCGCGGCGCCGAGCAAGTCAGCCGTTACCTGCTGTCGGTGGGAGCCGCCGCCGTATCCAATGCCCTTTCTTTCCTGCTCGATCTGGTGGTGGTTTTTTTCAGCCTCTTCTTCTTTTTTCGTGAAGGCGAAAGCATCCTGCAGGGATTGGGTGCCTTGCTCCCTTTGAGCGAGGAGCAGACGAAAAAACTGTTCGCAGAAATCGGCAAAACGACGACGGCCAACCTGTATGGCGGCTTGGCCGTGGCCGCCGCACAGGGAAGCCTCACCGGCCTTGCTTTTGGAGTTCTGGGACTCTCCGCCCCGGTTTTATGGGCGCTGGTGACCGCAATGGCGTCGTTGGTACCCGTGTTTGGATCCTCATTGGTTTGGGGGCCCGCGGCGCTGCTGCTTTTCGTCAGTGGGCACTGGATCAAAGCGGTCATTCTGCTCGCATGGGGCGCGGGCGTGGTCGGGCAGATCGATGCGCTCGTCCGGCCGTATATCGTAGGGGCGCACGTCAAAGTTCATACGTTGCTGGTCTTTTTTTCATTGCTTGGCGGAGTCGAGGCCTTTGGCATTGTGGGAATTTTCATCGGCCCCGTCGTTCTCTCGGTGACCATGGCCGTCCTGGATATGATCAGAAAAACGGACTTCTCGTGGAAATCAAGTCCGCAAAGCGGCTGAACACAGATTCGTTTCATTGGCTTCATTGGAATGTTGCAGAATGGATTCCAAACCCGATCCGAGGCGGCAATTTTTCACGGCCCATCGCGACCTATCACGACCCATCATGACCGATCATGAGCCATCTTGACCCTGCGCCCGCACCGACAAAATCTCCGTTCCAGGGGCTCAGCGACGAGCAAGCTACATTGCGGCTCGCGGCCGAGGGTGCGAACGAACTGCCTTCCACGCAATCCCGAAGCACCTGGAAGATAGCCTTCGACGCCTTGCGCGAGCCGATGTTTCTCCTGCTGGTCGCCATTGGAGTCTTATATGTCGCGTTGGGAAATCTCCAGGAATCACTGGCCTTGCTCGTCGCCGTGTTCCTGGTCATCGGCATCACGCTTTATCAGGAGCACAAGGCGGAGCGCGCCCTCGAAGCCCTCCGAGGGTTGTCGAGCCCTCGCGCCCTGGTAATACGCAGCGGCGCCGAACGGCGCATTCCGGGACGCGAGGTTGTTCGAGGCGACCTGATTATTCTTTCCGAAGGCGACCGGGTTCCTGCAGACGGTGTTCTGGTTGCAACCTCGGGCCTGACCACAGATGAATCACTGCTGACCGGTGAATCGGCACCTGTCCGCAAAATTGCCTCCCCAGGCGAAATAGACGCAATGGCCCCCCCGGGCGGCGACGATCTCCCCTTTGTCTATTCCGGCAGCCTGGTCGTGCAAGGGCGTGGAAATGCGCGGGTGCTCTCCACGGGAAAGTCTACCGAACTGGGACGAATCGGGAAGGCTCTGGAAGCGCTCGGTCCGGAAAGAACAGCATTGCAGAAACAGGTCAGCCGGACAGTAAGGATATTCGCCGCGATCGCGCTGTCATTATGTGTTCTGGTCGCGCTGGTTTACGGATTCATGCACAGGGATTGGGCCACGGGAATCCTGTTAGGTCTTACGATGGCCATTTCGATGGTGCCGGAAGAATTGCCGGTGGTCTTGACCATTTTTCTCGCGCTCGGCGCGTGGCGAATCTCACGCCGTGGCGTTCTCACCCGCCGCATTCCAGCAATCGAAACCCTCGGGTCGGCAACCGTGCTGTGCGCGGACAAGACCGGCACATTGACGCAGAATCGCATGTCGCTGCGTTCCCTGTCCGCCGGTCAGGGTTTTCTTGAAATTGACGACCTTCAGGAAACCCGCCTGACCGGTGAATATCAGGAACTGCTGGCCGCTGCCGTGCTGGCCAGCCATGCGGAACCTTTCGATCCGATGGAAAAGGCGATTCGCGAACTGGGACAAAAAACGCTCGCCCATTTTGATCATCTGGGCGCCGGCATTCTCGCGCGGGAGTACCCGCTCACAAGGAACATGCTTGCGGTGACCCAGGTTTGGGATTTCCAGGATGCAGGCGGCTACGCTGTCGCGACGAAGGGAGCGCCGGAAGCCATTGCAACGCTTTGCATGCTCACCGATGCCCGACGCGACGCCGTGATGTCCAGAGTCTCGCAAATGGCGAGTCGCGGCTTGCGCGTGCTGGCGGTGGCAACCGCGGCCGCTGCAAAGGCTGGCCTGCCCGGCTCCCCCTCTGGATTTCATTTCACATTTCTCGGGCTTCTCGGATTTGAAGACCCTGTGCGGCCGGCGGTTCCGGAAGCGATTCGCGAATGTGTGGCGGCCGGGATCCGCGTCGTCATGATCACGGGCGATTACCCGGTCACTGCGCGCAGCATCGCGCGGCAAATCGGCCTGCCCAACTTCGACGAATGCGTCAGCAGCATGGAACTCGATGCTATGAACGAAAACGAATTGCGCCGCCGCGTGCGAACCGCAAACGTTTTCGCGCGGGTCGTTCCGGAACAGAAACTCCGGCTCGTCCAGGCCCTGCAGGCCAATGGCGAGGTTGTAGCGATGACCGGCGACGGGGTAAACGACGCGCCGGCTCTGCGCGCGGCGGATATAGGCGTGGCCATGGGCGGAAGGGGTACGGATGTGGCGCGCGAAGCAGCGGATTTGGTACTGCTCGACGACGATTTTTCCTCCATAGTCGTCGCCACGCGGCTGGGGCGACGCATTTTTGATAATCTTCGCAAAGCAACGTCCTACGTGCTGGCGATTCACGTTCCCATAGCGGGCATGGCGTTGATTCCCGTGCTGTTCGGCTTGCCAATCGTCCTGCTGCCGCTCAACATCGTATTTCTGGAGTTGATTATCGATCCCGCATGTTCAATCGCGTTTGAAGCGGAAGCGGAGGAGACGGATATCATGCAGCGCCCGCCACGAGATCCTGGAAAATCCATCTTCAGTTCGCGCAACATTTTTTTGAGTCTGATGGAGGGGGCCGGGGCGCTGCTCAGTGTCCTGGTGGTATTTCTGATCGCGCTTTATCGTGGAGAAACGGATACGAGCGTGCGCGCGATGGCCTTCACAACGCTGATTCTTGCCAACCTCGGGCTGATCTGGACGAATCGTTCCCGGACACGCACGATCATCGAGACGTTGCGATCACCGAACGGCGCGCTCTGGTGGGTCACCGGCAGCGCGCTGGCTTTCCTGGCGTTCGTGCTTTATATCCCGCACTTGCGCGAGCTGTTCCAGTTTTCCACTCTGCATGCGTTGGACATTGTCATCTGTGTCAGCGCCGCGGCATTCAACGTGCTCCTGGTCGACGTCTGGAAGATCAGCCATCGTCTCTCTTGATTCCGCACATGAAATCC
>DATLTA010000193.1:0-4683 GCA_035533775.1 Candidatus Dormiibacterota bacterium | reverse complement strand
GACGTGCAATTGCTCTCGGAACAGGGATTTTTCTTTACCGAAAATGGGAAGGCGGTGGGCGGCCCGGCGCGCACGCTGAAGCAGTTCATGGCGTTATTGGCCAATACCCGGGAAAATGTAGTGACCGAACATGCCCGCCGGGGAGATTTCTCGCGTTGGATTGGCGAGGTGTTCCACGATCGCGCCCTGGCCATCAGCATTCGAAAAATGGAGCAGCGTTTTCGTATCGGTCACATCCACGACTTCGCCGATGCGCTCGCAAAATTGATTCAGGAACGCTACGAATTCCCCGATGTGTCCCCCGGCCAGCAAGAGAATCCCGCCACGGCCGGTTCGTCCGAAGCGGATAAAACTCCTACTGCCAGCACGGGCAGAAAATAGCGGCTGCGCGCCGCCCGGACTCCCTCCATCCGCAAATCATGCAGGTTTTCGGGATGTAGGATAAACTCTGCCTTCTTTTCAGGAGTGCGCCGTGAACCACACATCCCGAAAACAAACTTTGCAGGGGCTGGGCCGCGCCATAACCCGGGTTCTGGCCATCGCAGCTGTTTTTTCGTGTTTCACCGCGATTCCTGGCGCAGCCGCGCAGACAAATAAGCAGGACACGCCGGTACTCCGGCCGAAAGTGGTCGTGGTCGTCTATTTCGAGATCGGCAAGGATACCGGCGACAAGCCGGGTGAACTGCAATATTGGGTCGAGCGCGATCATCTGGACCGCGTAATCGATGTGCCGGGAATGAGCCGTGCGGTGCGCTCCAACGCCGATGGCTCCGAGGTTGCCGTGGCCGTGGGGCCCGGAAATATAAACCCGGGCGTGAATTTGATGGATTTGGGGTTGAGTCCGCGCTTCGACCTGCGAAACAGCTATTGGCTGATCAATGGGATTGCGGGCGTGTCGCCGCGCGAGGTGTCCCTGGCATCGGCCGTCTGGACCGATTACGTGATCGACGGCGATCTGCTGCACGAAATTGACGCGCGCGAAATGCCCAGGGATTGGCCGGACGGATTCTACGCCCTGGGCATGAGCCGCCCTGGGGAGCAGCCGCTCGTGCCTGCCGGATCCGCCGAGGATGTTCGAACCTGGCCGAAACAGGGAGCGCACAGCAACGCGAACGGCTCGGTGATTCGCATGAATCCGGCGCTGCTGGCCTGGGCATACGGCCTGACGCGTGGCATTAAACTGCCGGAAAACGAGCAGATGAAAGCCCTGGAGGCCCATTACAAGGGATTCCCCGCCGCGCAATTGCCGCCCCGCGTGATCGTGGGTGCGAACCTGGCCGCCGAAACCTTCTGGCATGGCGCACGGATGGATGCGTGGGCGCACCGCTGGGTGCCCTACATGACCGAAGGCCATGCACGATACGGCTCCACGGCCATGAACGACTCCGGCACCATGATCGCCCTGCACGCGTTGACGCGCGCGGGCCGCGCCGACTGGAATCGCGCGGTTATCCTGCGCACCGGAAGCAATTTTGACATGCAGGCTCCGGACGAAACGGCCGAGCAAAGCGCCAATCGCGAAGTGCGCGGCGGATACACGGCCTTCGAACCCTCCCTCGAATCGGCCTATATGGTTGGCAGCCGAGTCGTCCGGGCGCTGATCGCGGGGTGGCCGCGCTTTAAAGGACAGATTCCTTCTGAATAACAATTCCCCGGCGTTTTAGGGTACATTGATTTGCGCCCGTGCTCGGGATGGGGCCGCAGGAATTGGAGAAGTCCAAATTTCTCTTGACTTTGTTACGGGGCAACGATCTATTGTTTCATTCCGCTTAGTGCAGGCGACACTATGATGCGAGTCCGCATCTATGCCTCGCGGGGGAAGTGAATTCTGTCCAGTATCCTGGTGTCCTGCGGACCACTGGGTCCGGGCTATGTTCGTTTAGATAGAGCGGGTTTCAAATGGCAGCCCGTGGTGATCCTGTTGCAGGTGTGCGGATTCGCAGAATCGATCGGGTTGTAGTCAAAAACATTCAGGGGTCACATTCAAGCGGATGCGCGTGGAACCATTTCTGATACCGAACGGAAACAATCATACCGATCGATGCGGCGGATGTTTCCCCGGCTGGAGACATCTGTCCTGTTTTCGGGAAAACCGGCATCGTCCAGGGCGGGGAGATTTCTAGTGTTTCATTCGAAAACCTTTATGCTTTTCCGGAAGATGCGCGGGCAACATTTTTTCCTGCTCTTTGCGCTCTTCCCGGCGCTGGCACTGTTGAGTTCCTGCGGCGGGAGCAGCACCGCGGCCCCCACGCCAACGATTTCGGTTTATGGCTCGGCAACCTCGGTAAACGTCAATGGAACCGTACAGTTCACGGCGACCGTTTTAAATTTAAGCAGCACTCTGGTGTCCTGGCAGGTCAATAGCGTGAATAACGGCAATTCGACCTACGGCACCATTAACGCAAACGGCCTGTATACGGCGCCGTCGTCCCAACCCTCGAACAACGTCGTCACGATTACCGCCATCGCGCAGGCGCAGACTACTCTTACGGCCACTGCAACCCTGAGCATCCTGCCGCCCGCCACGATTACGGGCATAACCCCCGCCGACGCGACCGTGGCATCGGGAGCATCGCAAGCCTTCACAGCCACGGTTTCAGGCGGCGGCAATATCGCCGTGTATTGGTACGTCAACGGCAATCCTGCCTGCAGCACCTCGTCCTATCAGGGAAGCACGCTCGGCGGCAATGCAACAATCGGGACCATCACCAATCCTGGCGGAAACTATACCGCCCCTGTTATTCCTCCGCCGGGCGGGGTCGTCACGATTTATGCGGTTTCCGAAGCGGATGCCACGCAGTTCCTGTGCGTGCCGGTGCATTTGACGCTCGGCAACGGTTCGTTGAATGGGTCCTACGCATTTTCCACCCGTGGAAGGCTGACTGCGAGCAATGCTTTCTTCGCTCGCGTGGGCAGTTTTACGGCGGGCGGCAATGGAATCATCAGTGGCGGCACGGAAGACACCAACCAGGAAGGCTCGCCCACCAGCACGGTCCGGCAGCAGCGCACGTTCACGGGATCCTATGCGATCGGGCCGGACGGCCGAGGCACCATGCAATTCTGCGAAGACGTCAGTACGACGTGCACGGCCAGCCTGGCGACCGCTTTCTTCCAGATCGTGGTTTCTTCCCCTCAGCAGGCGCAAATCATCGAATTCAGCCCGCCAACGTCCTCCACTTCGACAATTGTGTCGCGGGGCGAAATGGACCAGCAGGATCCTACGGTTTTTGGCAACCGCAACTTTAATTTATTCGGCACCTACTCGTTTGATTTCTCTGGAGTTTCGTCTGCCGCGGCGCCGGAATCCGCGGTCGGCGAATTTACCGCCAACGGGAACGGCGTGATCAGCGCCGGAGGACCCACGACACCGGGTTCGATGGATATCAATCCCGGCGGAACGCAGGCCCTCAGCGCCTCTACCTATTCGATCAGCGCGAACGGGCGCGGCACGATGACCATCGGTTCGCTTACGTTCAGTTTTTATCTGGTTTCGGCAAGCCATGCAAAATTCATCGAGACCGATGCATCCCCTTCCTCGATTCTGGTCGGAGACGCCGTCAAACAGCAAGCCAGCGCAAATTGCGCGTGGGGACTCAGCACGCTGAATGGTCCGTTCGTATTCGAAACTTCGGGAACATCGTCCTCCGGAGGAATCGGCGATCTGGTCAGCTTCACGGCCGATGGCAGCGGCGGGATCACGTCAGGAGCGATCGACGAAAACAATGGCGGCTCGGTGCCTACTCCCACCAACTCGCTGAACGGAACCTACACCCTTGCTGCCTGCGGAAGGGGCACGCTGGCGATTTCAGGCCATTCCTACGTCCTGTACATGGTTTCTCCCGCATCATCCGTGATCCAGGAAATCACATCCGGGGTTGTGGCCGATGGCACCATGGTGCAACCGCAGGGCGGACCATTTACGACAGCCTCCTTGAGCGGCAGCTACGCACTCAACCAAACCGGAGTAAACGCCGCCGGCACGGCAGGCAAGAGAATCGACCTTGTGGGTCAACTCACGGCCAACGGCACGGGCAATGTGACGTCCGGCAACATCGATGTCAATAATTATGGAGCGACTTCGACCGTCACTCCGCAAGTCGGCACGTATACCACGGTCACCGCGAACGGGCGCTCGACGATGCTGCTCAACCCAACGCGCAACTTCGTGCTTTACGTAGTGAGCCCAACACAGGCCTATGTTCTGGACACCGATACCACGGGCTTCGCGATGGGTTCGCTCTACAAACAATTCTGATGAAAAATCTCGGGCGCGCCGGGCGAAGATCGCTTTGCGAACGGGCATCGCGAGGAAAAGTACTGGAATGGGATATAATTCCGCGATTTGAAGAACGGGGTCGAGATTGAAGCATTCGAGTGGCGCATGCCTGGATTCGCAGAGAGAGGCGCGGTGAAACGCCTCCTACATCTTGCCTGGATCGTTGTCTTGCTCGGGTTGAGTTCCTGCCATGGCGCGGCGCCCGCGAGTACGGCCGTGACGTGCACGACGGCGACCGGCACGACAACGTCCACCACCACTTCCTCTTGCATCGACCCAGTTACCAATATTTCCGTGACGATTTCTCCTGCTACGGTTTCGGTCAACGTTGTGACCACCTATCAGTTCCAGTCTGCTGTGACCGGCGGCACAAACGGAATCGTCATCTGGAAAGTAAACAATATTAC
>DATLTA010000192.1:0-14323 GCA_035533775.1 Candidatus Dormiibacterota bacterium | reverse complement strand
ACGGCGCAGCGAGTTTCGGTGATGAATAGTCTGCTTGCCAAGGTCGTTTTCCGGGGCCGGACACGCTTCTTTCATAAGTTGGACTCTCTGGACGAAATCATCGGAGAATTGCAGAAGCAAGCCCGCGCCATCGTGGCAGATGAGGCGAAGGCATTTCCGGGCGCCTGGCGGGAGTTGGAAGTCCTTGGTTATGATCTGAATACATGCATGAGTGAGACCACGGTTATTCTCAAATCATTTTTTTGCGCTTTGCCTCCCGAGGAATTGGAAGCTTTTCGGCACAAGCTTGTGGCACTGGTTCCGGCGCTCCTCACGGTAGACCCTAGACGAACGAACCCTTTCGATAGAGAATAAGGTTTTACGGCCCGGTAAGTCCCCAGGGAGGGGCAGGTTGCCGGAACGGGCTGCCGGTGCAAACCCAGCACAACCGTTTTTACAAATATGCAACTCAAGGAGCCAGGGGTGCATCCCAGAACTCGGATGCGTCCCGACGGGTAACGGTGACCCGCACGAGACCAACAGAAACCAGCGAAATGACTGAGGCAGAGGCCATACGTCTCGCCCAACAGGGCGACGCTGGCGCGTTTGAACACATCTACCGGCTTCATAGCCGGCGGGTCTATGCATTGTGTCTGCGAATGGTGGGCAACACGGCCGAAGCGGAGGACCTGACTCAGGACGCCTTCTTGCAGTTGTTCCGCAAGATCGGAACGTTCCGCGGCGAGTCTGCGTTTTCCACCTGGCTGCATCGTCTTGCGGTGAACGTGGTCCTGATGAAGTTGCGCAAGAAGTCGCTTCCCGTAACTTCGCTGGAGGAAACCAATGATCCGGATGACGAAGCGAGCGGCCCGCGCCGCGAAGTGGGCGCCGTGGACCTTCTGCTCTCCGGTTCCATCGACCGCGTCCATCTGGACCGGGCCATTGAGCAGTTGCCGCCCGGATATAAGCAGGTGTTTATGCTGCATGACATTCAAGGGTTTGAACACAATGAGATTGCCGGGCTGATGAGTTGCTCGATCGGAAATTCCAAATCGCAGTTGCATAAAGCCCGGATGCGGTTGCGGGAACTTTTGCAGGAAACCGTGCGGAGCCAGGCGCGGCAGGACCGCCAGGCCGCTAAAACGGAAACCGGCGGAGGCAATTAGAGCGGAACGATCTGCATTTCGCGAAGGCAGGCAAGAAGAAAGTTTTTGTAAGAAATGAATTTAAAGAAGCGAGTAAAGGTGCAAGCAAAGAAGCAAGAAGCTGTCTCATGAATGACCGCCGGTGGTGCTTACTCCGCGCTTCGGGGGCTAAAGCCGGTCTTTATTCTGCGGTTTTGATGTCGCGGCTGAAGCCGCGACCCACAAAGCCCATTTATGAGATGACTAGTAGTAAAAAGGAAAGTAAAAAAGTAAAGAAGAAATTAAAGAAGGAAAATGAAAATGCAGTGTCAACAATTTGAACTGATTTTGGAACAGCAGGACGCCGCGCCGTTGCCGGAGCACGCCCTCGCCCACATCGATGCGTGCCAGGCTTGCCGGTCGCTGCTGGCTGATTTTGCGGCCATCCGCGATATGGCGCGGGAACTGAGCGAAGAGGAAATTGCTCCTCCCGAACGCGTATGGATTGCCTTGCGCAACCAGTTGGAGGCCGAGCGTCTAATTCATGGCCCTCGCCCGGAGCGATCCGGCGGGGGCCTTGGCTGGTGGGCCGCTTTTCAACGGCCCGCGCTGGCAGGCGCTTTCCTGTCATTCATTCTGGTTGCCGCCGTCATGGTCAGCAAACCCTGGGCTCCCCCGCAAGTGACCCAGTTCCCGCAGCTGGCGTTGCAGCAGGAACCTTCCCCCATTTTTTCAACCAAGAGCGCGTTCAAGCAGGAAATGCAATTGGTCGGGAACGACGTGATCCCGGGATTGCAACGGGAAAATGCCGCGGTAACGGATTCCATCCGGCGGAACCTCAGCGTGGTTGACAACTTTATTGCCTTGTGTGAAAAAAGCGTGCGCGAAGAGCCGGACAATGAGATGGCGCGGGAATATTTGTACGGGGCTTATCGACAGAAGGCCGAATTGCTGGCCACGGCCATGAATCGCAGCATGGCAGGAGGATTGCAGTGAACGCATGTTGCAGTGTGGTACGAGCAAGCGCACTGGGTATGGTCATGGCAGGATTTGTTCTCGCCGCTTCTCCCGCGTATGCCGCCCGCGCCGAGAAAGACTTCGCGGTACAGAACAAGCCCAGGGTCACGCTACGAAATTCCAACGGGCGCATCCAAGTGAAGGCCTGGAACAAGAATGAAGTCCAGGTTGCCTGGACGAATGTAAGCGGCATGGCCGTCGTGGAAACCGAGCAGGCCGGAAACCGTATCGAAGTCCAAACTCGCGCGGCGGAAGAGAACCTTACCGCGGACGATCTCAAAACGGATTTTGAAATCACCGTTCCGGTGGAAACCGAGCTCAATATCCGGACCGACACCGGCAACGTAAACGTCGATAGCGTCCACGGAGATATGACTTTCGACACCGTGGGCGCCAACCTCCAGCTTACCGACGTGGATGGGTATGTATTGGTCAAGACGGTCGACGGTTCTCTGGTTTGCACGCGGTGTTCGGGAAAGCTGGAGGCCAATTCCATCAGCGGCAACATGCAGATGCTGGATCCAACGCTGGACAGCGTGCGTGTGCAGACCTCTTCCGGCAATATCCTGTTTGACGGCAGCTTCTTGAGCCGCGGCATTTACGTCATGAAGAATTTCAGCGGCACGATTGAAGTGCACTTTTCTCCAAACGACTCCTTCGACCTCAACGCCACCTCGCTCAAGGGCAACGTGATCAACCAGGCCCAGTTCAAGCCGGATACGCACGGAAGCCATGTGGCATCCAAGTGGGGCCACAGCTTTTTCGGCACCATGAATGAAGGTCATGCCAAGGTCGAGCTCTCTTCCTTTAGTGGTACAATCAAGATTCTGAAGCGTGAATAACGCGCGGAATCGCTTGCAGGAACTGTCTCCATCGAACAAGCCCTCCACGGGGCCTGTCCCGGAATGCCGCATCGTTTGCCTGACCGGTTTCATGGGTTCGGGCAAGAGCACGGTAGGCCGTCTGCTGGCGGCCCAACTGGCCTGGCATTTCACCGACCTGGACGCGGAAATCGAACGCCACACCGGCCTTCCCATTTCACAAATTTTTGAGCAGAAGGGCGAAGCGGTGTTTCGCGACATCGAGTACGCTTGCCTGGAGCGCATTTTGGGATCGGCGACGGAACGCGATACACGGCTGGTGCTCGCGCTGGGCGGCGGCACAATCGCGCAGGCGCGCAACGCCGCGCTGCTCCGCGACTGCGGAGCATTGCCGGGAGGTTCCGGAACCGTTCTGATCTGGCTGGATTGTGCGATGCAGGATCTGCTGCAGCGGTGCGTGCTGATGGGCGGCCGGCCGCTGTTCCGCGATGAAGCCAGTTTTCGTAAACTCTACCAGGATCGCCTGCCGTACTACCGGCAGGCGGATTACCGGGTGGAAAGCGCCGGCGAGCCCCTTCGCGTGGTCGAGCAAATTCTGAGCCTCGGCATTTTTGGACGTTCCCGCCGGGCGCACGCGGATGGAGATTTGCCCGGAGATTCGGCTCGTAAATAGCGCTGGCCTCAGCCCGCGTAATGATTTATCAAATATAGGGAATTCAATCTGCCAGGCGGAAGCCTGTGCTCGGGGAAGAGTGCAACGGCGTGGAAATCAGATTCGCGGGGAAAAAGCGCATCACAATCTATGCTCTTTGCCTGGCGGCGGCAATCGCAGGGATGGCGGGAACGGCCTCCGCGCGCCGGGCGCGTCCTGCGGTTGAGCCGCAAGCTTCCTCCAATGCGCATGCGGTCCTCACTCCGGACAAGGGAAAATTCCGCATCCTGCTGGATGGGCATGAGGTGGGCAGCGAAGAATTTGAGATTGCCCCTTCCGGCGGGGCATGGATGGCGCGCGGCGCCACTTCCGCCCATGTGCCGGGGGGCGCGGAGTTTAAGGCGTCGGGGCAGCTCAAGCTCTCCGCGGATGGTTTGCCCATTCATTACGATTGGTCCGCGCAAGTCCAGAAAAAAGCAATCGGGGCGGTGGATTTTAAGAATGGTACGGCGAAGTGCGCGGCCAGCGTGGGAACCGGTTCGCCGATCCTCAAGGATTTTATATTCAAGTCGCCCCGCATCGCCGTGCTCGATAATAATCTTTACTACCAGTACGCCCTGCTCGCCCAGATCTACGACTGGCAAGCCGGCGGCAAACAGACCTTTCCCGTGCTGATCCCGCAGGACATGACGCCGGGAAACGTTACGGTGGAATCGCTTGGGCAGCAGCAGGTGGGAAACGCCAGCTACGAAACCCTGCGCGTCAGCACCACGGACCTGCAGATCATGCTTTACGTGGATTCCAACCACCACCTGGTGCGTCTGGAAGTGCCTTCCTCAAAAGTGGTCGTCGAGCGGGAATAAATTCACGAGCTGCGGCTTTGTTCGCTAACGAACCGGGCCCGTCCGCTCACATACATGCTTCGTTTCCGGTCGAACAAATCACGCCGCAGCCCGCATATGGTTGACTTACCGAGGCGCGCGGCGTAGCCTACTACCCTAGCTGCTCGGATTTTTCTAGCAAACGCTGCCTATGCGGGCAATCCCATCACTTCCACGGCCGTTTCTCGTGGTTTCAGCGACCGTCTTCGCTTTCATTGTCATTCTCTACAGCGCACTTTGGATGCATTACACCCGCTGGCAATATCCCATGGAAGCCGGCATCACCGTGGAGTACTCGCCGGAGGCACACGCGCTGGATGTTTTGGGCGTCATAGACAAAAGCGCAGCCGGCAGAGCCGGGTTGCAGCCGGGCGATAAGATTATTGCTGTCAACGGCCAGCCCCTAACCACGGACCTGCCCTACACCGAGACATGGAGAAACGCGCGACCCGGCGAACGGGTTAGGTTTACCGTTACGCGCACCGGTATGACCGCTCCGTTTGAAGTGATGGCCACGTTTCGCGCGCGCACCCCGGGGCATACGACTCGCACGATTTTGCAAAGCCGCGTCCTGCAGATCATTCAGTTTCTGCCCGTGCCGTTTGTGGCTGTGGGGCTCGGGGTGCTCTTCTGGCGGCTGGAAGATCGCAACGCATGGCTTCTGGCGCTTCTGTTTGCCGGGTACATCGGGCTGGGGCCTCTCTACGGGGACGTGGAAGGGAACATTCTTCCCGTGTTCCGCGGATTTGCCGTGGCCTACAAGACTGTGTTTTACAGTTTATTCCCCGCATTGTTCTATTACTTCTTCGCCGTCTTTCCAGAGGTGTCCCCGCTGGATCGGCGCGTGCCATGGCTGAAAACCGTTTTTATCGGCGCGGCGTGCGTCGTTTCATTTCCCGTCGCGTTATGGGGGTTGATCGCCGGGGCCTCGCAGCCGGTGACGGATTTGATGGCGCGAATGGGAGAGCCGGTTGGGGACATGGTCGGCTGGGGATATGTGTTTGCAGCGCCGGCGCTGGGTCTGGTCTCGCTGGTATCGAACAGCATGGCGGCGCCTTCCCCGGAGGCGCGCCGGAAATCGCGAGTGTTGGTCTGGACGATGGTTGTGGGAATGGCGCCGTTTCTACTCCTGCAGGGGTGGGGACAAATCGTTGACCGGCCGACCAACTCGCTGCCTTTCTGGCTGTGGGCGCCGGGGCTGCTGTTGCATGCCCTGGTGCCGCTGGGATTCGCCTACGCGGTGGTGAAGCACCGCGTGCTCGATATACCGGTGCTGCTCAAACGCAGCGCGCGTTACCTGCTGGTGCAGCGAGGTTCCTTCGCCCTGATTGTGATTCTATGCGCGGCGGCCACTTGGGTTCTGGCCACTTCGTTCGCGCGTCATTTCCCGAACACCGGAATGGAGTTGCCGCTGGGAACCGCGTTCGGCGTGTTGCTGGTGCTGGCGATTGCACAAGTTCACCGGGCGGTCCGGCAGCGGCTGGATCGAGCGTTTTTTCGCGGGGCTTACGACGCTCGCATGATTTTGCAGGATCTGGCGGAGAAAGCGCGCACCGTCTCCAGCCGCCATGAACTGGCGACGCTTCTCGAGCAGCACATCAACCGGGCGCTGCACCCGAAGTCGCTCACCGGGTATTTCGAAACCAGAGATGGAAAGCTTGCAGCCGAATGCGGTTTCGTTCCGCCGGGATTGGATACGATCGCCCCGCAGCTTCCGCTTCTGGCTGAACTGGCTCGTTCCGGGCAGCCGCAGGAGATTACCCCTTCGAGCTTCGCGAGCCAGGATGCAGCGTCTGTGTTCGCTCCGCTGGAGGTGGATTGCCTGGTGCCGGTCCTGGGGCGGGATAGCCATCTGGTGGGACTGCTTGTTCTGGGGCCCCGGCTTTCCGAAGAGCCCTATTCCGGCGAAGACATGCGCCTGCTCGCTTCGGTGGCCAGCCAGACGGGCGTCGCGCTGGAAAGTCTCCGCCTGGCCGAACAGATGGCTGAGAAGATGGAGGCGGAGCGTCGTACCGGGTATGAAATGGAGATCGCACGCAAGGTGCAATCGTGCCTGTTCCCGCATGTGCTTCCCCATCGCGAGACGCTGGAATATGCCGGAGGCTGCAAGGAAGCTCGCGTGGTTGGCGGAGATTACTACGATTTTATCGATCTTGGCCCCGGGCGGCTGGGCATTGTGCTGGCCGACATTTCCGGCAAGGGTATTTCCGGGGCGCTTCTAATGGCCAATTTGCAGGCCAATCTCCGAAATCAGTATGCCCTGGCGGTGGAGGATCTGCCGCGCCTGCTCGAGTCGGTCAACAAGCTCTTCTATGAAAACACGCCGGAAGAATGTTACGCCACGCTGTTTTTCGCGGTGTACGACGACGCTAACCGGATGCTTCGCTACGCGAATTGCGGGCACAATCCGCCGTTGCTTCTGCGCGCCGGCGGCGCGGTCGAAAGACTGGAAAGCACCTCCACGGTGCTGGGGCTGTTTGAAGAGTGGGAAGGCAAGCTTGCCGAGACGCAGATCCTGCCGGGAGACGTTTTGGTGATTTACACCGACGGGATTACCGAGGCTGTGAACTCGCAGGGCGAGGAGTTTGGAGCGGAGCGGCTGATCGATGCCGCGCAAGCGCGCCGCGGGCTCAATCCGCAGGACCTCATCAACGAAATTTTTCAAGTGGTGCATCAATACACCCACGGTCCTCAGGCGGACGACCTGACCATAATCGCGGCTCGCGGCGTTTGATTCGCTGAAGGCCTGAGCCACTCGATCTTCGTTGTTTTTATCGCGCGGTACACCACGTCCCAGGTTGTGCGTTAGCGAAAATGCAAGTGGGACAGTCTTGCGCGCACCGGGAATCTGCCGCGAAATGAAAAAACTGAGCGATCTCCCGGTGATGATGTATTGAGAAATGAGCGCGGAATTCGGGCGGGAAACGGATGATGGGACAAACGTTCCAGAGCCGGTCAGCGCCAGTCAATCGTAGGTCCAAAATCTTTTGATCCGTCGGCCGTTTCCCCTGCTTTGATGAGCAGGGGCAGAAATTCAACCCTGCCACTGCTGTCCCGGGGGTTGTTGCGGTTTCCTTCTCCCAGGAAATGCCCTTTGGTTTTCAACGTCCCTTTCGTGTGCGCGGATTGCAGAATCAGTGTGTATTTGCCGGGAGGAACGCCAGGGAACTCAAAGTTTCCGTTCTTGTCCGTGATCGCGTACTGGATTGCCTTGTATTGTTCCGGGTTTTCGCTGGTTCCTACCGCGGTGCTCGTACCCACAAAAGTTTTGTTGACCGGGATTCCAGCAGCGCCCGCAACCAGCCACACTTTGCTCCCGGTGTCCGGCACATTCCCGGCATGGAAATCGAGAAAATATGTGAGCGTGCCTTTGATGCGTCCGGCTTCCAGTTGCCGTGCCGGCGTGGGCGGTATTGTGGAAGCGGCTGGCGGTGCGGGCACAGACGGTGGTGCGGGCGCAGGTGACGGCGCAGTCGAGGGCAGGTGGCTGGCCGCGGATGAAGGTTGAAACAACGTGAGCGCAATCCGGGCGTCGCCGTAGGCGATCGTTCCCCGGAGGCTTTGCGCCAGGTCTTCCACCGCCACAAAATGCTTCCCATCGATTTCCAGCACTTTCCCATGAATGAGTTGGCCGTTGACCAGCAGGGACGTCGAAGACTGAGCACCTGCGTCTTTTTTGTCTTGTGCCATGGCGGAATGAGTCAATAAAGCCAGCGCAAAAGCGAAACAGGTAAATCTCATCATCGTGGATACTCCTCTCATTGCCGGCGCAACAGCCGCGAAACCGTTGCAATTTGCCCGAGCCTGTTGGCCGATGCGGGAATGCAAGAGTATCGGCAACCTGGGCCTCACGAATCGTGACACGAACCTGGACCGGTTCCGAATGGACCGTTTGTTCGGGCCCGGTCCGGGGTAATGGAACATTTATATCACGGCGTTATTCGTGTTCTTCGCAGGTTCTTGAGCCAATGATTCAGAGGCGTATGGCCGTTTCGAAGGATGGGATGCAGTGATCGAGCGTTGCGGGGAGTTTGCTGCCGCGCATTAGTGCAAACGGAACGAGACAACGATCGTCGTTACCACGGTGGTGGGCTGGCCGTTGATCGTGAGCGCGCGGTATTGCCACTGCTTCACGGCCTTGACGGCGGCGCGCGCCAAAATGGGCGGCCCGTCGAGAACTTTCAAGGCCGTGACGCGGCCTTCGCCGGAAACACTGATACGCAGGACGACGTCGCCCTCCACACCCGCCTTGCGCGCTACTTCCGGATATACCGGAGCCACGGCGTTCTCCAGATGCCTCTGCATTTCCGCCGCGTCGACCGGAAGGCCGCCCCACCAGGACTCCAGAATTTTCCGGCGAATTTCCGCAAAGAAACCTGCGGCATCGTAGTCGTCGCCCGGGTCGTTAGATTCCAGTGGCTCGAAAACAGCGGCGCCATTGGCGGCTTCCATCCAGGTGGAGGGGAAAGCCGCGCCCGCCTGCGTTTGAGGCTGATCCGTCTTTAAAAAGATATTTCCCGACAGGGCCTTCAGATGAACCACCTCGCCGCCCCCATTCAAATCGCCCGAGCATTGCATCATGATGCGGGCGGCTCCTGAATCCTGGCAGCTGACATTCTGCAGGAGGGAAGGGGCCGAGACAATTCTGTGCCGGGCGCCCCGTTCGATGACCGCATCGATTGTCGCGGCCATTTTCTGCGGGAGATATAGGGTCACATCCCCTTCGCTGGAGACGAACTGCGATGCGCCGTGAAATTTGCGCGCGTTTTTCGCGGCGTCTCCGGCGTCTTTGCCGGCGGCGGCTTGCTGGCCGGAGGTGTCATCCAGCCACGCCGTAATATTTCCGCCTCCCGTATCGAGCGTTGCGGTTCCCGAAATGCGGCCCGTGTGAATTTGTCCGCCCCCGGTATGCAGGATGGCCTCCCCGGCGATATTTCCGGTGGTGATGTGCCCGCCCTCGGTCGTTGCCTGCAGAGTGCCATTCACATCGCCGATGGCGATATGGCCGCCCATTGTTTTCAATCGCGCGGCGAAGCTCTCCTCGGACCCGCGCGAGGAATGAGAGGACGCCTCCGCGCCGCCCACGCTGCCCACGGTGATGCTTCCTCCCTCGGTGAACAAATCCACCTGGCCGTCAACGTCCTGCAGTTCGATCTTTCCGCGCAGGGTGTGGACTTCCACGTTGAAGCGGCGCGGGATGTGAATCTCATAGTTCACGCGAAACTGCCCGCGAAAGGTTTTCCATGGCAGCGTGCCATGCAGTGCAATGTTCTGGCGGGTACGCCACGCGGCAAGCTTGAAATCACGCACGAATTGTTTTGCGCCGGGGTCGCGCGCGTCGGCCTCCACGCGCACCGAGTAGGAAACAAACTTCGAGGATGCGTCGGTGAAAATACGAATATTGCCCGGATCGGCGTTCACGATAAGACGCATGCCTTGCTTCGCGGGGAGCGACCCGGTCTTTTCGATAATCGCGATCGGAAAAGATGCGGCCGGGTCCTGGCGCGCGGGATGTTCTTGCAGGGAAGTAAGGAAGGAACTCTCCGCGCGGGAATGCGTTGCGGGGGCCTGGGGGCGCGCGAATAGAAGCGAAGGCATGGCTGCCAGCGCCAGTACCGCTCCCACGGAGAATTTTCGCCAAATCATCATGAATTTCAACCCGGCAGGATAGGCGTCGAAGCCTGTGTGACAACCAAAAAAATCAGGACCTCAGCGGCGGAAGCCGCGGTGATTGCCGCTGTCTTGCGGCGCCGCTGAAACCGAAGATCCCGGCAGTGCTGGAGTCGCGCCCGGCTAGGGACGAACGCTGGCGCCCAGTTCACGCAGGGCGGCTGCGCTTTGAAGGCGAACGTATTGGTTGGGATCGTTTCGCAGGCGATCGCGCAGCACGTTCAGGGTTTGCGGGTCGGCCGCGCCGGATGCGCCGGCATCGCGCAGGGAATTGACGAGCAGATTGACGGCTTCGATGCGCACGCCGGAATTGGCGTCGCTCTGCAGCGCGTCCAGAAGTGTTTGCCGGACGGTGGCGTCATCCTCGAACCCTTGCAAAGTTTCCAGCGCCTTCATGCGCACGCCCGGATTGTGGTCCGCGCGCGCCGCGGCGCAGAGCGCCTGGCGCACATCGGGATCCACGGCGCGGGTGCGCAGCACATCCAGGGAATCCAGACGCACGCCCGGATCGAATTGCTGGCCGTTTTCCAGAACAAAAGTCAGCGCGCGCTCCACGTCCGCATCGTCCGGCGCGCCTACGATGCTGGTCGGGTTCGGCGACATCAATTGCACCTGCACGGTGGGGGTGCTCGATCCCGATGGCGTTACCCAGACCACGTTGGCGCTCTCGGCGCTTCGCAGTTGCTGCTGGATTAATTGCTTCGGGGCGGCGGAAACCCTCATCACGGGGCGGACCGGAACCGGCGGGGGGGCAACGCGCATGCGCTGCCCGGCCACGCCCGCCAGGAATCCGACGACCATCAGGGCGGCCATGCTCATGGCCGGGTGATAAATCAAAGTTCCGCGCAGCACGCCCCACCACGCGGCCGGTGAAAAAACGGCGCGCCAGCCGGGCTGATTCATTTTCGTCTGGTGATCGTCGAGCGCTTCGGCAAGCTGGCTGCGGCATTCGGCCAGCAGCAGGCCGGAGCGATCCAGAGAATCCGCGGGTTGATCGAAAGAAGCGATGGCCTGATGCAGCTGATTTTCGCGCGACGCAATGGCGGCGCAAGCGGGGCACTGGGCGAAGTGCGACTCAAGGGCCGCGCGCCCGGCGGCATCGAGTTCGTCGCAGGCGTAGAGAAGCGCCAGGAATTCGACGTCCTTGCAGCGGATGTTCATCGTGTTGTTGGACTGTTCGTTCACAGTAATTCTTCCAATTGCACGCGCAACTTGCGCGTCGCGCGAAATAATGAGTTCTTTACCGTCTCTTCGGAGGTTCCCAGGGCTTCGCCGATCGCGCGCAGTTTCAGTCCCTGATAATGCTTCATCTCAAACACGATGCGCTCGCGCGGCGTCAGCCGCGCCAATGCCGTGGAAATCCGCTTGCCGATTTCCAGCCCCATGAAACGCCGCTCCGGATCGGACGAGGCGCGTTGTTCCTGCTGCCGGTCAAAGAAATCGCCGGCCGGCGTATCACCATTCGCATTGTTCGCGTATTCGGGCGCCTGATCTTCCGGCCGGCTGCTGCGGCGGCGCAGATGATCCAGGCAGACGTTGGTCACGACGCGGTACATCCAAGTATAAAAGCTGCATTCGAAACGGAAGCGCGGCAAATTCTTGTAAATTTTCAGGAATGCTTCCTGGTAGACGTCGCGGGCGTCGTCGGTCCTGTGCAGCACGTTCAGCGCGATGCGCAGGACATCGCGATCGTAGCGGTGCACCAGCGCTTCAAACGCTTCGCGGTCCCCGCCCTGCGCGCGTTCGATCAGTTCCCGGTCATCGGGCGCGGCCAAGGCTCGGCGGGATGCCCCGATGGCGGCAGATCCCTGCACGGGATCGCCGGAACGGTCAGCAGGCCATGTGGCTGTTATTCCGTCGGAGGACATCTTGTGCTCTCTCTCCATAACTACGAAGCATATTCCGCTTCGTGCAATCCGGCAATACGGAAACGATTCCAATTGTTTAGACGTGAAAATACAAGGAAAAGTAAGCAGCAATTCCGGGCCCGAAAAGATTCGCGCGATATCTCTGCTAACTCATTCAAACAAAAGCATTAGAGGGGCACGCGAAAGTTTGTAAATTTCATTTTATCGGCCCGGGATGTTATAAGACACCTCGGCAAGACCGCTGAAGGAGCGAACGCTTGAACCGAGCCAAACGCCCATGAGCACTGCGAAATCCAGCCCCGGCAACGGCGGCATGAAAACGCTTCGCAAGATTACCGTCGTGCCCATGATCACGGCAGCCTACTTCATGATTGCCGGCGGCCCGTACGGATTGGAAGACATTGTCCAGAAGACGGGTTACGCCGCCACGTTATTGATCCTATTGATTACGCCGCTGCTCTGGAGTCTGCCCGCGGCCTTGATGGTGAGCGAACTGGCCACGGCCATTCCGGAAGAGGGAGGTTTCTACATCTGGGTACGTCGCGGGATGGGGCGTTTCTGGGGATTTCAGGAAACGTGGCTTTCCCTTGCGGGCAGCGTGTTTGAAATGGCGCTGTACCCGAATCTCTGCGTTGCTTATATCGGGCGGTTCATGCCGGGACTTGTCGCCGGGCATCGCGGTCTTTATCTGGGATTTGCCATGATTGCGCTGTGCACGGCGTGGAACCTGATGGGAGTGCGTTCGGTCGGAGAAGGTTCCATCTGGCTCAATCTTGCGCTGTTTGCGCCATTTGTGGCGCTGATTATTCTGGCCATCGGAAGCGGCAGGGCGGGCAATGCGGCACCGGCGCCATTGCGCCACGTCGATCTGCTCGGCGGCGTGCTCATCGCCATGTGGAATTACATGGGTTGGGACAATCTTTCCACCATTGCCGGAGAAGTGGAGTCGCCACAACGCACCTATTCCCGCGCCATGTTCGGCACCATGATTTTAGTGATTGTGAGTTACCTGCTGCCGGTCGCTGCGGTTGCGCGCACGGGAATCGATCCGAACAGCTGGACGACGGGCGGCTGGGTGGATGTCGGGCAACTGATCGGCGGCGCAACACTGGCCGTCGCCATCGCCGCGGCCGGAGTGATTGGTTCGATCGGAACGTTTGGCACGCTGATGCTCTCCTTTACGCGCCTGCCTCTGGTGATGGCCGAAGACGGTTACCTGCCGCGGATTTTTGCTCGCCGCAATCCGCGCACCGGCGCGCCCTGGGCCGCCATTGTTGCGTGCGCTGTTGTCTGGGGCGTCTGCTTTCCGCTGGGGTTTGAGAAGAACCTGATTCTCGATGTCCTGCTGACCGGACTGAGCATTCTGCTGGAATTCTGGGCGCTGGTGGCGCTGCGCATTCGCGAGCCCGAACTCAAGCGCCCGTTCCGCGTTCCGGGGGGCATGGCAGGCGCTGTTGCCATCGGCGTGCCTCCCATGGCGCTGATGGTTGCTGTCGTGGTGCGCAATCGCGTGGAAATTGTCGGGTCCACCAACGGCCTTATCATCGGAATCGCCATCGTCGCCGCCGGTGCGGGACTTTATTTTCTCGGCCGCGCTTTTCGGGGAAAAGATGTAGCCTGAGAATCACTGTTGCGGGTTGTAGCCCTGATACGCGGGCCATCATGCGGCCGCTGCGAGACGGTAAAAACTTAGCGCCGCGTCGCCTTGCTGGACCACGCGGGAACGCTCCAGTTTACCGATTCGTTCGGGCAGCGCGTATTTCTTCAGATGCTCGGCGATGACGCGTCCGCCGGGTGACACCAGCGACGACGCGCCCAAAAATTCAAGCACACGTTCGTATTCCCCCGCAGCCGCGTAGGGCGGATCGAGAAAAATAAATTCCGCGTGACTGTGGCGCGCCTCCAGGCGCTCCAGCCCGCGCAAAACGTCCACGGCAAGAATCTCCGCTTCGCCGGCAATCCCCAACGACTCCAGATTGCGGCGAATGAGCGCGGCGGCGGGGGCGTGCTGCTCGATAAAAATCGCGCTGCGCGCGCCGCGACTGAGCGCTTCGATACCCACCGCCCCGGTTCCCGCATACAGGTCGATGAACGCGGCCCCTGGCATGACCGGTCCCAGAATATTGAAGAGCGTTTCCCGCAAGCGGTCGCTGGTGGGCCGCAGCGCCTGCCCTTTCAAGCTGCGCAGCGTCCTGCTCCGGTATTTTCCGGCGATTACGCGCATGAGAGGCCGCGATCCGTGATTTGCAATACGTGATTTGCGGGATGTGAAACCGATTTTCCGGGCAGCATCCGTCGAAAGTCGAAAGTT
>DATLTA010000191.1:0-3771 GCA_035533775.1 Candidatus Dormiibacterota bacterium | reverse complement strand
GCCCTTTCACGGCGGTAACGCGGGTTCAAATCCCGCCGGGGACGCCAACCTTACTTAAGCAGTTAGAAGTTTTCCCTCTTTGGCCGCTGTCCTTGCGGTGACGATTTGGTGGCGATTGGCGCCAATTTTGCCCTTTTCGGGTAGTCCTAGCCCCAATACTGTTCACTTAACGTTTTTTCGTGTTATTCTGGTGGGGGCAGGAGGTCCCCTGGAATGGCACGCACCGTCGCAACTCTACCTGCGGGGAACCGCATTACCGATTACATCAGCCTGGGCGTCATCGCCAAGTTCTTTCCCCTTGAGAAAGTCCGCGAGGTTTTGAAGCAGACCAACCGGGCCAGCGTTCGGGAGCGCGATTTGCCTGCCCCTGTGGTAGTTTACTACGTCATCGCCTTGGCGCTCTACATGCGGTCATCCTATCGGGAGGTGCTGCGCTGCTTGCTGGAGGGAGTGCAGTGGCTGCTGGATCCATCGGTCGCCGTGAAGGTGGCAGGCAAATCGGGGATCTCGCAAGCCCGCAGCCGTCTGGGACCCGAACCGCTGAAGAAACTGTACGAAGCGGTCGTGACCCCGATCGCCGTGAAACGGACCCAGGGAGCTTGGTATCGACAATGGCGGCGGGTCAGTTTAGATGGCAGTACCTTGGATGTGGCGGACACGGCGGAAAACGACCGAGCCTTTGGTCGGCCTGGAGCCAGCCGCGGATCGACGGCCTATCCCAAGGTTCGTTTCGTGGGATTATTGGAGAATGGCACCCACGTTCTATGGGCCGCGCAAGTCGACCGGTATGCAACGAGCGAGATCACGCTCGCCGAGGCGGTCGTGCCCGCCCTGAAAAAAGGCATGCTCTGCCTGGCCGACCGGTTTTTTCCGGGCTACGAACTGTGGCGGAAGGCGGCGCAGACGGGCGCCGACCTGCTGTGGCGAGTCCGGGGCAATGCGCGCCTGGAGGTGGACCATCGCTTGGCCGACGGCTCCTACCTCAGTCGTATTTATCGCTCCACCTCGGATCGCCGCAACCATCGTAAGCCGGTTCGGGTCCGGGTGATCGAATATCGTCTGCAAGGGGTGCCGGGAGCCGAGCCGATCTATCGCCTCATCACTACGATCCTCGACCCCGGGCTCGCACCGGCCAAAGAATTGGCGGCACTCTATCACGAGCGATGGGAAATGGAGACGGCTCTGGACGAATTGAAAACTCATCTGCGGGGCGCCCAGATCGTCTTGCGCAGCAAGACACCGGAACTGGTTCGGCAGGAGTTTTACGGGCTGCTGATGGCCCACTTTGCCATTCGCGGTCTCATGCACGAGGCCGCGCTCGAGGCAGACGAAGACCCCGACCACCTCTCCTTCCTCCATGCCGTGCGCGTGGTGCAACGGCGCATGGCCCGCTATGTCGCGATTCCCCCCTCGGCGGAAAAGAGCCTTTCATGAGGCCATCCTCCAGGAGATTCTCGAGGAGCGCGTCAGTTCCAGCCGGCACCGTAGCAACCCCCGCGGAGTGAAGCGCAAAATGAGCAACTACCCGCTGCGGCTCCGCAAGCGGGGACCTACGCGCCGTATCGACTTTTCGGCATCTGTAAGGATCATTAAGTGAACAATATTTATCCTAGGCCAACTTTCGCAGTTGAGGGGGTAGACGAGCCGCAAGTGGTTTATTTTTAACAAAGCGGTCATAAAGGTCGGCACTACATTTCCAGTCTGGACTGCACGGTTGGTGCGGCCTTCTGCTGGGCCTTGATGCGGGGCGGCGGCTGGGAAGGCAGGGCCAGATTAAGCTGGTGCAGCATCAGCGACTGATCCGGTTCTGGCTGCGTGCAGCGGGGCATGATCAGCCACCGCCCGTCGGTCGTGGGGAAGCACACATCGAGCATTTGAATCGTGGCCAGTTTTTCCAGCACCGCGCGGGGCGTGAGGCCGGGCGCCAAGGCTTCGAGCCTTTGTTTCATGGTGACCGAAAGCGCGTAGGCCAGGAAGGCCACGAAAATGTGCGCTTCCACGCGCTTCTCCAATTGATGATAGAGGGGACGCAGCCCCAGTTCGCTCTTCAAGGTTTTGAACGCCGCCTCGATCTGGGTAAGTTGGATATAGCGTTCCCACAGGACGGCGGGGTCCTCGCCCACCAGGTTCGAACGCAGCAGGTAATGGCCGTCGCGGAGTTCGGCCTTTCTCAACTTTTCCTTGTCCAAGCCGAAGGTGAACGTCTGGCGGGTGACGGTTGCGCCTTCCGGCGGCAACTGCAGACGCACGAAGGCGAACGCCCGTCCCGCTTCTTTCTTGGCCGCCCCGATCCGCAACAAGAGTGGATCGCGCGCCGGGCATTTCCGCCGCAGGTCGCGTAGTTTCCAAAGCAAGCGCACCAGCTTGCGACGGCGGATGGCCTGCTCTTTCGCCCGTCGTCCTTCGCTCTTGGCCAGCACGTATAATTCGCCACCCTCGGCGAACAGTTTCACCTCCACCGACTCACGCACTTTCTTCCACGGCAACTCCAGCCACTTCTTTTCATACTGCCGAATCTTGCCGCGCGGCGTCCCCACCAGGTAGAACACTTCCCGCTGCGGGTCGCGCATCTCCGTCAAGGTTTCTTCGGTCGGGATCCCCCGGTCCATCACCCACACCCGCCTCGCCCGCCCGTACTGCGCTTCAATCTTCGCCAGAAACCCGCGCAGCGTCGTGCGGTCTGACGTGTTCCCCTCCATGATCTCGTAGGCCAGCGGAAATCCTTCCGGCGTCACCACCAGCGCGATCACCACCTGTCGGCAATCGAACCGATGATCGCGGCTGTAGCCGTGCTTCGCCTTGGGGATCGCTTCGCCCTCACCTTCGATGTACGTGCTCGTCAGGTCGTAGAGCAAGACATCAAAGCGCGTCTGAAACAGGTCCTGCCAGCGCTGCCGCAAGTGATCAAACAGCGCCGCCTTGGGTTCCACGATCCGATCCAAACAGCGATACAACCGATCCTTCTCCGCCACCGCGAAGCCTGTGCCCAACAAATCCCCCATCGCGCTTTGATCGAATCCTTGCCGGTGCAAACGAAACTCGCTGCCCGGCGCCACCAGCCGGCTCACCACCAGCAACTCCAACACCTTCGCCCATGGAACTTCCTCCCGTCCTTCGCCCAAACGCTCTTCCCAAAATTCGCCCAGCCTCAACTGCCGCCACAGTTCGCATCCCAGCCCGTAAGGGCCAAATCCCCGCGGTCGCCGCAACTCCATCTCCGCCAGCTTCACCTGCACGCCATCCAGCGCGTCGGCGGGAATCTCGCGGTCTTCGGGAAACAGGCTCAGCGTCCTCGCCCGCTGCTCGGCTTCATCAAACACTTCCAACGTCTTGCGCCACGCCGCCTGCTGAGTGTCGTTAATCTCGCCCAGGAACAAGACCTGCCGTTGCGCCACTCGCCCCGAACGCACCCGGCGATTCTCCACCACACTGAAATAGCGGTGCGCCTTCCCATCCTTGAATCGCCTTTTGCTGCGCAGAAACATCGTCAGCGCGCATCCTGACAAAATCGCTCAGCCCTTGTAAAGGGGGTAGGTCGGCACTACAACCCCATTCCGAGAAGGCGGGATTGATTCCGAAGGGGTTCGAGTAACGGAGTGCTTAAATTTCGCTCAAAATAGTTCTCAACTGCGAAAGTTGGGCTATCAAGCGATCTTTCGCGCCTTCTACAACAAGCCGTGGTTTGAAGGAATGTACTGGTGGAAGGTCGGAACGAACGGCTTTGGCGGTTCCGGCGACACCTCCCTTACCCCCTGGGGCAAGCCCTCGATG
>DATLTA010000190.1:0-18749 GCA_035533775.1 Candidatus Dormiibacterota bacterium | reverse complement strand
GTTCGAACGATTCGCGTATTTTCGGGCCGGTCCCGCGCAAATATATTTATGGAAAAGCGGTGTTCGCGTATTGGCCGATGAATCATTTTGGTTCGATTCCGGTTTTTGCCGGAACAAAAAAATAACACCCCCGGTCGGGTGCGGGCTCCCGATCTTCACCCTGCATTGCCCGGGTGGCCCGCTGGAGAGAGGCTACACTGACAGAAACGGCTGCACGAACAGGGATTCTGGCACTGGAAGACGGCAGAATATTTTCCGGACGAGCCGCGGGAGCGACCGCCAGGCGCGGCGGCGAAGTTGTTTTCAATACCAGCCTCACCGGATATCAGGAAGTCTTCACCGATCCGAGCTATGCGGGGCAGATCGTCTGCCTGACCTATCCTCACATCGGAAACGTGGGAACTAACCTCGATGACGAAGAGTCCACGGTGCCGCACATCGAATCGCTGGTGGTGCGCGAATTTTCCGCGATTTCTTCCAACTGGCGATCGAGCGAGACCGCGCAAGCCTACCTGACGCGCCACAATATTCCCGTGCTCTGGGACGTGGACACGCGGGCCCTGGTGCGCCACATTCGCAAGGTAGGCGCGCTGCGCGGCGTTCTGGCAACCGATGGGACACCCGCCGAGCTTCTGATCGCCGAGGCGCGCGCTTTGCCCTCCATGGCGGGACAGGAACTGGCCAGCCGCGTCTCGGCAGAGCAGCAATACTCCTGGGACAAAGGGTCTATCGAACTGACCGCATCTCCCTGGCACGAATCCATGGGCGAGGCGCAGTCCAACCGGGAGGCCAAAAGACTTCGCGTGGTCGCTTACGATTTCGGCATCAAGCAGAATATTCTTCGGCTCCTGGTGGACCACCATTGCGAGGTCATAGTGGTTCCGGCGAAGACCTCCGCCGGAGACGCCCTGGCGCTCAAGCCGGACGGCGTCTTCCTTTCCAATGGCCCCGGAGATCCCGAGCCCGCCTCCTACGCCGTGGAGACAATCCGCAATTTGCTGGGCCGCGTTCCGGTGTTCGGAATTTGCCTGGGGCACCAGCTGTGCGGGCTGGCCCTGGGAGGCAAGACGTTCAAATTGCCGTTCGGGCATCACGGTTCGAACCATCCAGTGATGAATCTGAGGACCAATCAGGTGGAAATTACCGCGCAGAATCACGGATTTTGCGTCGATCCCGAATCCTTGCCATCGAGCGAAGTCGAAGTGACGCATGTGAACCTGAACGACCACACAAACGAGGGGTTGCGGCACCGCAGCCTGCCCCTGTTTTCCGTGCAGTATCATCCCGAGGCCTCGCCCGGGCCGCACGACTCGCACTATTTGTTCCGGCAGTTCACCGAGGCGATGAAACAGTGGAAATTATCCGGCGCGCTGCGGCGCGGACAGACGAGGGCTCAGTAACTTCATGCCGAAGCGCACAGACCTGAAAAAAATCCTGATCATCGGCTCGGGGCCGATTGTAATCGGCCAGGCCTGCGAATTCGATTACTCGGGCACGCAAGCGTGCAAGGCGCTGCGCAGCGAGGGATACGAAGTCGTTCTGGTGAATTCCAATCCCGCAACGATCATGACGGACCCGGAAATCGCCGACCGGACCTATGTCGAGCCGCTGACCAAAGAATATCTGGAAATGATCATCGTCGCGGAAAGGCCGCAGGCATTGCTTCCTACCGTTGGCGGACAAACGGCGCTGAACCTTGCCGTGGAACTGGCGGAAAGCGGCATTCTGGAAAAACACGGCGTCGAACTGATCGGCGCGTCGTTGCGCGCGATCAAAGTGGCCGAGGACCGCTTGTGGTTCAAGGACGCGATTCGCAAGGTGGGCCTGGAAGTGCCTGCATCGGCGCTGGTGAACAACCCGCAGGACGCCCTGAAGCTGGCTGACCAGCTCGGTTATCCGGTCGTCATCCGGCCTTCGTTCACGCTGGGCGGCACCGGCGGATCGATTGCCTACAATCGCGAGGAATTTTCCGAAGCCATCATGCACGCGCTGGACTCCAGTCCGGTGCACGAAGCCCTGGTTGAAGAGTCCGTGCTGGGCTGGAAGGAATACGAACTCGAAGTGATGCGCGATCATCGCGACAACTTCGTGGTCATCTGCTCGATTGAGAATGTCGACCCCATGGGTGTGCACACCGGCGATTCCATTACCGTCGCGCCCGCGCAAACCCTCACGGACAAGGAATACCAGCGCATGCGGGACGCCGCCGCGGCCATCATTCGTGAAGTGGGCGTGGAAACCGGCGGTTCAAACATCCAGTTCGCCATCGATCCGGCGACCGGGCGAATGATCGTGATTGAAATGAACCCGCGCGTTTCGCGCAGCTCGGCCCTGGCGTCCAAGGCCACCGGTTTCCCCATTGCCAAGATCGCCGCGCGCCTGGCGGTCGGGATGTCGCTGGATGAAATCCCCAACGACATCACGCAAAAAACGCCGGCGTGCTTTGAGCCCACGATTGATTACGTGGTGGTGAAGATACCGAAATGGCAGTTTGAAAAATTTGCAGGCGCCGATTCGACCCTGGGCACGCAAATGAAATCCGTCGGCGAGGTCATGGCCATCGGCCGCACGTTCAAGGAAGCGTTGCAAAAGGGCATTCGTTCGCTCGAGCCGAGTTCGCCGTGGCGCGCCCCGGTGGACACTCCGGTTTCCCTGCTGCGCGAAAAAATCGCTACGCCGCGCCCGGACCGCATTCACTGGCTGTTTGTCGCGCTGGAGCGGGGTCTTTCCGTCAAGGAAGTCATCGACCTGACAAAAATCGATCCCTGGTTCGTGGAACAATTGCAGGAAATTGTCACGGTGAACAAGCGGCTGGAGTCGGTAACGGTGGAAACCGTTCCGGAAGATCTGCTGCGGGAGGTCAAGCGCATCGGCACCAGCGACGAGCAACTCGCGCAAATCTGGAAGACCACGGCGGCGGCCGTCCGCCATCGGCGGACCAAAGCGCACATCGCTCCCGTCTACAAGCGCGTCGATACCTGTGCCGCGGAATTTGAATCCTTCACTCCCTACATGTATTCCACCTACGAAGACGAGGACGAATCCGCGCCGACCGACCGCCAAAAAATCATGATTCTGGGCAGCGGGCCAAACCGCATCGGGCAGGGCATCGAATTCGATTACTGCTGCTGCCATGCGTCGTTCGCTTTGCGCGAAGACGGCTACGAAACCATCATGGTCAATTGCAATCCCGAGACGGTCTCCACCGATTACGACACGTCGGACCGTTTGTACTTTGAGCCGCTCACGCTCGAAGACGTGCTGTCGATCGTGGATCGCGAAAAACCGCAGGGCGTGATCGTGCAGTTCGGCGGGCAAACGCCGCTCAACCTGGCACTGGAATTGAAGCGCAACGGCGTGCCCATCATCGGCACCGCGCCGGAATCCATCGACCTCGCCGAAGACCGCCGCAGGTTCGGGCGCCTTCTGGATGAACTGAAGATCCCCCAGCCCAAGAACGGTTCGGCTCTGGTGCCGGAGGAGGCCGCTCGCGTGGCCGCGGAAATCGGTTTTCCCGTGCTGGTTCGACCCAGCTATGTGCTGGGTGGGCGCGCCATGGTGATCGCATACGATTTGAACACGGTACAGGAATATGTGGCCCAGGCGGCGCTGATGGGCCCGGCGCGGCCCGTGCTGATCGATCAATTCCTGGAAGAAGCGATCGAAGTGGACGTGGACGCGCTGGCCGACGGCGAAGACGTGGTTATCGGCGGCGTGATGGAGCACATCGAGGAGGCGGGCGTGCATTCGGGCGATTCCTCCTGCGTGATTCCGCCGGTGACGCTGTCGCCATCGGTGCTGGCGCGCATTCGCGACTACACGCACCGGCTGGCCAAGGCCTTGCAGGTTGTGGGGCTGATGAACGTGCAATACGCGATTCAGCGCGACACGGTGTACGTGCTGGAAGTAAACCCGCGGGCATCGCGCACGATTCCATACGTCAGCAAGGCCACGGGCGTGCCCCTGGCGAAGGTTGCGGCGCGTCTGATGGCCGGCAGCAAGCTGCGAGACATGAATCTTCCGGTCACCATGGCCGACGGCGTGGCGGAGATTACCGTGCGCGACTACTATGCCGTGAAGTCTCCCGTCTTTCCGTTTAATAAATTCCGCGGCGTGGACACGATTCTTGGCCCGGAGATGCGCTCGACCGGAGAAGTCATGGGCGTATCCAAACATTTCGGGCAGGCGTTTGCCAAGGCGCAGCTGGCCGCGGGGCAGCGACTGCCGCGCAAAGGCGCGATCTTTCTGAGCGTGAGCGATCACGACAAGCGGCACTTCGCTCCGCTCGCAAAGGAATTGCACGCACTGGGATTCCGCCTGATCGCGACGCGCGGCACCGCTGCGGCCCTGGAAGCCGCCGGGGTTCCCGCCGAGGCGGTCTACAAGGTCAACGAAGGCCGCCCCAACATCGTGGACCTGGTGAAAACGGGCAAAGTGGACATGGTCATCAATACGCCGCTCGGCCGGGAATCGTTCTACGATGAGAAATCGATCCGGCGGGCCGCGATTCGCTACAACATTCCGTGCATCACCACGCTTTCCGCAGCCAATGCGGCCGCCCGGGGAATCCGCGCGCTGGTCGAACAGACCTTTGAAGTCTCGCCGCTGCAAACGCTGCATCTGAAAAAAGCTGTGGCGCCGCATTCCCCGCAGGGAGACTGAAAATCGGTTTTTCCGGGGTTTGCAGAGAGCGCAAATACAGAAGGGGGAGGCCGGCATGAGCGAAACAAAGAAATTGCATGGAATCATCCCCGCTCTGACGACGCCGTTTGACGCGCAGGGCGCGCTGGCCCTGGACTGCTTGCGCGATAATGTCGCTTCCTACAACCGGACGGGACTTTCGGGCTATCTGGCCGTCGGCTCAACGGGCGAATCAGTGCTGCTGGTCCGCGC
Organism: Candidatus Dormiibacterota bacterium; assembly: GCA_035533775.1. Taxonomy (GTDB): domain Bacteria; phylum Acidobacteriota; class Terriglobia; order Acidiferrales; family UBA7541; genus Palsa-360. Next base: position 13,856 of record DATLTA010000190.1, on the reverse strand, counting down.
GGAATTTGAGAAGGTTCTCGCCACCGTGCGCGAAGCGGCTGCACCGGGCCGGATTTTGATTGCCGGGACCGGAGTGGATTCCACGTCGGAAACGATTTCCCGCACGGAATTCGCCGCAAAACTCGGATACGATTTCGCCCTGGTCTGCACGCCGTACTTTTTCAAGCCTTATATGAAGCCGGACGCGCTCGTCGAGCATTACCGGCGCGTCGCGGACGCTTCACGCATTCCGATTCTGTTGTACTCGGTGCCCGGTTTGACCGGAGTGGCCATCGAAGCCGATGTGGCGGCGCGGCTGGCCGCACACCCGAACATCGCTGGAATGAAGGACAGTTCCGGGAACGTGGATCGCGTCGGTGCAATCCTGGCGTCGGTTCCCGCAACATTTCAGCTGATGACCGGAGCGGCGTCGACGGTTTACCCGGCCATGGTGCTGGGGGCAAAGGGCGCGATCCTGGCGCTGGCCGATTTGCTGCCGGAAGTTTGCGTCTCGTTGTACCAGGCCATTGCCGCGCACGACGCAAAGCAATCGCTCGAACTGCAGCGGGGCATTCTGCAGGCATCGGGCGGCATCATCGGGGCCATGGGAATTGCCGGCTTGAAATACGCGATGGACCTGCGGGGCTACTACGGAGGTCCGGTGCGTCGCCCGCTTCTGCCGCTGGATGAGTCACAGAAAAAGGCAGTGGAATCCATGATCGGGGCATTTTCTCCGGCAGGCATTTCTTCCTGAATCGAAACGCGTTCCATTTCATCCAATCCACTTTGCAAAACCGGCGTTGCCGGATTCTTGTGCGAACGATATGATGGAGTCTCCCATGGAGTGTCACCGTATCCCAGTTGGCGATCTGCCCGGCGTCTCACTCCTGTACACCACATTCCTCAAAGATTTTCCTCGTGTCTCCCAGTTTTACGCCCATCCGGCCAGCCTGAAAGGCATCCTGCAGGCGGCCGAAGGTGTTCGCCTGGAGGACTCGGTGCGGCAAGGCGTCGTCGAAGTCCTGCGTGAACAAAACCAAAGCTTCGGCGGCGATGAAGAGACAAGCCGCAATCTGGACCGCTTGCGGGACGGCGCGTTCGCCGTGGTTACCGGGCAGCAGGTGGGATTATTTGGCGGGCCTGCCTACAGCGTGTACAAAGCGCTGACGGCGATCCATGTGGCGAGGGAATTGACCGCGAAGGGGACAAACGCGGTCCCGGTTTTCTGGCTTGCCACCTCGGACCATGATCTGGCGGAAGTCGACCATTGCTTCATCTCCCGGCGCGGAGGATTCGAGCGGTTCGAGCTTGAGGCGCAGGGTATTTCCGACCGGCGCGTCGGTGAAATCAAGCTGGGCGAAGGCGTGCGCGAACTTGCTTCCCGCGCGGCGGAGCTTCTGAATGGCCCGGCCGCCGAGGAAGTGTCGCGATGGCTCACCGAATGTTACCGGCCCGAGGAAACGTTCGGATCTTCTTTTGCAAAGCTAATGACGCGGATATTTTCCGGACGGGGATTGATTTTTCTCGATCCCATGTCTCCGGAATTGCACCGGCTGTCCCTGCCGACGATGCTGCGCGCGGCGCGGGAGCACAAATCGCTGGCCGAGGAGCTTGTCGCGCGGTCTGCCGCGCTGGAATCGGCCGGGCTGCACGCGCAGGTGAAGGTAACGGCGCAAAGCACACTGCTATTCCGAATCGTCGACGGCCAGCGCGTCGCCCTCCGCCCCGTCAAAGGGGGATTTATAGCGGGGAGCAGGGAAGAATCCGTGGAAGAAACGCTGCAATCGCTGGAGCGGAATCCGGAGGCGTTCAGCCCGAGCGCGTTGCTGCGCCCGGTGATGCAGGACACGTTACTGCCGACCATCGCTTACGTGGGCGGCGCCGCGGAAATCGCCTATCAGGCGCAGACTTCGCTGGTGTACGAAAAATTGCTGGGCAGGGCGCCGGCGATCCTCCCCCGCGGCAGTTTCACGCTGGTACCGGCGCACACGGCAAATTTGCTGAAAAAATACAATCTTGAAATTCAGGACATCTTCGGCGGGCGCCACAAGCTTCATGCAAAGATGGAAGCGGAAACACTGCCGGAAGCGCTTTCCGTGCGCTTCGATGAGGCCGAAAAAACGATCAAATCGGTGCTGGAAGCTTTGCGCGAACCGCTTGGGCGGCTGGACCAGACGCTCGCTGGGGCGCTGGATACGGCTTCGGATAAAATGCTATATCAATTAAACGGTCTGCGCAGCAAGTCCGCGCGCGCCGAGGGTTTTCGCACGGGCGTGCTGAACACGCACGAAAACGAAATTGCGGGCGTGCTGCTGCCAAATAACTCCCTGCAGGAGCGGTCTCTCTGTTTTCTTTCGTTGTTGGCCTCCGAGGGGCTGCCTCTTCTGGATGCTCTCGACAGCTGCATCCGCGTGGGAACGGGCGACCACTGCGTCATCGCTTTGCAGCCCCCCGCCAGGTAGCGCCGCAAATCATTCCATTTTTTCGCCACAATATTCCATCGGAGCGGCGTGCCCGCGTTTCGGCATGGTATTATGCGAAGCAGGTTCAATAGGATTTCAGCTTACAGGCGGAGGATTTTGGATGAAACTCACCCCCGGAAAACTTAAGGGCATGCAGGCGGTATCGGATTCGCGCGGCGTGATCGCCGCGGCCGCGATGGATCAGCGCGGATCGCTGAAGAACGCCATCGCCAAGGATAAAGGCATCGAGAAAACCGCCGTGACTCGGGAGATGATGGCGGAATTCAAGGAAGCCGTGGCGCGCGTCCTTACGCCGCATGCGAGCGCCATTCTGCTGGATCCGGAATACGGCCTTTCCGCCGCCAAACAGCGCGCAAAAAATGCCGGGCTTCTGCTGGCCTATGAAAACAGCGGCTACGACAACACGCGCCCCGGACGCCTGCCCGATCTGCTGGATCACTATTCCGTGCGCCGCCTGGTGGCCGATGGCGCCGATTGCGTCAAAATTCTTCTCTACTACACGCCGTTCGACTCCGCGGAAATCAACGACATCAAGCACGCCTGGGTCGAGCGCATCGGCGCCGAATGCGTGGCCGCCGACGTCCCGTTTTTCCTGGAATTAGTGGGGTACGAAACAGGCGTCGACGAAAAAGGATTGGAGTACGCGAAAAAGAAACCGGAAGTGGTGACGCTCGGCATGGCGGAATTCAGCAAGCCGCAGTACGCCGTGGATGTTTTGAAGGTCGAGGTTCCCATAACCATGGCGTTCGTCAAGGGCACCCGATCGTGCAAAGGCGACGCCGCTTATACGCGAGACGAAGCCAAGGATCATTTCCGCCGGGCGGCCGCGGTGTCGAAAAAGCCCTTCATTTATCTCTCCGCAGGAGTCAGTAACGACACCTTCACCGAAACGCTCGACCTGGCTTCGGAAACGGGTGTGAATTTTTCCGGCGTGCTGTGTGGCCGCGCCACCTGGAAGGACGCCATTCCCGTCTACGGCAAGCATGGCGCCAAAGCCCTGGAAGACTGGCTCAACGACCAGGGCGTGAAGAATATCAAGAACGTCAATGGCCGGCTGACGGCGGCAAAGCCGTGGTTCGCCTTCTACGGCGCGGATTCGGCCGCGGCTCTGGCATAAACACTAAAATTGCCTGCCGGTGTCCGAGAACCGGCATGCGCGAACCGGGCAAGCGGACCATACGCTTGCTGTGCTAGAGTTTTATTCCAGCCATGCGACTCGGCGTGTACGTGCAAGTCCCCTTTTGCCAGACCAAGTGCACCTACTGCAACTTTCACACGGGTGTGTTTTCCAGCGGCCTGTACGCCTCCTACGTGGACGCCGTCTGCCGCGAGATAGACGGCTATCCCCGCCTGTTGCGCGAAAACGGCATCGCCGGCGTTTCCGAACCCCTTGTGGACACCGTATACGTCGGAGGAGGAACGCCAAGCCTGCTCGATCCCGCCGCGCCGCGCCGCATATTGGACCGATTTCGCTCCGCATTCCATTGCGAATTCGAAGAGGTGACGCTTGAAGCGGACCCCGAAACCATAACTGAGGCAAAGGCGGCCGCATGGCGCGAATCTGGCTTCGATCGCATCAGCATGGGCGCGCAGTCCTTTGAGGATCGCGAACTGAAAGCGGCGGGGCGCATGCACCGGCGCGAAGATATCTTCAACGCCGTTCGAATTCTTCGCGGCGCGGGATTTCGCAAAATCAGCGCGGATTTGATTGCCGGGCTGCCGCATCAGACGGAGCAGACCTGGAACGCGTCGCTCGAAGATCTTCTGGGCCTCGGCCTCGAGCATATTTCGATCTACATGATGGAAATCGACGAAGGCAGCCGCCTGGGGCTGGAGGTGCTGACCGGTGGAACGCGCTATTCCGCCGCGGCATTGCCGAGTGACGACGCCATGGCGGAGTTTTACGAACGCGCGTGCATTCGCCTGGCCGATGCCGGATACGTGCACTATGAGATTTCGAACTGGGCGTTGCCGGGCTTCGAATCGCTCCACAATCTGAAATATTGGCGGCGCGAACCGTATTTCGGGTTCGGCGCGGGCGCGCATTCGTTCAACGGCTTTCAACGCTGGGCCAATGCCCACGATCCTGCCGCATACGCCGAGGCTGTCAACAAGGGGCGCTTCCCGGTCGAGCAACTGGAGAAACTTTCCCGCGAGCAGGCCCTCGAAGAAGAGTTTTTCCTGGGTTTACGGCAGCTGGCGGGGATCGACCTGGCGAGGATCGAGTCGAAGTACGGAGCAAGCCTGCGCCCGCGCATCGAGCAGTTGCGCGCGCAAGGGCTTCTGGAATGGGATGGGGCGCTGCTGCGGCTGGCGCCGGGCCGCCTTACGGTTTCGAACGAAGTGTTTGTCAATCTTCTGCAAGCACAGCCGGAATAATTTCCCGAGCAAGCAGGGGCAGGACCAGTAGCGGGTCCGGGAACCTGTGCGAGCAGCGCCCGGTGCCCGCGCCGGGGCTATGGTATAAATGAAGTGGCCTGAATTGTTAGCGCCGGACCTTTCTAGGGTCTTGAGGACCTGTGGATTTTTCCTTCACCGACGAACAACAGCAACTCCGCCGAAGCGTGCGCGAGTTCGCCGAGTCTGAAATTGCTCCGCATGTAATGGAGTGGGATGAAGCGTCCCGCTTTCCACTGGAATTAATTCCGAAACTCGCGGGAATGGGCCTGCTGGGCGTCATTTTCCCGGAGGAATACGGTGGCGCGGGCCTGGGGTACGCCGAATACGCCATGGTGATCGAGGAGTTGGCGCGGGTCGACGGGTCGGTCGGATTGATTGTGGCGGCGCACAATTCGCTGTGCACCAATCATATTTATAAATTCGGCACTGAAGACCAGCGCAGGAAATATGTGGTTCCCCTGGCGCAGGGCAAGAAACTGGGATGCTGGTGCCTGACCGAGCCCGGCGCGGGTTCCGACGCGGGCGGCGCGCGCACTACGGCCACTCTGAAAAAGAACGGCTGGAACCTGAACGGCGCGAAAACGTTTACCACCAACGGCCACTATGCGGACGTTTGCGTGGCCATGGCCGTCACCGACAAGGCCAAAGGCGCGAAAGGAATTTCAGCGTTCATCGTGGAGAAAGGCAACCCCGGATTTCGCGCGGGCAAGAAGGAAAACAAGCTCGGCATGCGCGCCAGCGACACTTCCGAAGTTGTGTTCAGCGATTGTGTGGTTCCTCCGGAAAATCTGCTGGGCGCCGAGGGCCGGGGGTTCGTCAACACCCTGCAGGTGCTTGACGGAGGGCGCATTTCGATTGCCGCGCTCGCATTGGGGATGGCGCAGGGCGCGTTTGAAGCGGCCCTGAAATATGCGCAGCAAAGGAAGCAATTCGGTAAAACGATCGGCGAATTTCAAGCCATTCAATTCAAGCTGGCCGACATGTCCACCGAAATCGAGGCCGCACGCTGGCTGGTGTACCGCGCGGCGTGGCTGGCGGACCAGAAAGGGCCGCGCTTCACGAAGGAATCGAGCATGGCGAAGCTGTATGCCAGCGAAGTGGGCGTGCGCGTGGCAAATGAGGCCGTGCAGATCTTCGGGGGATACGGATTCACGAAAGACTACCCAGTGGAGAAATTTTACCGGGACTCCAAGCTCTGCACCATTGGCGAGGGCACCAGCGAGATACAGCGCATGGTGATCGCGCGGCAGGTGCTGGACGCGCACTGATCGGTTTTCACCTGCGGCATCGCCGCGCCCGTGATAAATTCTTTGCTTCACTTTGGCTGTGCTGAATCCCGATTATTCCGGGCGCGCCGGTGAACCAACTATGCCTGTTGCCGTTGAATTGTGGGCTGAGCAGATTCGCGGCGGCGACGTGCGCGCCATTTCGCGCGCCATCACGGCGATTGAGGACCACGACCCGCAATCGGAAAGCCTGCTGCGGCAGCTTTTCCCGCATACCGGGCGAGCCTACACGATCGGGATGACCGGAGCTCCGGGAACGGGGAAGAGCACCCTTGTGGACCGCCTGGCGGCGCATTACCGCCTACAGGGGGATAGCGTCGGGATTATCGCGGTCGATCCCACGAGCCCGTACACGGGCGGCGCGATCCTGGGCGATCGCATCCGCATGCAGGGACACGCGAGCGACGCGGGAATTTTTATTCGGTCGATGGCCACGCGCGGATTTCTGGGAGGCCTGGCACGAACGACGGCAGATGTGGCCCTGGTTCTGGACGCGGCCGGCAAGCAATTCATCCTGGTGGAGACGGTGGGGGTAGGGCAGGACGAGGTGGACATCGTGCGCCTGGCGGATTGCACGCTCGTTCTGCTGGTTCCGGGCCTGGGCGATGACGTGCAGAACATGAAGGCCGGATTGATGGAGATCGCCGATATTTTCGTTCTGAACAAGTCCGACCGCGAAGGCGCGGACCGCCTGGCCGTGGAACTGGAAGCGATGCTGCACCTCGCCCCGGAGCGCGAGGGATGGAAGCCGCGCATCGTTCGCACCGTGGCCACGGAAAACAAGGGCGTTGAAAAAATTGCCGCAGCGATCGCCGAATATCGCGAGCATAGCAGCGGCGGCGCCGGTAGCCGGGAAAGCCGCGAAAAGAAGCTGGAACACTGGAAGCGGCGTCTGCTGGCGCTGGCTGAGGAATTATTTCTGCAGCGGGCGATTGCCGGCGCGCAGGGAGAAGCGGCGCTGGACGCGCTGGCGCGCGAAGTGGCCTCGCGGAGAAAGGACCCTTACGCCGCGGCGCGGGAATTGCTTTCACACGCGGACGCGTTTGGGAAAAGCTCATGAAACTTGGCGACTTGGAATTCTGGTTGGTCACGGACGGAACTTTCCGCCTGGATGGCGGGGCGATGTTCGGCGTGATTCCGCGGCCCTTGTGGGAGCGCGTGGCGCCGCCCGACAGCCGCAATCGTATCCTGATGGCCATGAATTCATTGCTGATTCGCGCGGCGGAAAAGTGGATTCTGGTGGAAACCGGCGCGGGCAACAAATGGGACGCCAAGCGCACGGACATCTACGCGTTTGAAAGCGCGCCGCGGCTTCCCGACAAGCTGATTACCCACGGCGTCCCGCCGGAAAAGATCGACATTGTGATCAATACTCACCTGCATTTTGATCACTGCGGGTGGAACACGCGCATGGTGAATGGCGAGGCCGTTCCTGTGTTTCCCAATGCGCGCTATATCGTGCAGCGCGGTGAATTCGAACATGCCCAGGCGCCTTCGGACCGGGACCGCGCCAGTTATCTGCCTGAAAATTTCATGCCAATCCTAAAATCGGGGCAGTGGTCGCTGCTGGAAGGCGACGCCGAAGTCGTTCCCGGCGTGGAATTGATTCGCGCCCCGGGACACAACCAGGACATGATGTGCGTGAAGCTGACGGGAGGAGGCAAGACCGCCTTTTTTACCGCGGACCTGATTCCCACGGCCGCGCATCTCCCGTTTCCCTGGGTCATGGGTTACGATCTGTATCCGCTCACGACCCTGGAGAGCAAGAAGAAGTGGATTCCGCGGGCGGCGCGGGAAGGCTGGCTGGTGATTTTCGGCCATGAGCCGAAAACTCCGTGCGGATATCTGCAGGAGCAACAGGGCAAGTACACCCTCGAACCGGTTATGATGGACGTCTAAATAAATCTGCACTTCACAAGGACCTGTTGATGGCGAAGAAGAAGATTGCGGCAAAGCGGGGCAGCAAAGGTACGGAGACGGTACGCATCGGCATCATCGGCGGCAGCGGCCTTTACAACATGCCGGGACTGGAACGGACGCGGGAAGTTCGCGTGAAGACTCCGTTCGGCGATCCTTCCGATGCGCTGGTTGTCGGCACGCTGGAGGGCAAGCGGGTGGCCTTCCTTTCCAGGCACGCCCGGGGCCACCGTTTTCTGCCCTCGGAAATCAATTATCGAGCCAATATTCACGCCATGAAGCAGATGGGCGTGGAGCGCATCATCTCGGTCAGCGCGGTGGGTTCTCTGCAGGAGGATTTGAAGCCGCTCGATTTTCTGATTCCGGACCAATTCTACGACCGCACGCGCTTGCGGGCCTCGACATTTTTTGGGGGCGGTATCGTCGCGCACGTGGGCTTCGACAAGCCTGTATGCGGGGAGCTAACCGGAATTCTTGGCAACGCCTGCGACCAGGCGAAGGTGCGCGTGCATCGCGGCGGCACATATATCTGCATGGAGGGCCCGCAATTTTCCACTCTGGCCGAGGCACACGTGCATCGGCAGTTGCGCTTTGAAGTGATCGGCATGACGAATGTGACCGAAGCCAAGCTGGCGCGGGAAGCGGAAATCTGCTATGCCACCATGGCGATGATTACCGACTACGATTGCTGGCATCCCGATCATGCCTCGGTGACTCTGGAAGCGATTCTGTCCAATTTGAGCCAGAACGCCGGGAATGCCCAAAACGTGTTGCGCGAAGCAGTGCGTTTATTGCCGGAACAGCGCGCCTGTAGGTGCGGGTCGGCGCTGTCCCACGCCATCGTTACAGATCCTGCCGTCATACCAGCCGCGGCGCGCAAGCGGCTTCGTGTCATCGCCGGAAAATACATCGACTAGGGAGCCCTGAGATCATGTCTTTACTTGTGGTTGGATCGGTTGCATTCGACGCAGTGGAAACGCCGCACGGCAAGGTGAACCGCATGCTGGGCGGAGCCGCGACGTATTTTTCCGTCGCCGCAAGCTTCTTCACCCACGTCAACCTGGTGGGAATCGTGGGCAAGGATTTCACCAAAAAGGATGCGTCGATTTTTCATGGACGCCGCGTGGACACCCGGGGGTTGGAACGCGCCGAAGGAAAAACTTTTTTCTGGGCGGGGAAGTACAGCGAAAACATGAACGAACGCACGACGATCACCACCGATCTGAACGTTTTCGCCGAATTCAAGCCGGTTTTGCCGGAGGCCTATAAGGCGGCCGACCATATTTTCCTGGCCAACATCGATCCGACGCTGCAACGCTCGGTGCTGCACCAGGTGAAACGGCGGCCAAGGGTGGTTGCGCTGGACACAATGAACTACTGGATCGAGCGGACGCCCAAGGAGCTTCGCGAAACGCTTCGGCACACCGACATCCTGATGATTAACGACTCGGAAACGCGCCAGCTTTCCAGCGAGCACAACCTGCTTCTCGCCGCGCGGCATATCTTTACGCTGGGACCGAAAGCCCTGGTCATCAAGCGGGGCGAGCACGGCGCCATGCTGGTTCACCAGAACAGGACGTTCAGCGTCCCTGCGTATCCGCTGGAGCAGTTCCACGACCCTACCGGTGCGGGAGACACCTTTGCCGGCGGTTTTATGGGCTATCTGGCCACGGTTCGCCGCGTGGGCGATGCGGAGTTGCGCCGCGCGATGGTCTACGGCTCGGTGATGGGCAGCTTTACAGTGGAAAAATTCGGCTTGGACCGGCTGCGAACACTCAAGCGCCCGGAAATCACCACGCGGGCCAAACATTTTCACAAGATGACTCAATTCACGATGTAGCGATGGTGGAGCGGGCTTGGCAGACATGCCCGATCCATGTTTGCCCGGGAGTTGTTGGCAGGCAGGGCAACCGGTCCCGTGCGGACATTCCGTTTCCCCGGCTGGTGCGTTGTATACTGCGACGTTGCCGGCATCTCTCATGCGCAAACCTTCCAAGCCGCCAGCATTGGTACCCGGAAGCACGATTGCCGTCGTTGCTCCGGCAAGTTCAGCCAAGCCGGAACGCATCGCACGAGGATGCCAAACCCTGGAACGGCTGGACTATCGCGCAATCGATTTAACTGCACGCCTCAAACCCCACGGATATTTCTCCGCGTCTTTAAACGAACGCCGGGCGGCGCTTCAGGATGCGCTGGTTCGACCCGGCGTCCGCGGTGTGTGTTGCTCTCGAGGCGGCTATGGCAGCGCGGAACTTCTCGACGGCCTCAAGACGGCACGGATGAAGCGTCCCAGGATATTTTGCGGATTCAGCGATCTGACGTCCGTGCATATTTTCCTGTGGCAAAAGCTGCGTTGGGTGACGTTTTACGGGCCGCTGGTGGCCGGCGGCCTGGATGCGGGCGCCAATGCCACCGGCGGCTACGATCCGGATACGTTCATGTGCGCGATGACGGCGACCAATACCGGGTGGTCCACGCCGCTGCGCGGAGAAACGCTGTCGCGCGGCGCCTGTTCGGGAACTTTGCTGGGCGGCTGCATCACGCTGATAGAAACTTCGCTGGGCACCCCCTGGGAACTCGATACGCGCGGCAGCATTCTGCTGCTCGAGGATCGTGGCTTGAAGCCGTACCAACTCGACCGGATGCTGCTGCATTTGAAGCAGGCAGGGAAATTCAAAGGCGTGCGCGGCATTGTGCTGGGCGAATTTCCAGAATGCGAAGCGCCCGAGGGAAGCGGCGTGACGGTCGATGAAGTTTGCCGCCGCATTCTGGAGCCTTTGCGCATCCCGATTGTGTACGGCGCTCCCGTGGGCCACACCCCGCGCCCGATGTTGACGCTGCCGCTGGGCATTCGCGCGCGCCTGCATGCCTCCGGCGAAGGGCGTCTGGACATTCTGGAACCGGCGGTGAGCGCTTGACGCGGCCTCTGCATTTTCATCTTTCCGGGATCGGCGGCGCCGCCATGGCTCCCCTGGCGGGCATGTTGGCCGAAAGCGGGCATCGCGTGACCGGTTCCGATGCGGGCGTCTATCCCCCGGCGTCCACGCTGCTGGAAAGTTTGGGAATTCGATGGAAAAACGGTTTTTCCGAGGAAAATCTCGATCCCGCGCCGGACATCGTCATCCTGGGGAACGCGCTATCGCGCGGCAATCCGGAAGTCGAATGCGTGCTGGACCATAAAATTCCGTACCGCTCCCTGCCGCAGATCCTCGAGGAATATTTTATTCCCGGCCACGATTCGCTGGTGGTCACCGGAACGCACGGCAAGACGACGACCACGTCGATGCTTTCCTGGATTCTGCATCATGCTGGGCGGCGGCCCAATTTCCTGATCGGAGGCGTGGCCGAAAACTTCGGGCGCAGCTTCGGCCTGGGCGGCGGAAGCGAATTCGTGCTGGAAGGGGACGAATACGACTCCGCGTTTTTTGACAAGGCCCCCAAGTTTCTGCATTACCATCCCGACGAAGTCATCATCACGTCGCTGGAATTCGACCATGCGGATATTTACGCGGACCTGGCCGCCATCGAACTGCAATTCCGCCGCATGGTGAATCTGGTGCCCCGCCGCGGACGGATTGTGGCCTGGGGCGAAAGCGAAACGGTTCGCAGCGTCGTGGCAAAGGCGTTTTGCCCGGTGGAAACGTTTGGTTTTGCGCCAGAAATGGATTGGCTGGCCGGGGACGTGGAATTTACCGAAGGCGAAACGCGTTTCCGTGTCTGCTGTCGGGGAACCGAGGTGGCGCGGATCAGGATGTCGCTTCCCGGGCGGCACAACGTTTTGAATGCGCTTGCCGCCATCGCCATCGCGCACGGCCGGGGAGTAGCAAGAGAAGCCATCGAAGATGCCCTGGTGAAATTTTGCGGCGTGCTGCGGCGGCTGGAAGTGAAGGGCGAGGAGTCGGGCGTCCTGGTGGTGGACGATTTTGCGCATCATCCCACGGCCATCCGCGTAACGATCGATGCGGCTCGGCATCGATGGCCCGGGCGGCGGCTGTGGGCCGTGTTCGAGCCGCGTTCCAACACCATGCGGCGCAGGGTGTTGGAAGCTGATCTGGCAGCCTCGCTCTCTACCGCCGACGCCGCCGTGCTGGGCGCGGTGAACCGCGCCAATCTGCTGGGCGACGACGAGCGGCTGTCTCCCGAGCGCGTCCTGCAAACGATTCGATCCGCCGGACGCAGGGCGGAGGCATTTGAAAGCGCCGGTGAAATCGCTTCCTTCCTGGCGCAGGAAACCCGCCCCGGAGACATGGTTCTGGTAATGTCCAACGGCAGTTTTGACGGGCTGTGCGGCAAACTCCTGGGCCAGCTGCAGCAACGCGCCGCGCCGGCAGGGAAGACGAAGGGATGACGCGGGTGCGCAGAAACCTGTGGCGCATCGCGCTGTTGCCGCTATTTTTTCTACTCGCGCGGCCGGCGAGCGCAACCATCGATTACACCGTGTCGGTGGCGCATCCGGAACGCCACATCTTCGATGTCACCATGCAGGTTCCCGCCGTACACGATGAGCTTACCGTCCAGATGCCCGCGTGGAATACGCTGTATCAGATTCGCGATTTTGCCTCGCACATGATGCGGGTTCAAGCACTCGATGAACAGAATCACGAGCTGCCCCTGGTGAAAATCGACAAGCAGACTTGGCAAATCACCGGAAGCGGCACCATCACGATCAAGTATCCGATCTATTGGGATGAACCCGGCCCATTCTCCTCGCAACTCAATTCCGACCACGCGTTTCTGAATCTTGCGATGGTGCTTCTCTATGTGCCGGACCGCCGCGCGGAAGACACGCGAGTCGAATTTGTCGATGTTCCCGTCCCCTGGCGCATTGCCGTGGAGCTGGATCCCGCTAAAACATCCGCGGGAGCGAGCGGCACGACGTTCGTCGCCTCCAGCTATGACGCGCTGGTGGACGCTCCGGTGGAAATCAGCGACTTTCAGGAATTCCGCATCGAGGCCGGAGGCCGGCCCATACGAATCGTCGTCCACGGCGATGCGGGCGATAGAAATAAGCTGGCGGATGAGGTCAAACGGATCGTGAACTACCAGGTTTCCCTGATGGGAGGCTCCCCGTTTCGCGAGTACATGTTTCTGTTTCATGTGGGTCCGGATTACGGCGGCGGGGGGATGGAGCACGAAAACAGCACGGCCATCGCCGCGGATTTTCCCAGCCAACTGCCCGCCTATGCGGCGCATGAATTCTTTCACACCTGGAACGTGAAGCGAATTCGCCCGCAATCCTTGGTTCCGGTGGATTACACGAAGGAAATGTATACGCGCGCGCTGTGGTTTGCCGAGGGCGTGACCAACACGTACGGCGCATACACGCTGGAGCGCACCAAACTGTGGTCCCCCAAGCAGCTCTACGCCAATCTGGCTGACCAGATTTCCGATCTGGAATCCAGGCCCGCGCACCTGTGGCAAAGTGTCGAGCAATCCAGCCTGGACGCATGGCTCGAAAAGTATTCGCTTTACACGAGTCCGCAGGAAAGCATCTCGTACTATAACAAGGGGGAACTGATCGGCGTGGCGCTCGATATCGTGATCCGCGACAGGACTGATAACCGGGGAAGCCTGGACGACGTTTTGCGGGCGCTCAATCGGGAATTCGCGCAGCGCGGACGGCCGTATGATGAAAGCAAGGATCTGCGGGCGGTGGCGGAACAGGTGATTCGCCAGAAAGACCCTTCCGCGGATGCGGACCTGAAGGATTTCTTCGATCGCTACGTTGCCGGGACCGTGGAAATTCCTTTTGCGGACATTCTGGGACGGGCCGGACTTGGATTGCGGGAAA
>DATLTA010000189.1:0-5965 GCA_035533775.1 Candidatus Dormiibacterota bacterium | reverse complement strand
CCGTCTACGATCACGAATGTCTTCCCCCGATTGAGTTTGGTATACAGCACGCGCATCAGGAGCACGCCCGCGGGACCTATCAGCGAACGTCCCGGCTCAATCAGCAGGTGGCACCCCAGCGGGCGCACCGCGCGCGCCAGTTCCGCGGCGTAGGCGGCATGCTCCGGCGGCTGCTCCGATGTGTAGCGCACGCCCAGGCCGCCGCCGCAATCGAGATATCGTAGGGCGATTCCGGCGCGGCCCAGTTCGCGGACAAAACTCCCAAGGCGAGCCAGGGCGCGACGGTACGGCGCGAGCGTCAGAATCTGCGAGCCGATGTGCGCGCTGATGCCCTGCCAATTAATCCAGCGCGAGGAGGGCTGCTGCAGATAGAGGCTGCGCGCCGTTTCCCAATCGATGCCGAATTTGTGGCGGTGGTGCCCGGTGGAAATGTGCGGATGGCCGCCCGCCTCGACATCCGGATTGACTCGGATGGAGGTTGAAGCGCGCACGCGCAGGCGCGATGCTTCCGCCGCGAGCAGATCGAGCTCGGCCGGCGACTCCACATTGAACAGCAAAATGCGCGCGCGCAGCGCTTCGCGGATTTCTTCGCGCGATTTGCCCACTCCCGAAAAAACAATGCGGCTGCCCGGCACGCCGATGCGCCGCAGGCGGTACAGCTCCCCGCCGGAGACGATGTCGAATCCGCTGCCCATCGCGGCAAACAGGCGCAGAATGCCCAGGTTCGAATTCGCTTTCACGGCATAGCAAATCGTGTGCGGCAGCGAACCGAACGCCGCGTCCATGCGTCGATAGGCCCGCTCGATACTCGCGCGGCTGTAGAGATACGAGGGCGTTCCCAGTTGGTCCGCAATTTCGTCCACGGGCACGCCTTCGCAGAACAGGCGCGACCCCCGGTACGAAAAACCGTGGGTGTAGCGCGCCGGATCGGCGACACGCGTGGGAGAAGAACTGCGCGAATGCGGCGATGCGGCGCTCACTTGACTTTCATCACCACGAGGGTTCGATCGTCCGTAATGGCGCCTCCCTGCGTATAGATACGCACTTCCTCGAGCAAACGATCGGCCAGATCGGCCGAAGAAAGATGTGCGTTTGCCGCAAGCAGTTCGGTCAACCGGGTGGTGCCGAAGAACGCTCCCTCCCGATTGCTTGCCTCGGTAATCCCGTCCGAATGGAACAGGAGAATATCGCCGCTATTCAACTTGGCGCTCCATTCATCGTACGTTGCGTCGTCAAAAATCCCGATTGGAAAACCCGTGAGCGGTAGCTGCTCGACGCGTCCGTCCTTCCAGAGCAATGGCTGCGATTGCCCGGCATTGGCCACGCGAAGCCTGCGGCGGCCCTTCTGCCAGGTGGCGAAGCAGATGGTCATGTAGCGGCCATCGACGCGGCGGTCGCTCACCAGTTTATTCAGCTGGCGCAGAAGTTCCGCGGGCTGCAGCTTGTGCGGAGAAAGGCTGCGCAGGATTCCCGTGGCGACCGCGCCGTAAAGCGCCGCCGCGCTGCCCTTGCCGCTGACGTCGCCCAGGGCGATGCCCAGCTGCTGCGTGCCGTAGGAGAGAAAATCGTACAAGTCGCCGCAAACTTCGCGGGCGGAAATAATGCGCGCCGTGATATCGAGACCAAAATCGATGCTGGGCACGGGACGCAGCAGCGCGGTCTGCAGGCGCTGCGCGGCCGTAAGTTCGCGCTCCATGCGCGCTTCGTCGCGGGCCAGCCGCTCATACAGGCGGGCATTTTCGAGCGAGACCGCCAGGTGCGCGCCCAGAATCATAAGCGTCTGTACGTGGTCCTCGGTGAAATAATTCGTTTGCGGGCTTTCCAGATCGAGCACGCCGACGACGATTCCCTTGTGAATCATGGGAATCACCAGTTCGGACCGTGTTTCTGGATTCACCATGATGTAGCGCGAATCCAGGGTCACGTCCGCCACGCGAACCGGCTGGCCGGTGGCAACGGCCGAGCCCACGATCCCTTCGTTGGCGGTGACGCGCATTTTTCCCTGCGCGCTGTGGCCGTACTTGACGTCCATGCGGTGACGGAACATGTTCGTCTTCGAGTCGTACAGCAGAATTCCCAGAATCTGGTAGTCGATGACGCGCTTGACCAGTTCGGCGGCGCGGCGCAGCAATTCCTCGACAACGAGGATGGAATTGGCTTCGCGAGCCACTTCGTTCAGAACCCGCAGCGTGTCGGCCTGGCTGCGAACCCGCTCAAACAGCCGCGCGTTTTCGATGGCAATCGCCAGCCGGCTGGCCATCAGCGTCAGAATGCCCTGCTGATCGCGCGTGAAGTAATCCACGCGCGTGCTCTGGATATCAAGCACGCCGATCGACTGGCCCTTGACCATCAGGGGCACCACAAGCTCGGAGCGGACCGCATCGACAATATTGATGTACCGGGGATCCTCCCGGACGTCCGGCACGCGCAATGCGCGGCCCGTGGCCGCGGCCGTGCCCGTAATTCCCTGCCCGAGCGGAATCTGCCAGTCCTTGCCAGCCTGTTCGCCATAGCCGATGGTGAAACGGTGATACAGCTTTTGCGTGGATTCGTCCAACAGCAGCACGCTGAACATTTCGTAATCGATCAGGCGCTTCACGAGCGACGCGGTTTTCCGCAACACTTCGTCGAGGTCCAGCGAGGTATTGATTTCCTCGCCGATTTCGACAAGCGTCGCGAGCACCTCCGCGGGCATGTTGAGCGGTGTTTGCGCCTGTACTGGATCCATACGTTTTTGAATTGGCCCGCGCCCGGCGGGCTTCCTGCGCCCGGCGCAACTCCCCAAGAGTTACCTAGTATAACAGGTGGCGATTAACGGCCCGTGAAAAAGCGGTTAAGACATCCGCCATTCGGCCGCGTAATGCGGGGCCGCAAAAGCCGCCCACGGCTACGAGCCGCCCGATTCAGGGGTCGAGGGAGGCGCGGGAGGCGCCGTGCCCGCGGCCTGCTCCATAATCTTTAAGCTGGCGCTGGCGCCGATTCGCGTGGCCCCGGCGCGCACCATTTTCTTCAAATCCTCAAAACTTCGCACGCCGCCCGCGGCCTTGATGCCCATTCCCGGACCCACCACCGCGCGCATCAGTGCGACGTCTTCCACCGTCGCTCCCGCGGTGCTGAAGCCCGTCGAAGTCTTCACGAAATCGGCGCCCGCCCTTTTGCACGCCAGCGACGCGCGCACTTTTTCCTCCACGGTGAGAAGCGCTGTTTCCAGAATCACTTTGCAGATCGCGCCACCCCGGTGGCTGGCTTGCACCACGCCGCGAATATCGGACTCCACCAGATCGTCCTGGCCCGATTTGAGCGCGCCGATATTGATGACCATGTCGATTTCCTGTGCGCCCACTTTGATCGCCTCTTCGGCCTCCTGGATTTTCACCTGGGGAAGCGTCGCGCCAAGCGGGAAACCCACCACGGTGCAGACTTTCACGTTCGTGCCGTGGAGCAATTCCGCGGCCAACGGCACATTCCAGGGGTTGACGCACACCGACGCGAAGCCGAACCGCGCGGCTTCCCCGCAGAGTTTCCGTATTTCATCGCGAGAAGCTTCGGGCTTCAGGAGGGTATGGTCGATCAGGCCGGCAATATCCGCGTCCAATTTCACCACGGTCGGGCCGCTGGAAATGCGGTCGGCGGCCGCTGCCGTGGCCGTACGAACAAGTTGGTCGATTTCGTTTTGATCCACAGGCTTGGCCTGACCAGCATCGTCCCCCGCAAAAACGGGACGCGTCGCATCTTTTTCAGCTTTTCGTCATGACTTCGTCCGGCGCTTCTCGATGCTTCAAATCTTCTCCAGGCCTCGCTGCGGCCGGCCCGCCTGGAAAACAGTCGTCCGCCACTAGGACGGGGGCAGCGACAGCACGCACACATCTTTCAGATTGCGATAGCGCTCGGCATAATCCAGCCCGTATCCCACCACAAATTCATTCGGAATCTGAAAACCGATGTAGTCCGCCTTTACGTCTTTCTTGATGCGCCGCTCCGGCTTGTCCAGCAGGGCGGCGATGCGCAGCGAAGCTGGTTTTCGTTGCTGCAGCACGCGCAGCAGGTATCCGAGTGTCAGGCCCGTGTCCAGGATGTCTTCGACCACGATGACGTTGAGGCCCTCGATGCTGGTGTCGAGATCCTTGATGAGGCGTACCTGCCCGGAAGTTTGGCTGCCATGCCCATAGCTCGATACCGACATGAAATCCAGCGACACATCGACGCGAATCTGGCGGACCAGGTCGGACATAAAAATCGCCGCGCCTTTCAAGACCCCGATCAGATGAACGCGCTGGCCTTTATAATCCTTCGAAATCTGCGCGCCCATTTCGCGCACGCGCTTCTGAATGGCGCTGCTGCGCAACAGGATTTTCAGATGTTCCTGGCCATGACCACTCACGGGGAACCACCTCCGGCCCAGTAGGACAGGCCTCACAGGTTGCGGAAAAATCGATTGGTACGCCTTCAGGGGTTAAAACCCCTGAAAAACGCAGGTGTTATGTCGTGCCTGAAGGCACGACCCACAAATATTTCCACTATTTCCGCAACCTGTTCCGCCTGTCTGCATTTAGCGCCGCGCTGAAAAAAAAACCAGACAGGCTGAAACCCACCCAGTTCACGATCTGGAATTGGCTACTCTAGCTCAGGCGCAGGGAAAGCTCAAGGATGCCCCGGAGCCGCCCCATGAAAAGCGCGAATCGGAATTGCTTAAGGCGCATTCGCGTGGCACCCTTTGTGGGCACCCGACGATGACACCTGCGTCCATTTCGAATCAGGATTGGAAGAACCGGCGCGCGATTGTGACCGGCGGCGCGGGATTTATCGGCAGCGTGCTCGTCTGGGAGCTGAACCGGCGCGGGTGCTCGGAAATTGTGATTGCGGACTTCCAGCCGCCGGCCGAAAAGCGCGCGAATCTCGACGGGCTGCTATTTTCCGACTACGTCGACCCTTCCAACCTGCACGCGTGGCTCGCCGCGGGCGCGCTGGGGAAATTCGATTATATTTTCCATATCGGCGCGTGCTCTTCCACGACGGAAACCAACGAGGCGTATCTGCGCGAAAATAATTTCGAATATTCGCGCAAGCTTGCCGAATGGGCGCTGCGGGAAGGCGTACGTTTTGTGTATGCATCCTCCGCGGCAACCTATGGCGACGGCAGCGCGGGCATGGACGATGCCGACCCCGGGCAGCTCGAACGGCTGCGGCCGTTGAACCTTTACGGCCAATCCAAGCAGTGGATGGACCTGCACGCCCTGCGGCATGGATGGCTCGACCGCATTGTGGGCCTGAAATATTTCAACGTCTTCGGCCCCAACGAAAATCACAAGGGCGACATGCGCAGCGTAATCTGCAAAAGCTACGCGCAGGTGCTGGAAAGCGGCGTCATTCATCTTTTCAAAAGCTACCGCCCCGAATACCGCGATGGCGAACAGCGGCGCGATTTCCTGTACGTCAAGGATGCCGTGGCCATGACGCTGCATCTGGCCGCCAATCCCGCGGCAAACGGAATTTTCAATATCGGTTCGGGAAAATCGCGCACCTGGAATGAACTGGCGCGCGCCGTGTTTGCCGCGCTGGGCCGCGAGCCGCGCATCGAATATATCGACATGCCGGAATCGATTCGCGACAAATATCAGTACGCGACCGAGGCCGGTATAGCCAAGCTGCTCTCCACCGGTTACGACAAGCCCATCACTTCGCTCGAAGACACCGCGCGCGACTACGTGCTGAATTACCTGGTGCCCGGACGCACGATTGCATCCGGACTTCCCGGTTCCCACACGAAATTCTAATCCCCAGGCATGGATTTGGTTTCCAGTAGGACAGGCTTCAGCCTGTCTGATTTTTGAGTTTGGGCTGCGTTTGGTTGGGTTGGGGCTTACCTTAAGTGCCACAGGCTGAAGCCTGTGCTACCGGGGGGGCCTGGCTATCGAAGCGTCAAGCGCGCTGGAATATCCCGTTTGGGGCGCAGCGTGACCGAAGG
>DATLTA010000188.1:0-8295 GCA_035533775.1 Candidatus Dormiibacterota bacterium | reverse complement strand
ATTGACGACCGCGAAGTCACCGTTCCCCCGGGAACCCTGGTGATCGAAGCCGCGCGGCGCATGGGTATCGAAGTCCCGTCGTTCTGTTATTTTCCCGGGCTTTCTCTGCAGGCCGCGTGCCGCATGTGCCTGGTCGAAGTGGAAAAAGCTCCGAAGCTGCAAACCGCATGCACGCTGGTGGCGATGCCCGGCATGATCGTGCGCACGAGCACGCCGAAGGTGCATGAAGCGCGCAAAGGCATGCTGGAATTTCTGCTGGCCAATCATCCTCTGGACTGCCCGGTATGCGACAAGGGCGGCGAGTGCGAACTGCAGGACATGGTCTTCACCTACGGCGCCGACAAGAGCCGCTTCGCCGAGGAAAAACGCCATCAGCCGGAACAGAAATGGTCGGAGGCGGTCTATTACGACGCCCCGCGGTGCATCCTGTGCTTCCGCTGCGTGCGCGTCTGCGACGAGGGCATGGACGTCAAGGCGCTCGGCGTCGGACAGCGCGGCTCGAACTCCACGATCATCCCCAACGGTGAAGATCATCTGGACTGCGAAGAGTGCGGAATGTGCATCGATATCTGCCCGGTGGGCGCGCTCACCAGCGGCACCTACCGGTACAAGACGCGCCCCTGGGAGATGTCCTACGTCTCCACCGTGTGCACGCACTGTTCCAACGGCTGCAAGACCACGCTGAGCGTTCGCAACAACGAAATTCTTCGCGCCAACAATCGCGACCTCTCCGGCTTCAACAAGGATTTTCTGTGCGTCAAGGGCCGCTTCGGATTTGATTTCACCAAGCACCCCGAGCGCCTGAAACTCCCGCTGGTGCGCCGCGACGGCAAGCTCGTGCCGTCGAGCTGGGAAGACGCCCTGGCAGAAGTTTCGCGCCGCCTCGCCGAAACGCACAAGGCGAATGGCGCGGATGCAATCGGCTTCATCGGTTCCAACCGCACCACCAACGAAGACAATTACCTGCTGGGGCGCATCGCCCGTGCCGCAATCGGCACGAACAACATCGATCATCACCGCACCGCCGATTACGCCAGCCTGATTGCCGCGCTGGGCACGCAAGCCGCCGCCCAAAGCGCCACCATGACGCAACTCTACGAGGCTGACGCGGTCCTGCTCATCGGCAACGATCCGACCGAACAGAATCCGCTGGTCGCCTGGCAGATTCGTTCGGCGATCCGGCATCGCGCCTCGCGGCTGTACGTCATCAATTCGAAATCGATCAAGCTGCTCCGCAAGGCTAGTGGCTTTGCAGAAGTGCCGCAAGACGGCGAATCCGCTGCCGCCAGCTGGCTTGCCAACGGCAACGCGCAGCTCGGTCCCGGCGTCACCGAACGCCTCGGCGCCCTGAAGTCCGCTCTCGAGAAGGAAAGCAACGTCGTCATCGTTTTCGGCGCGGAACTGACCGGCGCGGCCGTGCGCGACCTTGTGAAATTCGGGGCTTCCCTGCCCGGCCAGACGCGTTACATCGCGCTCGGCGATTACGCGAATTCGCGCGGCGCTTCCGACATGGGCCTGCTTCCGGACATGCTGCCCGGCTACGCGCCCGCCGACGATGCTAAAGCGCGCGAAACCTTCGGCCAGCTCTGGGGCGCAAAGCTGCCGGATCAGCCCGGCCTGGACGCCCAGGCAATGCTGGCCGCCTCGGCCAGCGGAAAATTGCGCGCCCTCTACGTGGTCGGCGCGAACCCGGTGAAAACTTTTGGCGTGGATGCTAAAGACCGCCTCGGCAAACTCGATCTGCTCGTCGTGCAGGACCTGTTCCTCACCGAGACCGCGCAGCTTGCCGACATCGTTCTGCCCGCCGCCGCGGCCTATGAGAAAAACGGCACCATGACGAACACCTCCGGCGAAGTGCAGCTTGTGCGCAAGGGCGGCGACGTCATGGGCACGCGCTCGGACTTCGACATTTTGCGCATCCTGTCGCACCAGCTGGCCAAGCACGGGCTGGGCCAGCCGATTGCCCTGCGCACGCCCGAAGCGGCCTTCGATGAAATACGCCAGGCGGTTTCCGGTTACGGCGTTTCCATGTCCACGCTGCTGCTGGGCGAAGCGGAACGCACCGCGCCGGTTTCCACGGCCAACGGCAAAGCGAAATTTGACGTTCCCGCGGGCTCGATATTCTCGGCGCACGACACGCTTTTCACCAGCGGAAGCCTGAGCCGCTACTGCACAATGATCCTCTCTCTTCCTGAAGCAGCCGAAGAGGTGGAAGTGGAGACACACTCGTGAACGAGTTTGCCGCCCACCATCCTTTTTTGCTCGTCGTGCTGCCGAAAGTCGTCATATTGCTGTTTGTTCTTCTGACGGCGCTGGCCTACCTGACCTGGTTTGAGCGCAAAGTCGTCGCGCACATCCAGTCGCGATGGGGACCCTACCGCGTGGGCCCGCACGGCCTGCTGCAGCCGCTGGCCGACGGCGTCAAGTTCCTGTTCAAGGAAGATGTGACTCCGGCCGGGGCCGACAAATTCGCCTATTTTCTTGCGCCGTTTCTGTCGCTTTCGCTGGCCATCACGTCGATTGCGGTGATTCCGTTTGGCCCGAGCGATATCAAGATCTTCGGCCAGTCGACGCCGCTGGCGATCACGAATCTGAACATCGGCTTGCTGGTCCTTTTCGCGATAACGTCCATGGGAGTCTACGGCGTGGCGTTGGCCGGCTGGTCGTCCAACAGCAAATACCCGCTGCTGGGCGGGCTGCGCAGTTCGGCGCAGATGATCAGCTACGAGCTTTCGCTGACCATGTCCGTGGTGGGCGTCGTTCTGATGGCCGGCACATTCAACCTGAGCGCCATCGTTACCTCGCAGCAGGGTTTCCACTGGGGATTCATCCCACGATGGAATTTGATTGGCGCGCCCATGCCGCAGATACTGGGGTTCCTGCTGTTTTTTACCTCGGCGGTGGCGGAAACCAACCGCTCGCCGTTCGATCTGGCGGAAGCGGAATCGGAACTGGTCGCGGGATTTCATACCGAATACGCCAGCTTCAAGTTCGCTATGTTTTTCATGGCCGAATACGCCAGCATGATCACCGTTTCCTGCCTGGCGACCATCCTGTTTTTTGGCGGCTGGCTCTCGCCTTTCCCGCAAACGCCCTTTTGGGCCTGGACGCATTACATTCCCACGGTGGCCTTGGCGGTGGCCGGGCTTGCCCTGATCGCGCACGGAGTGCGCTATATTACGGCGTTCGGGCGCGTGGTTCTGCCGGTCATTGGGCTGGCTATGCTGGGGCTGGGAATCCTGGTGAGCCTGCCCGGGGTCGTGGATTTCGTGCAAGGGCCGTTCTGGTTTCTTTTGAAGATCTCAATTTTCCTGTTTGTTTACGTCTGGGTGCGTGGCACGCTTCCACGTTTCCGGTACGACCAGCTGATGGATTTCGGCTGGAAGCTGCTGTTGCCGCTTTCGATCCTGAACGTAGTGATCACGAGCCTGGCAATTGTATTGACACAAAAATGAGCGTGATGCGGCGATGAGATTCATGTTTATGAAAATGAAACGGGCAATGCCAACCGGAGCGGGCCGATGACGCCGCAAATCGCTGTGTTCATCGTTCTGGCGGCGGTGGCGGTGGCCGGGGCAGTCAGCCTGATCCTGCAGCGCCACCCCATCCACAGCGCGCTGTCCCTGATCGTGGTGATGGTCGCGCTGGCGGGCCTGTACCTGCTGCAGGGCGCGGACTTCGTCGCGGCCGTCCAAATCATCGTTTACGGCGGCGCAATCATGGTGCTTTTCATTTTCGTGATCATGCTGCTGAACGCCGGCGAAGAGGAACGCACGAATTCGAGTTTCATGGCGCGGTACGTTGGCGTGCCGCTGGGCATCGTGTTCACCGGCGAGGTGGCGTACTGGATCGGGCGCGCGACGCTGCATCTGAACCCGACCGCGGCGGCCAGCGCCGTAACGACATCCACGCGCGACCTGTCGACGCTGCTGTTCCGCCAATACATGTTTCCGTTCGAACTGACGTCTTTTCTGATTCTGATTGCGTTGCTCGGAGCGCTGGTGCTGGCACGCCGCGGAGATTCTGATTAGCGATTCTGCTTGGCTTGGATTGGTTGAGAAGTGCTGAAGCTTTTTTGGGGGAGTTGTGGTTCCGACTTCATACTTTTTGGTGCTGAGCGCGATCTTGTTTGGACTGGGGGTTGTCGCGTTTATTTTCAAGCGCAACATCCTCACGATTTTCATGTCCATCGAGCTGATGCTCAACGCCGTTAACCTGGCATTTATCACTTTCAGCCGGGCGCTCGGGCAGTTGCAGGGGCAGGTGTTCGTTTTCTTTGTGATCGTGGTTGCGGCGGCGGAAGCTGCCGTGGGCCTGGCAATTATTATCCTGATCAACCGAAACCGGGGAACTCTCAACGTGGAACGCGTGGATTCGCTTAAAGATTGATGCCTGCTCTCACATATCTCTGGATCATTCCGCTGTTGCCGCTGCTGGGTGCGGCAACAAACGGCATTTTCGGCCGCCACTGGTCCAAGGCCGCGGTGTCGCGCGTAGCGCTTACCTCCACCACGCTGTCCTTTCTGGCGGCGCTGGAAGTCGTGCGCGAATTCATGACCCTTCCTCCCGCTCAGATTCCCTGGATCCACTCGTATTTTACGTGGATTTCCGCAGGCGGATTCCGCGCGGACTTCGCCCTGCAGGTGGACCAGCTGACCGTGATCATGCTGCTGGTCGTCACCGGAGTAGGCTGGCTGATTCACATCTATTCCACCGGATACATGCACGACGATCCCGGTTACAGCCGGTTTTTCGCTTACCTGAACCTGTTCATGTTTTTCATGCTCGTGCTGATCCTGGCCGCCAACTACCTGCTGATGTTTGTCGGCTGGGAAGGCGTGGGCTTGTGCAGCTATCTGCTCATCGGGTTCTTCTTCCTGAAGAAGTCCGCGACCAACGCCGGAAACAAGGCGTTCTGGGTCAACCGTATCGGAGATTTCGGATTCCTCCTGGGCGTGCTGTTGATCTTCCGCACGTTCAGCTCGCTTGATTTCGCCACCGTGCTGCCAGCTGCTGCCAAAATGCCCGCCGACCCTGCCGGCCACATCGGCGTGCTCACGGCCATCGCCCTGCTCTTGTTTGTCGGCGCCACGGGAAAATCGGCGCAGCTTCCCCTGTACGTCTGGCTGCCGGACGCGATGGAAGGCCCCACGCCGGTCAGCGCGCTGATCCACGCGGCGACCATGGTCACCGCGGGCGTATACATGGTGGTGCGGTCGCACGTTATTTTCCTCAACGCTCCCATCGCCATGGAAGTTGTGGCCACCGTGGGATGCCTCACCGCCCTGTTTGCCGCGACGATCGGACTGGTGCAGACCGACATCAAGAAAGTTCTGGCCTATTCGACCGTTTCCCAGCTCGGCTACATGTTTCTGGCCTGCGGCGTGGGCGCGTTCAGCGCGGGCATATTTCACCTGATGACCCATGCCTTCTTCAAAGGCCTGCTCTTTTTGGCAGCCGGCAGCGTGATTCACGCGATGGGCGGCGAACAGGACATGCGCAAGATGGGCGGCCTGCGAAAGAAGATTCCGGTAACGTTCTGGACGATGTTCATGGCCACGCTGGCAATTTCCGGAGCGCCGGGCTTTTCCGGATTTTTCAGCAAGGACGAAATCCTGAACGCGTCGCGGAACGTCAGCCCCGTGCTCTGGTTTCTGGGAGTTCTGACGGCGGGGCTCACCTCGTTTTACATGTTTCGGCTGCTCTTCCTGACGTTCTTCGGCAAGGAAAACTACGACGAGCATCACGTGCACGTGCACGAATCGCCGAAAAACATGCTCGTGCCTCTGGTCGTTCTGGCGATTCTCTCGGTGTGCGGCGGCTGGATGGCCGCGCCGCAATTCTTTGGCGGGGTCAACCATTTTGATAATTTCCTCGCGCCCGTCATGGCGACCGCCCATGCGCCCGTTGCTGCGGCGGCCGAATCCTCCGGCGGGGTGATGGAAATTCTTCAGGCCCTGCTCGGCATCCCGGTGATCTTCGGCCTGATCGGGTTCCTGCTGGCGTGGTGGCTGTACGTCCGCAGCCCGGAGACGCCCAAGAAACTGGCGGCTTCGCTGTCCGGGGTCTACAAGCTTCTGCTTGGAAAATATTTTGTCGATGAGATCTATATTGCGGCGATCGTTCGCCCTCTGGTTTGGATTTCCGACAATATTCTGTGGCACGTCGTCGATGAGGGCGCGATTGACGGCGTGGTAAACGGCGTCGCCAGCGTGTCGCGCGAATCCGGCAACCAGCTGCGGCGCGCCAATACCGGCAACGTGCGCAGTTACGCCGCATGGATCGCCGTGGGCGTATTTGTTTTCACTACCCTGCTGCTCTGGATGGTGGCCTGACGTGCAGCATTCTTACTTACTAACGGTTCTTACTTTCCTGCCCGTCGCGGGCACGCTCGCGCTGCTGCTGCTGCGCGATGACGATCACGTCTGGATTCGCCGGCTGGCCATGGTCACCGCCGTCGTTGAGTTCGCCCTTTCCCTGCTGCTTTTGCGCGAATTCAATCCGCATATGGCCGGCTACCAGTGGGAGGAATACCACCGCTGGATTCCCCAGCCGCCGATTCACTATCACCTGGGCGTGGACGGGTTGAGCCTGTTCCTGATTCTGCTCACCACGCTGCTGACGCCGATTTCGATGCTGGCGTCGTGGAAATCCATCGACCAGCGCGTGAAGGGCTTTTTCATCTGCCTGCTGGTGCTGGAAACGGGCGTGATCGGCGTCTTCGTCTCGCTGGATCTGTTCCTGTTCTTTTTGTTCTGGGAAGTGATGCTGATCCCGATGTATTTCCTGATCGGCATCTGGGGCCACGAACGGCGCATCTACGCGGCGCTCAAGTTCGTGCTCTATACGATGTTCGGCTCAATCCTGATGCTTGTGGCGATCCTGTGGCTCTACCGGATTACCGCTGCCGCCGGATATCCCACGTTCGACCTGCCCCTGATCCAGTCCATGCTTTCCAAGGGCGTGATCACGCTGCCGCATGGAACGGAAATGCTGCTGTTCGGAGCATTTTTCCTGGCTTTCGCCATCAAGGTGCCGCTGTTCCCGCTACATACCTGGCTGCCGGACGCGCATACCGAAGCGCCCACTGCGGGCTCGGTGATGCTGGCGGGCGTTCTGCTGAAAATGGGCATTTACGGCATGCTGCGCTTTTGCCTGCCTCTGTTTCCCAATGCCGCGCACCGATTCGCTCCGGCGATTGCGGTGCTGGCCATCATCGGCATCATCTACGGAGCGCTGGTAGCGACGGTGCAGGTGGACCTGAAACGCCTAGTGGCGTACTCCTCGGTCAGCCACCTGGGGTTCGTCGTCCTGGGGATCTTCGCGTTTCAGACCATTTCGATTCAGGGTGCCGTTTATCAGATGCTGGCCCACGGTATTTCGACTGGCGCGCTGTTCCTTGGCGTGGGCATGCTGTACGACCGCCGCCACACGCACTTGATCAAGGAATTCGGGGGGCTGGCGACGCCCATGCCGGTGCTCGGGGCGCTTTACCTGTTTGCCTGCTTTGCGTCGGCGGGATTGCCGATGCTCAGCAATTTCGTTGGGGAGTTCCTGATTCTGGCGGGCACATTCCAGAAACATGCGGCGTGGGCGGCCTGGGCATCGCTGGGCATCATTTTCTCCGCGGTGTATCTGCTGTGGTCCTACCAGCGCGTGTTTTTCGGAACCGTTACGAAAGACAAGAACACCGCACTGCCGGACGCGGACCTGCGCGAACGAGGCATCCTGTTCGTGATGGCCGCCATTATCCTTTGGATGGGCATCGGGTCCCCATTTTTCACGCGGCGAACCGAAGTTTCGACTCAGAATATTTTGCAATTGATGCAGCGCCCACAGGCGTATAACGCCCGGGGCGTGCACGACCATGACTTGAACAAACTGGACATGGATCACTCCACCTTGCCGGTGGCCGGCGCGAACTTTGCGGCATCCGGCATCCCGGCGGACTCGGTGAAATTGAAATAAATGTTCCCACCTCTTCAAGACCTGTATCGGATTGCCCCGGAACTCGTGCTCTGCGGGTTCGGGATGCTGGTGATGGTTCTCGCTCCGATCGTTCCCAAGGCGCGCCACGGCGCGCTGGCGTTCGTTTCCCTGCTGGGCGCGGCGCTCGCGGTGGCCGCAACGGCGCTGACAGCCCTTCATCCGGGGCTTGCTTATTCCGGGCTGTTCCGCGCCGATGCGTTCAGCCTGTTCGTCCACCTGGTCGTTTGCGGCGTGGCCTTCCTCGGGATTCTCGGCTCGATTGACTATCTCAAACGCGAGAATCTGGACGCCGGTGAATTTTGCGCG
>DATLTA010000187.1:0-6126 GCA_035533775.1 Candidatus Dormiibacterota bacterium | reverse complement strand
CGGCAAATCCGCTGATGCGGCGGGCTCAGGCGAACTCCTCCTGCAGACCGTATTTTTCATTTGCAACAGGGACGTAAGGGTGTAGAAGTATGCCTAAACTAAACCATCTATTTACAGATCCGGAAACCCTGGGGGGAGGATTTTGCGATGCGCCTGAAACCCGTGTGGAAATTCGGTTTTGCAATGATCGCGGCCCTTTTGATGACGGGAAATTTCGTTGCCGTTTTTGCGCAAGGTCGCCCCGAAGCGCCGCCCTTCGATGTTTCCAAAATCATGATGCCGCCGCCACCTCCCGAGGGTGTGGCCATACGCGCCGGACGCCTGTTCGATTCGCGAACGGGAATGAATCTGAACAACCAGGTGATCCTCGTCAAGGGCGACCTGATCGTCGATGTAGGCCCTGCCAGCCGCGTAAAGATTCCCGCCGGCGCGCGCATTATTGACTTGAGCACGGCAACCGTCCTGCCGGGGCTGATTGACCGGCACGTTCACCTGATGCAGGTGCAGCAGCCGAACGAGGCGCGCTCGGCCTATGTGGGCGAGCAGCACGCGCTGGCGGATCTGTACGCGGGATTCACGACGCTGCAGGACATGGGCTCGCCGTTCACCTACGCAACCGTGGAATTGCGCGACTCGATTAACAGGGGCGAGATCCCCGGACCGCGGCTCCAGGTGGCAGGCCCGCAGATCAATCCCCGGGCTGCGACGTACTATCCCGCTCCTTCGGAAGTGGGCGCGTTCGGCATGGGACCGGGAGCGCCGATCTGGCAGCTTGCGCAGAATGTGAATTCGCCGTGGCTGGCGCGCGCGGCCGTCCGCGAACACTCCCATTACGGCGTGGATTGGATCAAAATTTACGAAACCGAAGATTACGAAGGCGGCGGGTATCCGGACCCTGCCGGATCGGGCGCGTTCACGCCCGACGGCAAAATGATCAACGTGCCGTCGCTGACGCTTGCGGAGAACCTGGCGATTGTCGATGAGGCGCACCGCCGCGGCCTCAAGACTACTTGCCACGCCTATGGCGGCGAAGGCTTGCGCAACTGCCTGGCCGCGGGCGTCGATCTGCCCATGCATGTCATTGTCGGCGTGACGAACGCGCCGGGGCTTGATGACGAAACGCTCCAATATTTCAAGAAACCTCTGGCCGACGGAACGTTGCGCCCCGTGATCCAGACGCTGTGGGACCTGGTGGGAAAACTCGAGCAGGCGGATTTGCGCGCCACGCGCGGCAAGATCACGCGCTTTCGCCTGACCGAATTGAGCTTCAAGCGCCTGGTGGCCGCGGGTGTGAAGGAAGTGTTCGGCAGCGGCGCTTATACCGTGGGGCACGGCGTGCAGGCGTTTCAATTTCCTATTTACGTGCAGTGGGGCATGTCTCCCGCGCAGGCGCTGCAAATGGCCACCAGCAACGCCGCCGAAAGCCTGAACTTCGAACTGGGCAAGCGCGTTGGCTACATTGAAAAAGGCAGGTATGCCGACATCGTCGCCGTCGCGGGCAACCCCCTCGAAGACATTACCGAGATGCAGCGGATGAAATTTGTGATGAAGGGCGGCGTCGTGTTCCGGGATGATTTGAAATAGCGCGTTACTCGCCGGTTCCCAGCGGCAGAAAGTATTGCGTGCCCTTCACAGGCTCCTGCAGGCGGCGCAGGAGTTGCTGCAGGTCCGCGTTGCGGTCGACGAAATCGATTTCCGACGTGTTGATGACGAGCAGGTCCGACGCCGAGTAGCGAAAGAAAAAATGTTCGTACGCGCGGACGACTTCCTCGAGGTAGGCGCTCGAGATGTGCTTCTCCGCGGGCGATTTTTTCTTGGTGATGCGCTCCCG
This sequence comes from Candidatus Dormiibacterota bacterium, assembly GCA_035533775.1. GTDB lineage: Bacteria > Acidobacteriota > Terriglobia > Acidiferrales > UBA7541 > Palsa-360. The sequence continues at coordinate 4,295 of DATLTA010000187.1, read as the reverse complement.
GAGGACTTCGGGAGTGGCCTGGAGATAGATGACCAGGTCGGGCGGTTTCAAACCGGCCGCGAACATCTCATAGTAGCGCTCGTAGAGCTTCAATTCCTCATTGTCCAGATTGATGTACGCGAAAATCTTGTCTTTTTCGAACAGAAAATCGGAAACCAGGGGCGCGGCGTCCTCCTGCTGTATTTCGCTGAGGCGGCGGTGCCTCTCGATCAGGAAATACATCTGCGCGCGGAAAGCGGAGCCCGGCTTTTCCTTGTAGAACTCCTCCAGAAAAGGATTGTCCTCGGGATCGAACACGCGCCTGGCGTGCAAGCGGTCTGCCAGGACGCGCGCCAGTGTCGATTTGCCGACGCGGATGGGTCCCTCGATGGCAATCGAGCGCGGCAGTTCGAACGCGGGAGCCGGTTGGGAGCCGGAAGAATCGGGTCGTGGCATCGGGGAGAATTATAGCTGAAAGCGCGGCGATTGCGTGCGCTGTCCTATCTTCGGGTCGCCGAGCCTTCAGGCGATTTTTGAGGGAGTGCCGCGATTTCCCAGGCCGGCGTTCAGCCTCGGAAATGCCGCGGGGATGGCGGGCAGCTCCACGCGAAATGTCGCCCCGCCTTCGGGGCGGTTCTGGCAGGTGATCGTGCCGCCCTGGTCGTGCACCAGCCCGTAGCAGATGCTCAAGCCGAGTCCTGTGCCCCGGCCGACGGGTTTTGTCGTGTAAAACGGGTCGAAGACCAGGTTTGGTTCGCGGATCCCCGGCCCCGTGTCGGAAAAAGTGACGACGACATTGCCTTTTTCAGACAGCGTGCGCACGGTGAGCGTGCCGCCGCCCACTTCTTGCATGGCGTCTACCGCGTTGTTGATAATGTTGAAAAATACCTGGAGGAGCTGATTGGCGTCGCCGCGCACTTGCGGGAGTGCGCCGCCGGTGTGTACATCGATGCGTATGTTTTTGCCGCGAAGATCGATGCGGCGGAACTGCACGGAACTGTTGACAACGGTGTTGATATCCAGCGGCGTGCGCTGCTCGCTAGGTGTCTGGCGGGCAAAGCTGAGCAGGTTATTGACCAGCACTCGGGTTCGCCGCGTCTGCTCGCGAATTTTTTCCGCCAGCCTGCGCGACCGGGCATCGGCGGTGGGGTCGTCGGCGAGCAATTCCGAGTAACCCAGGATGGCCGTAAGGGGATTGTTGATTTCATGCGCGGCACCGCCAACCAGTTGGCCGATGGAGGCAAGTTTTTCCGACTGCACGAACTGCGTTTGCAGGCGTTTGAGGTTATTGAGCGATTCTTGCGAGGTGCGCAACAGCCGCAGACGCTCCGCATCCGTCATTTCATGGCGCAGAAAGGCCAGAATGCCCAGCGGCAATACCGCGGCGAACGTAACCAGCATGCGGAAGTCCCGCACCGCCAGGGGCGCATGGCTGAGCTTCGCGCACCACAGTCCCATGATCGGAAGAGATAGCAATGCGGCGCGCGCCGCGGGCGTTACCCAGCCGCCTTCTTCAGAGTTGCTGGACGTGAATGATTCGCTTTCGGGTTTCCCCGCGGGCAGTCTTTCCCCTCCCGTCGTCCCGTAAGCGAAGATTCCCGCCGCTGCCAGCCAGACAAGCCATACCACCAGCGGAAGATTGTTCAGGCCGCTCTGCGATCCGGCGTCTCGAGTGAATGACACTGCGCCTGGAAGCAGGTTCAAAATGTAGGCGGTGCCGGCGCCTGCCAGAAGTGCGTAGATGTGGCGCCAGCGGCCTGTCGCCTGGATGGCCAGCACGACGCAGGCGCCGACAAACACGAGGTTCTCCAAACCTGCGACCACGGCGTGGGATTGGATGTAGCGTTCCCTGTCCACGGCAATGTATTGCCACGGGATGACGATGAACACGTATAGAAACACCCACCAGCAGGACAGCAGTGCGAAATCCACGTAGCGGTGGGGCATTTTGGGGCCGTCATGATGCTTGTGCGGCTGCAGCGCCAGCGCGGCGATCATCGGCACGGTGTGCAGAAAAAAAACAATATCCCCAAAAAACAGCTCGGGGATAAATCCGCGCTGGTAGACCTCAATGTAGGTCCAGATCGATTGTCCCGCCAGCCAGAGCGAGCAGCCCAGGGCCAGGAGCATCCAGAAGGCGTTTTCCCTCCCGTCCGGCGTGTTTGTGTTGAGAAGAAGCGCGCCGTTGACGAACAGGGGCAAGATACAAAGGAAAATATTAATATACGCGGCACGCGTTACTCCCGCGGAAACCCACAGCACAATGGCGGCGTAGCCCCCCATCATCGCGAGTGAGGCGGCTGCAACGCTCCATGAGAACCCTGAGATACGTTTCATATTCTGACCGATCATTCATCTTAACGGGTGGTTGAAAGGGGGCAAAATTGGCGAGGTACAGGTATGACGAAAGCATAACCACGGTATTGCCACCCGATTCCGTACGTGTTCCAGAGCGTGGATATTGTGCCGTCAGGCGGGGACTGGCATTGAACAACCGCCCGAGCCGCACCAGCATTGGCATATCGATGTTTCCTGCCTGAATGTTTTTGAGGCGCTCTGCTACCTGTGCAGCATCCTGGACGGCTGCAGCCTATTCCTGGTTTATTGGGATCTGCGCGAGCAGATGACGGAAGCCTATATGGAGATCATTCTGGAGCGGGCCAAAGAGCGGTATCCCGGGGTTAGGCCGCGAATAATCTCGGATTCTGGGCCGCAATTTATCGCCAAGGACTTGCAGGAGTTCATCCGCCCTGGCACGCCGTTGTCGCTCGAAGATGCGCGGCGTCTGGTTAAGGGTTACGTGGAGTTTTACAACAACGTGCGTTTGAGCAGAGCCATCGGCTACATCACGCCGAAAGACATGCTCGCCGGGCATTTGCAGGAGATTGAGGTCAAGCGGAACCGGAAGTTGGAGGCGGCAAGAGAACAGCGGAAGAACCGACGCCACTACGCCGCGTGAAGCGGATTCTTTGCGGCTTGACGGCGAACCATGAACGATCCGGCCAGACGATCTCAAATTAAACAATTGCTGAACATTTTCCCAGCTGTTGGATTGGTCGAACCTGCCTCATAAACGATCTTTGTGGGTCGCAGCATCAGCCGCGACATTGGAAAGCCTGGCGACTTGGGTTTTACCCTGTATTTCTCACCACGCAACCACTGAAATCATTTGCAATCATTTTCAATCTCTCCGGCGAGCCTGGAAAGCCGTTGGGATGGCTTTTGGTGGCACAACCTGTGAAGCCTGTTCTACTGGACGCGGCGGTCGCGGGGAGATGTAGCACAGGCTTCAGCCTGTGAGGTTTTGAATTTTGCGAAGAGATTAAAAAAGCAGGATGCGTGGCAAGGTGGAAGGCTGAGGGCAAAAAGCTGAGGCAAAAACGAAAGGCAAAAGGCAAAAACTAAAAGCAAAAGCGAAAATCAAAGGCTCACAGGCTGAAGCCTGTGCTACCAAACCGCCTCAAAATGTGGCTTTCATTGAAGAAGACTCGCAGGGTTAAGCGCGATTGCAGTTATTTGCCGACTAGAACCTTGCGCCGAACTTCGTCGAACAAGTTCAGCAGGAAGATCACATGGTTCTGCGCCTTCTGCGCTTCCGCTGTCTCGACTGGCATTATCGCGGCGATGCGCTTGCCGTCCGGCGCTAGAGCGAAGCTCATCAAGCTGCCACCGATCTGCTTTTCGGACCACAGTCGCGGTTTGTCGGCCACGAAGGAATCGCCCTTCACCGTATATCCCGCCACCATGATGTGGTTATCCAAAGTCTCAAAAAATAGCTCGTGCCCGTCACGCGACCACATCGGGTACATGCCGCCGCTGCTCGAGATTTGCCATTTGCCTCCCTTGTCCGGGAAGGCTCGAACGTAAATGTGAGGGGTCCCCGACTCGTCGGAAGTGTAGGACATCCACCGCCCGTCGGGAGAAAAGGAAGGGAGGAACTCATTCGCTGCGGTTTGCAGGAAAACCTCCGGCTTCCCAGCGCGTAGCCCCGAGCTATCGCTCTCCAGCGGCACGGTCCATAGATCCCATGAGGTCCCGGAACTTTGTTCCATGAACGACAGCCGCTTTCCGTCAGGCGTGAAGGACCACGGAACCTGAGTGTTCTTGCTCTGAGTTAAGGATTGCGGCTTGCCCGATCCGGCGGAAGGAATCCGCGACAAGCCGCCAATGATGTTGAGCGCAGCGATGACGTTGCCATCCTCGTCCCAACTGCCGCCCATACCACGGGGTGCATCGCACAAGGTGATGGCCGAGCCTCCATCCACCGAAATCTTTTGCAGGTTTCCTGGAGTGAAGAAAGCGACCCACTTCCCGTC
>DATLTA010000186.1:0-30774 GCA_035533775.1 Candidatus Dormiibacterota bacterium | reverse complement strand
TTCTTAACTATCATTTTTACTGCTACACGCTTCACTTAGAACATTTCGTCCAATAGTGCAACCCATTCCCATCTATTGCAAACATCCCGAATCAATCGCCGAAAAAGCGAGTCAGTTCGGCGACCAGGTCGGAGATTCGTTTTGTCCCTGCTTGGTCAACTGCCGTGCGTCTGTCCCGTCAGCGAGCATGGACCAAATTTGCCGCGTTCCCGTTCTGGTAGATTCAAACACCAGGTGTCGTCCATCCGGCGCCCAGCAGGGGCGTTCGTTACGTCCCGCATCGCGCGTCAATTCGACGAGTTGGTGCGTGACAATCTCCATGATGTAAATATCATAGTTTCCGCCCGGTCGGCGCCAGCTGAACGCCAGCAGTTGTCCGTTCGGTGACCATGCGGGATCGATCACGTAGCCTTTGTCCCCCAAATCAACTTTGACCTGGTTTGTGCCGTCCGCATTCATGGTGTAAAGCTGGGGAAGTCCGCCGCGATCGCTCACGAAAGCTACCTGCTGGCCGGTCTTCGGATTCCAGGTGGGAGACGTGTTCGCCGCGTTGGTGTACGTGAGGCGGTGGGGATGCCCGCCGGAGGCGCTGGTGACGAACAACTCCGGATTTCCGTACATGCTGGACATGAACATGAGCTGCGATCCGTCCGGGGACCACGCCGGGGAAGAATTCGTGCCGCGAAATCTGGGCCAGGCGATCAGATGATTGGTCGCTGTCGATAGCATGCAGATTTGCGCGGTGCGTACGCTTTCGTTGCCCGGCTTCTCATAGCAGGTAAACGCGATGCGCGTGCCGTCGGGCGACCACCGCGGCGTGAGCGAGATCGTGCGAAGATGCGTCAGCTGGTGCTGGTTTTCGCCGTCGTAATCCATCGCCCAGATTTCCTTGTTCCCGGTGCGATTGCTGACGAAGGCAATTTGCGTGCTGGCGATGCCCGGTAATCCGCCGGATAGCCTGCCGATAATTTCATCGGCGAATTGGTGGGCGAAGGTGCGCACCTGCGCGTCGGTGGCTTCTCCGCGATAGATTTTCCCGATGACCGGGGGCAAGGAAGCGTTGCGCACATCGTTGAGCCAGGCCTGAATTTCCAGGGAATTGCCGGTCGCGGAAATATTGCCGAATGCCAGCAATTGCGCCGATGCCGGCGCTTCCGACCAAGCCTTGAAGTCAACGTCCGCCAGCGTGCTGGGGGTCTGCAACGGAAAGTAGCTCTTGCTGACCAGTTCCAGGATGCCGCTGTAATCCAGGTCGGCGCGGACCACATCGCTGAATTCCATGGCCAGAGGCTGAGCCGTGGGAGTCCTGGAGGCGAAGTCCGCCACCGCCACCCGCGCCTTGGAAACACCCAGGCCCGTGCCGGTCCGAAACCAGTCTTGTGCCGCGGCGCGCGGAACGCAAAGCAGGGAAAAAAGGCCGCAAACCAGCACGGTTAAAATCAGATGCGAATCAAGACGGAAAAATCGGCTTGCCGGGCGCCTTCGCGGGAAAGAAACCTTGCTCATTTTTTTCACGTTATAAACGTTATGATATGTGTCGCCTGTCATCGCACCATCCTCTTCTTTCCCGGTTCCCCTAGCGGCGAAACTCAAACCAAAACTCCACGGTGACGCTGTTTCCGGAATAATTCGACGGCAGTCTGGACATGGGGCTCGAGCTCAAAATGGCGCGCAGGGCCGAGTTGTCCACCGAACGGTTGCCGCTGGACTGCGTCATCTGTACGTTCGTCACGGTTCCATCGCGCAAAATCTGGAATGTGAACTGCGCCCGCGGGGCCCATCGGACAGTGGGGTCCACCGTGGACTGCAGCCAGTTGCTGCTGATGCGATTCCGAACCCCCTCCACATACGCGGGATTCCTGCCCGCGAAATCTCCACCTCCCGGACCGTTGAAGCCCATGCCTCCCTGCGTCGTCCCGCTCAGTGTGAATTGCGAGTAGGGCACTGCCGGAGCGCCGCCTCCACCGTAGGGAATGGCGTTCGCAGGGGGAGGAGTCTTATCCTCTAATACTTTGGACGGACGAGTAATGTAATGGCGAGGTTTTTCCTTGGCGAATTCCGGAATTTTTTTCGCGTCCGTATCAATTTCCTTGGGTTTCGGTTTGGGTTCGGATTTGTACAGGCCCTTGCTGGTGTCGACGACGCGGCTGGTGGTCACCGCTTCCGGACGCGGCAGCATGACACCGGGCAGTTTGGCTACAAGCCCGACGGTTACCCCGCTGTCGCCGCCAATGCTTCCCCAGGCGTCCCCGCGATGCGAATACAAAGTGGAGACCAGCAGGGAACCGAATAGCAGCGCATGAAATCCCAGCGACCACAGAAAGGGTTTCTTCAGGCTTCCGGAGTCCGCGTATGTGTGAGCGTAAGACATAGGCATTAGTGCGGAGTGTCATCAAGCGGCTCGGTTACTACGCTGATATTTTGGATGCCGGATTGCCTCAGGGTGTCCACCACGAGGGCAAAGGCGCCAAACGGGACCGTCTTGTCGCAGCGCAGGAAAACGGACTCGCCCTGGGGCGTGTGCATCTGTGCGTGCACCTTGGTTCCCAGTTCGTGAATATTCACCGGGTTGTCACCGATGTAGATTCGTTGCGCGCGATCGATAGAAATGACGACGCGCGTATCGGAAATTTCCTTCACGGTTTTTGTCTTGGGGACGTCCACCTCGATGCCGGACTGCAGGATCGGGGCCGTGATCATGAAAATCACCAGGAGCACGAGCATGACATCCACGAAGGGAACGATATTGATTTCGGAAAGGGAGCTTCCGGTCTGGCGAGAAAGCTGCGGCATGTTCAGAGTACCTTCTTTAACGACTCGTTTGCGTAATCCACGCGGTTGTCCGCCATTAGGCCCGGGTGCCGGGATACAGCTTTTCGATGAGCGCGGCAACTTCCATCGTGAAACTGTCCAGTCGTGCCCCCAGATCCCTTATGTCGTGCAGAAAATGGTTGTAAGCAATCACGGCGGGAATCGCGGTGAACAGGCCGGCCGCCGTGGTAATCAAGGCTTCGGCAATGCCGGGCGCAACCGCGCGCAGGCTGGCCGATCCGGCAGTTCCCAGTCCGGTAAATGCGTCCATCACGCCCCACACCGTGCCGAACAGCCCGATGAAGGGAGTGACCGATCCGGTGGTTGCCAGCCAGGACATGTATTTTTCGACCTTGCGGATTTCTTCTCCGCCGGCCAGTTGCATGTTTACGGTAATCGAGTTCAGGCTTGTGATTTTTCCGTTTGGGCTGTTCGGGGTTGCGCTGCGAACCTGGCTTTCCAGTTCGCGGTATCCGGCGCCGTAGACAGGCTCCAGAGGAGAGCCGCCTCCACCCATTTGTTTGGGATCGGGAAGTATGCGATTAGAGCGAAAAATTCGCAGGAAGAGCGCTGTCTGCTGATTTATGCGCGAAAACATGCGCGACTTTTGAAAAATCAGCGCCCAGGAAAATAGTGAGAAAGCCAACAAAATAATGAGTACAACGCGAGCAACCCAGCCCGTCTGCTCGATCAGTGTGCCCAGTTGGCCCACAAATAGCAAAGAACCCAGTATCGGAATTGTCTTTTCCCCCAGAGAGCCAGTTGATAGCTCCTACGGGCAACCTAGCACACGCTTAAAATGGAATCAAATAATTACGTTCACCAAGGTGCTAGATTGTGCCCTGTCTGAAAATCACGCCAGTACCGCCAGTACTTTGATGCGGGATTTCGGCGACTCGGTCACCTGCGCGGGTGATAAAAATCATTTTCACCCACGCCTGCCACACCACTGCTTCCAATCAATTGTGCTATCCTTTTAAAGAGATCGCATGCCTCAACCCTTCGACGTCCGCCTTGACGACCTGACCGGATCTTCTTCCGCGCTCCTGACCTCTGCGGACATGCTCCCGGCTCCGCCGGCAGGGGACCGCACGTTCTATATCGAGACGTTTGGCTGCCAGATGAACGATCACGACTCCGAGAAGGTCGCCGGAGTTCTGCTCGGGCGCGGGTACAGGCAGATGGAAAGCGTGGATGCGGCAAAATTCGTGCTCTACAACACCTGCAGCATCCGGGAAAAGGCCGCGCAGAAAGTTTTTTCGCGGCTGGGAACCTTCCGCAAGCATCCCGAGGAGCAGAAGAAGATCATTGGCGTTTTGGGTTGCGTGGCGCAGCAGGAGGGGGAAGAGATCTTCGAGCGCGCGCCCTGGGTGAGCCTGGTTTGTGGGTCGGCCAGCTACAGCAGACTGCCGGAACTCATCGCGGAGCTGGAATCGGGCAACCGCCGCGTCATGGGGCTGGGCAAGGATACTGAAGAAACCTTTGAGACCGAGATCACCAGGCGCGACAACCCGTTTCGCGCCTACCTGACCATTATCGAAGGGTGCGACAAGGTTTGCACGTACTGCGTGGTTCCGTTCACGCGCGGCCCGGAGCGCAGCCGCGCGAGCGCGTCGGTTTTGCAGGAAGTCCGCAAACTGGCCGACGCGGGCTACTCGGAAATCCAGCTTCTCGGGCAGACGGTGAATTCCTACCAAGATCCGTCCTCCCGGCGAATGTCCTTCGCCGAGCTTTTGGTGGCCGTGGCGGCAGTGCGGGGAATTCGCCGCGTGCGGTTCACGACGTCGCATCCGCGGGATTTCGGGCGCGACATCGTCGAGGCCATCGAATCGGTACCGGCGTTGTGCGACCACGTTCACCTGCCCGTGCAGTCGGGATCGACGCGAGTGTTGCGGGCCATGCAGCGCACCTACACACGCGAAGAATATCTGGAAAAGATTGCCATGATCCGCGCCGCTCGCCGGCCCATCAGCCTCACTTCGGACATCATTGTCGGTTTTCCGGGCGAGACCGAGCAGGATCTGGAGCAGACAATTTCATTGCTCGAAGCCGCGCAATACGACGGCGTCTACGCGTTCCAGTATTCCCCGCGGCCGAATACGTCCGCGCAGCACATGGCCGGAGCCATTCCCGAGGAAGAAAAGGGCCGCAGGCTCGCTCTCGTGCAGGGCCGCCAGCGTGAAATTCAGATCGTGCGGAATGACGCGTTGATTGGCGAAACGTTTGAAGTCCTGGTGGATGGGGCTTCACGACGCCCCGGCCAATGGTCCGGTCGCACTTCCAGCAACCGCATTTTAAATTTCACTTCGCCTGCGCCGGACCTTTTGGGACAATACGTGCAGGTACGAGTCACGCGCGCAGCTCCCAACAGCCTTGCCGGTGAGCATCTGATTTGATTTTTATAGGCGGGCCGAAAGGTCAGCCAGCACTCCGGGTCCGAGGAGGCCAGCATGGAAGTTGAAATGAAAATCCGCGGACTTATGATGGACCCAGTCACGAACATGCCCATTGTGGTTCTCAAGGACGCGCAGGGCACGGCGGTCCTGCCGATCTGGGTGGGTATTTACGAGGCCAACGCCATCGCGCTGGAAATTGAAAAGGTGCAGACGCCGCGCCCGATGACGCACGATCTGCTGCGCAACGTTTTTCTCGGTCTCGAAGTCCGCGTGCAGAAAGTCGTAGTCAACGACCTCAAGGACGACACGTTTTATGCGCTGATCTGGGTGGAGCGCAATGGCGAGATCATGTCCATCGATTCGCGCCCCAGCGACGCCCTGGCGCTGGCTTTGCGCGTCGATTGCCCTATCTTCGTCGAGGACGCCGTGCTGAAAAGCTCGAAAATTTCCAGCGCCATCTCGGAAAAATCCACCAGCGAAGAACTCCGCAAATGGCTCGAAGGATTGTCCGACGACGACCTCGGGCGGTACAAGATGTAGGTAGCACAGGCTTCAGCCTGTGCGGTTTAGACTCGGATTACGGCACAAAACACGAGCCCGGCTGGGAATCGCCTGTGCGGCTTTGAATTTGGGTGTGAGCAATTGGCAAGATCGAAACCAGAACCAAAAGCAAGAACAAAAGCCAAATGCAAATCCAAAAACCAAAAGAAAAAGGCAAACAGGCTGAAGCCTGTTCTACGATTGGTTTGTAGCCCGCACTGACAGGCGCGAAAATCGCAGGTGTGCTGGGGCTTCAACGGCGATTTCACCCAGATCGCCTGCCGGGGCACAATGGATCCGGCACCCCCGCATACGGGCCAGGTTTCCACCGGGCAAAACCGCTTTTTCCCTTGCACTCCCTGCCATGGGCGAGTAGATTGCATACGTTAAAGACTGGGCGGTCGATCCCACTGGAAACTGTGCAGGAATTGCCGCTCACGGAGAATATGCGCCCGTGCGGAAGCGCCGGGCCGTTTATGACCGCCATCCTGACCATCGCAAATCAGAAGGGCGGCGTGGGTAAAACCACCACCGCCATAAATCTGGCTGCCGCCATCTCCCTTCGCAAGAAGAAAACACTGCTCATCGATCTTGACCCGCAGGCCAACGCCAGCATCTCGTTTTTTGATTCCGCGGACATTCAAGGGTCGATGTTTGACGTGCTGGGCGATCACCGCGCCGAAATGGCCAGCGTGATCAAGCCCACGAAGGACCCCATGCTTTCGGTAGCGCCGGCGCGCCTGGCATTGGCCAAACTGGAGCAGCAGCTGGCCGGGCAGTTTGACGCGCCGTTCAAGCTGAAGGACGCCCTGGCGCCCGTGGTGAAGGATTACGACTTCATTGTGATCGATACGCCGCCGGCGCTGGGAATCATCACGGTGAATGCGATGGTGGCCTCGACGCACCTGCTGGTGCCGATTCAGGCGGCCTACTTCGCGATCGAAGGGACCGACGACCTGCTCGAGACCTACGAGCGAATTCGCGCGCGGCCCAATCCCGCGCTCAAGGTCCTTGGCGTGCTCATCACGCTGTTTGACAAGCGCACCAACATCTCCCGCGACACGCATGAGCAGATTCGTTCCGTGTTCGGCTCCGTGTTGTTCAAGACGCGCATCGGCAAGAATGTGCGCCTGGAGGAGAGCCCAGCCTACAAGGAAACAGTCATGACCTTTGCGCCGAAATCACCGGGCGCTAAGGAATACGGCAAGCTCGCCCTGGAGGTTATCCAACGTGTCGAAGAGGATCGGATTGCCCGTCACGCTGAAGATGCGGCATGACGCGCACTACGTAGAACAACTCACAAGTTTCAGCGGCGCCGCCGTCGGCCGCATGGTTCCGGTCGACAAAATCAGGCCCAACCCCGATCAACCCCGCAAGGCCCTGGGCGATTTGCGCGAACTCACCGAATCCATCAGGGAAAAAGGAGTGCTCGAGCCGCTGCTGGTGCGGTTCATGCCGCGCGACGACTCCTATCACATCATTTCCGGCGAGCGCCGCTACCACGCCTCTTGCGCCGCCGGCCTGCGGGAAGTTCCCTGTATCGAAAAAATTGCCGACGACGCCGAAACACTGGAACTGGCGCTCATCGAGAATCTGCAGCGCAAGGATCTGACGCCGTTCGAGGAAGCCGACGGACTGCAGCGCCTGGCCGAGCATTTCGACTACACGCACGAGGACATTGCGAAAAAAATCGCTAAAGCCCGCTCTTCGGTGACCGAATCGATGTCCCTGCGCGTGATTCCGGAATCGCTGCGCAAGCTCTGCATTGAAAACGGGATTGTATCGAAGTCCCTGCTGCTGCAGGTGGCCCGCCAGCCGACCGAAAAGAAAATGCTGGAAGCCATTCAGCGCATCGCCCAGGCGGGACTCACGCGCGACGAAGCGCGCCGCGAACGCCAGGACGAAAAAAACGCCGGCCCACGCCCCCAGCCCTTCATCTTCAATTTTCGTCCGGAAAACGAGGCCTTCAAGCTGCGCATCCAGTTTCGCAAGAGCAATGTCTCGCGCGGGGAACTCATCGATACCTTGCGGAATCTCCTCGAAATGCTCGAGCAAGATGAAAATTCACCGACCGATGCCGGTGCGCACAATCCCGCCGTCGCCTGAGAATTCAGTTAGGACACGATTCCGCCTGTCTGGGTTTGATTTTTGCCGGTAACGCGGAAGTCAAAAGAAGACAGGCTGAAGCCTGTCCTACCGGAGCTTCATGAACGAATTTACCCCGCAGCAGATTGCCATCCTGGAACGCGTCATATCCGCGGGATTCTCCATTGCCGCATTTCCCCTGTACGCGAATGCGGTGGGAGTCCGGAGCGGGAACTGCGCCGCTTTGCTCGACCCTGTCGCGGGCGGAGGGTTTCAATTGTTCGGCGAACCGTGCGTTCTGGTGGAAGGGAATCTGACGGTTCGCATAACCGAAAAAGGTCAATCGTGGTTTGTCTGGAAAAGACAAAGGGTGGAAGCGACACGCGAACGCCTTTCGGAGCTGGATAATTTCGTCGAAAAATTGAAGATGTCGCTCGAATCCCACTTATAACGTAACGACTAAGAACGAATATTCGGATTCGGCGCCGGCGTCATTCCTGCGCGACCGGGACGCGCATGGTTTCGGGCATTGCGCGGGGCAAGGACTTGTGACAGGAGGGCTACTTGCCCAGCAGTCGCAGCGCGCTGGGTGGATAGAGCGCCAGCAACTGCCCATGCGGCGGGGAGATGTGGTGGAGTTCCAGCAGGGCGACGCCTGCTTTTTTCAACTCCGTAATTCTCGCTCCGGTATGCAGGACGTGGCCAATCACGCGGTGCAAGTGCGGTTCGTGACCGAAGCAGAGCACGTGTGCGGCCCGGAGTTTTGCCAGTTCGCGAAATAATTCCGAAGCTGCGCTGGTGCCTTTCAGGGCGTCCACGCGCACGATCCTGCTGGACGAAAAGCCGAGCACTTCACAAAAGATTTCCGCGGTTTGCACGGCGCGCAGCCACGGACTGGTCAGCACGGCCCCCGGCTGTATATTCAGGGAGCGGAGCCCGAGCGCGGCGGCATGGGAGCGCTTCATGCCTTTGGGGGTCAGGGGGCGCTCGGCGTCGGGCGGGCAGTGTGGCGCGGCGCGGTCGATGGCGATGCCGTGGCGAACCAGATAGAGTTGCATCGTCACGCGACCCTCTGCTTTTCAACCACCAGAACGCGGTGAAACGAAAGACGCACGTTCAATTCGCGCTCCAGCAGGCGCGCTCTTCGCTCGATGCCGGCAAGGTTGAGGCGGGAATTGTCGCGCAATTCCACGTGGATGCGGACGTCGCGCGGCCCGCCTTCGATGGCCAGCCGTGCGATTGCCCGGCTGTGATCGCTTTCCAGGCGCTCGGCCAGGCGCAGCATGCCGGAAAGGATGCGGGCTGTTTTTCTGTGGTCGCGGTCGAGCGAAGCGAAGACTTTGTGCGCTGCATTGGGCTGCGATTTTTTGTTGTGATAGCGGATCAGGCACGCCGTCATGTTCTTGGCCCAGCCGCGCAATCCGGGTATCTTGGCGTTGGCGACGAGATATTCGCCGTGGCGGTGGTGCCCCTTGCGGTTAATCGTCAGGCCGGAATCATGAAGTGTCGCGGCCGCTTCCAGGATCGTTCTCGATTCGAAATTCAGATGATGGTAGGGCCACAGCTTGTCGAAAAGTTGAAGCGCGAGCAGGCGGACCTGCTCGGCGTGCTTCAAGTCGCAACGCACGCGGCAGGCAAAGGATTCCACTCCTGCCAGCAGGACCTGCGCGTGCTTTCGCTGCTCGATGGAAGGTTGCGGAGGAGCCATCTGTGCTGCGGCCAGTTCGTATAGCAGGCCTTCCCGCACGCCAACACGCGGTGTAATCATCTGTCGAAGGCGCAGCCAGTTCGCCACCGTGAACAGAATAATGGCGGCGACGCCCAGGACTTCGGCGCGGTCGCGGCGAACGGAAAACGTTTTCATCCTGCCTTCGACGTCGAGTTGCAGGATTTCCCAGAGACGGTCGCGCAGCAATCGTGTGTTCAGCGTGGCCATTCCTGCCGACCGGGGTCCCGCAGCCAGCATAGCAAGCGTTTCGGCGTTGCCTCCGCAGGCCACAGCCAGGCTGGTCGCACGGCAGGGGCGCCGCAGCGCGCTCTGCAGCACGGACAGCACGTGAAGACGAATTTCGCTGGCCGTATTCTCGTGAATCACGCCTTGCGCCTGAAAGGCCTCCATCAACCGGACGGTTCCCAGCGGCAGGCCGATGCTTCCACGCACCTGTTCGTGCCGCAACTGGTTCAATTCCAGGCTGCCGCCTCCCAAATCCAAAATGATGCGGGGCGGATCGCAATTGCGGAACGCGCGCAGCACCGCAAGGCGCACCAGGCCGGCCTCTTCTTCGCCGGAAATGACTTCCAGGTTGATCCTGGCCTGGTGGCGTATCCGCTCGATGAGTACGTGGCGGTTGCGGGCCTCGCGCGCGGCGCTGGTGGTGACGGCGCGGTACGCGGCCACGCCATGGCGGTCCATGATTCTCCGGAAATGGCAAAAGGCGGCGGTGGCGTCACGCAGCGTTTTAAGATCGAATTTTCCGGTGGTGAATGCGGAATGGCCGAGCCGCACGGGAGCCCGCAGGGATTCGACGATCTCCCAGTCTTCGGTGGAGCGAACGCGCGCGATGATCAGCCGGAAGGCGTTCGAACCGGCGTCAATCGCCGCCAGATGGATGGGTTTGGGGAGTGTCAGCGCCACAGGTGGGCCAGTGCGGCGGAAGGCCGGTAATGGGTCCGTTGTATGCCGAGATGCGCGGCGATCCGCTTTCGCAGTTCCGTATTCACCGTGGCCACGCTGGCCTCGCCGTCCATGGCCAGGAACCCGTGTCGCGCGGAGAGCGCTTCAAATTCTTTCTTAATTTTTGCCTGATACATGATGAACGATTGAAACAAGTCGTCGGAAAGACACAGGTCGCGCCCCGATTCCCAGTAGCTGATCGTGTGCGATTTGCGAAATTCGCGTTCAAACGCCGCTTCCGGCCGGACGTTGAGCCAGAACGTGAGGTCGGGCCGCAGTGCCATCTCGTAAAGGCCGTGCAGGTAGTCGCTCTCGATTCCGCGCGCCGCCGCACGGGCGATCAGAGTATAAAAGTATCGGTCCGCCAGGACAACAAAATCCGATCGCAGCGCGGGAATGATGCGATGTTCGAGCTGGTCGTAAAAATCGGTCGCATACATCAGCGTCAGCGTCATCCGCGTAATCGTGTTTTCGGCGAGCAGTGCGTCGATGTCTTTCGCCACCAGCCCCGAGCGGCGCAGGCCCATGGTTTCCACCGCAAAGCCCTCGGATTCCAGCCACTCGGTCAACAGGGAGATCTGCGTGGAGCGCCCTGAGCCATCCATGCCTTCGATTACGATTAACGACCCGCCGAATTCCTCGTCCGGCATGCCGGGCAGCGGCAGTCCATAGTTGCGCGCGGAGGCTCCGGCATGGGGCAGGGCGGACTTTGGCCGGCCATTTTTTCGATTCCTTCGAACCGGTGTCATCGTGGCCTCCGCGCCGCCTTTTTGGGTGCAAATCGCGATAGATCGATGCGCGACTTTACGAACTGGCGCATCTGTTTCTGCAGTTTGTTGACTGGCAGTGCGCCGTCCATGACGACAAAACGGTCGGATTCAATCATTTCGTCGTACTGAGCCAGGATGCGTCCCTGAAAAATCCGGAAGCTTTCGGCCCGATCCAGCGAAAGGTTCAAGTCCATCCCGGCTTCGTAGTATTTGAGTTTCGGGCGGCCGCTCATGATGCGGTTTACGGCCACGTCGAGCGGGGCGCGAAAGTAAAACGTGATATCCGGAATAGGGGCGAAGCGGTAAAGGTTTCGCAGCCAGCGTGGGGAGCAACTGCGCGCCACGTCGCGGGCGAATGCCGTGTAGACGTAGCGGTCCGCCAGGACCAGGTATCCGCTGTGCAGCAGCGGCATGATCTGCCGCTCGCAGCGATCCGCGAAATCAGCGGCGTGCAGCAGGGAAAACGTTGTCGGGGTCAGCAAACGGCGCTTCTTTCCGCGCCGGGTGGCGGATTTCACAAGTGGGGAAGAATTCCATTCCGTAAAGTGCAGGCGATACCCGCCAATTTCCAGCCAGCGCTTCAGCAGGTATAGCTGCGTGCTTTTGCCGGAGCCGTCGATTCCTTCCACGACGATCAGCGCTCCCGGATATCCGCGGGCAGGCTCGAGAAGCTGCGATTTCTCCCGCGAAGTTTGTACGGACTCGATGGATGTGGGGCCAGTTCCTGCCGCGATGCGCGAAGCCAAATGGGGTTCTCCCTTTGCAAATTATACCCGTAGAATGTGAAAAAATGGTTACAACCTGATGAGGCAGGGATAAAACGAGCCACGCGGGCAGTTGCAAATCGTTCCTTCTCAAGGCAAACTATTTTCGTGAGCACATACGATCTGATTTGCATTGGCGCGGGGCCCACCGGCCTGGCATGCGCCATTGAAGCCAAACGCGCGGGAATGCGCCCGCTGGTCATCGACAAAGGCTGCCTGTGCAACTCCCTTTATCACTATCCGGTGAACATGGTTTTTTTTACCACGCCGGAACTGCTTGAAATCGGCGATTTGCCGCTGACCTGCGCTGCCGATAAACCGACCCGGGCCGAGGCCCTTAAGTATTACCGCAGGTGCGTCGAGCACTTTTCCCTGGACCTGCGATTGGGGCATCTGGTTGAAAAGGTAGAAGGCTCGGACGGACGGTTTTCGGTGCATACTCGCGATGAGCGGGGAATCGCCGCGCAATTCGCGGCGAAAAAAATCGCCGTGGCGACTGGCTACTACGACCTGCCGAATCGCCTGGGCATTCCGGGCGAAGATCTGCCGCACGTTTCCCATTATTACAACGAAGCCCATCCCTATTGGCGGCAAAACGTCGTGGTGATTGGCGGAAAGAATTCGGCTGCCATCGCGGCGCTGGATATGTATCGGACCGGTGTGAACGTCACCATCGTGCATCGCAGGGCGGAACTCGGGTCCACGATCAAGTACTGGATTCGGCCCGATATCGAGAACCGCATTAAAGCGGGCCAGATCCGCGCGCTGTTCGAATGCGAAGTCAAACGGATCGAGACCGGCCGAGTCTGGGTCTCCAATCACTCGGGGGAAAAGATGCTGCCTGCCGATCAGGTCTTCGCGCTCATTGGTTACCATCCAGACTTCGAATTCCTGCGCTCCCTGGGTATCTCGCTGGACCCGGAAACCAATAAGCCGACCATGGACCCGCAGACCCATGAAAGCAACGTTCCGGGAGTGTATGTGGCCGGAGTCGTGGTTGGCGGAAATCATACCAGCGAAATATTCATCGAAAACGGCCGCTTCCATGGCAAGCAGATTGTTGCCGCTCTTACGGGAGGCCGAATTCACTCCAGTCTTGCTTGACCGCGATGGTGCCCTTCCGGACTCCGGCCGGATGGTCGCATTTGCCGTCAAACCTCGACTTTGTTAGACTAATACCCGATGCCCTCGATGATTAAAGAAGCTGGCGAAACGATTTCCACCCTCGTGAAGGGTTTCAGCGTGACGTTCCGCAACATGCTGCGGAAAACCGTCACGGAAAACTATCCCGAAGAACCCGTCCATTTTCAGCCCCGCTACCGCGGCATTCACGTCCTGCACCGCGACGAAAATGGTCTGGAAAAATGTGTGGGCTGCTTCTTGTGCGCCGCGGCGTGCCCGGCGCATTGCATTTATATCGAAGCCGCGGAAAATACGGACACGCAGCGCATTTCCGCCGGCGAACGCTATGCTAGCGTCTACAACATTGATTATTCCCGCTGCATTTTCTGTGGCTATTGCGTCGAAGCCTGCCCGACCGACGCCATTACGCACGGACACGGATTCGAGCTTGCGCCGTCGAATATCAATGCGCTGATCTACCGAAAAGAAAAGCTTCTGGAAAAAATCGCTCCAGCGTCCTAGCGTTTCTTTTATCTGTGTGGCATTTTTCCCTACCCAGAATGCGCTTATGATTCTGATTTGTCCGGCAGCGTGGATTCTCCTTGTCTGCCGTCCCGCATTTGAAAACTGATATTTCCAATTTCCAATCCTTTCAAGCGCCGTGGGAATGCGCTTTCCGCGTGCTTGCGCCGCATCTTATCGTTTGCGCCTTTTTACGCGGGGCCTCAGCTTGATCGGAGCGGCAGGAGAAGTCATTCGCACAGGATCAAGAATGGTCTGCATTGTCGCTCGATCCAGAAGATTCCGCTCCAGGGCAATCTCGATCACGGACTTGCCGGATTGTACGCTTTCCTTGGCGATTTCCGCGGCGGCGGCGTATCCGATATACGGGTTCAAGGCCGCTGCAATCGAAACTGTGGCATGCGCGTATTGATCGCACCGGGCCTTGTTCGCGGAAATACCGTCCACGCATTTCGTGCTCAGCACGCGTATCGTGTTCTTGAGAATTTCCGCGGCGTGCAAAACATTCCAGGCCATTGCCGGCATCATCACGTTTAACTCGAGTTGCCCGGCCTGCACCGCCGTCGCCGTGGCCACGTCCGAGCCAATCACCTGAAACCCCACCATTGCCGTCAGCTCCGCCATGACCGGATTGATCTTCCCAGGCATGATGGAGGAACCTGGCTGCAGCGCAGGCAACCCGATTTCTGCCAGCCCGGTATTGGGTCCGCTGGATAGCAGCCGAAGATCATTGCTGATCCGGATTAATTCAAGCGCAAGATTACGCAGCGCCGATGACGCGACGCTCATGGCGAGATTCGATTGCATTGCGTAGCGCAGATCGTCGGTAGCTCGCAGGGCCACACCCGAAATCCTGCTCAAGTATTTCACCACAAGCTTCTGGTAGCGAGGGTGCGTATTCACCCCTGTGCCCACGGCCGACCCGCCCAGCCCCACTTCGCGCAGCTGCTCTTGCGCCTGTCTCAATACGCCCGCGCACCGGCGCATGGCCGTGCCATACGCGGCAAACTCCTGTCCCAACCGAATGGGGATGGCGTCCATCAGGTGCGTGCGCCCTGATTTCAGAATTGCGTCAAACGACTTTCCTTTTCTCGCGAACGATTGCTCCAATCCCCTTAAGGCTTTGAGTGTCTCATCGAATGAAAGTATCCCCGCCAGGCGCATTGCTGTTGGGAACACGTCGTTTGTGGATTGCGAACAGTTGACGTGATCGTTCGGATGGCACAGCGCGTACTCCCCCCGCTTGCCGCCGAGCATTTCGATGGCGCGGTTTGCGATCACCTCATTTGCGTTCATGTGAAATGAGACGCCCGCCCCCGCCTGATATACATCGACCACAAATTGGTCGTCCCACTTTCCGGCGATCACTTCGTCGCAGGCGCGCATAATGGCCCGCGCTCTTCTCGCGTCGATCAGTTTCAATTCGAGGTTGGACGCGGCAGCGGCCTTCTTGACCATTCCCATAGCTCGAATCAGCCGTGTGCTTGCATGATATCCGCTGATCGGATAATTCTCGACCGCGCGCTGCGTTTGAATCCCGTAGTACTTGTCGAACGGCACTTCATGCTGGCCGAGTGAATCCTTTTCCAGTCGCGCCTTCATCCGTTGACCTCCAGGTTTGTGTCCGTGCGTTTTCCGATTTTGCATGCTGCGCACAAATAACCGCCTGCCAATGGCAGTTCCATGCCAATAGTACATTGAGCGCGAATTTGCGTAAGCGCTATATGCATCGTCAGCTTAGTGTTGAGGCCATGTAACAGGATATATGTGCGGTGCAGGGAGCCAGAGGTGTGATGGAATACTCCCCGACAGTCAGGCATCGATCGTAGTTAGAACTGTAAAAGCCGGGAATGCCTCATATGAAAAGCGGTTTTTGCACTCCTTGGTGAGGCCGATCGTGATTGTGCTCATCGATCCGGCGAAGGATCAATTCTCGCCCTTTTGCCATCTCCCAGCCTCTGCCGTCCAGACTTGCTCTCCTTTCAAGTTGGGATGGGTTCGCTCGATGTAGGCGTTGCCTTCCAATTGATGGCAGGACGCGCGCCGAGCGTGATGCTCAGCCGCCCCAGCGTCTCCAGGACCCAGGATGAGTGAACTGTATGCCGTTTCCCGTGCTCAGAGTCAAGCGAGCCTCACGCTTGCCCGAGAGCAGTCGGGCCACCTCCGCTCGCTCGACCGCGCCCAGAACATCTTCGGTTCGATTGCGATGCGAGAGATTCTTCGGTCTGCCGCGTGAAATAAACGATCACGCACACCATTCCCGCTGCTATGCCACCAGTAGAACAGGCTTCAGCCTGTTTGCTTTTGCATTTAATCTTGCTTTTGCCTGTGTTTTTGCCGTTGCCTTCGCCCTCCTAAGTCCAGCCTGCTTCTGAACCAGCCCAGAAGTATTTCATGTTCATTTGCTGGATTCCATTCGGCCGGCTCGATTCCACGCGGCCCCATTGTTTCTTGCTCCGCGCCTCGGCGGCGCGGCCTGATGCGGGATATGCGGGGGCAATGTACTCGGCGCACGACAAGTGGCTGGAAGTGCAGAAGGAGCTTGTCGTGGGGCGCGAGCCGATGGACACCATGGCGTTCGTGAAACCTGAGGCGATCGAGCGGGATCGTCAGCGGGAGGCGGCGCGCCGGGCGGCGCGTGCGCCGTGAGGGGGAAGGCTTAAAGGGGAAAGGCGGAAGGTGGAAGGCAAAAGAACACAGGCTGAAGCCTGTGCTACTGGAGGCCACACATTGTTGGGAGAGGTGGGACAGGCTTTAGCCTGTGTGGGGTTTTGGGGGTGGGGGATCGTGCTGGAAGCGGGCGATGGTCCAGCCGATGGCTAGGCCCAGTAATGTGCCGGGCAGGACGTAGATGGGGATGATGGGCAGGATCAGGATGACGGCTTCGGTATTTCTCCAGAGATATCCGAAAACCATGATGGTGAACAGCAGCGTGCCGAAAAGCGCGCCGTAGACCAGCGTGCGGTTGCGGATTCTGGCGAGCGGCAATTTTCCGGCGATGGCCGCGACCAGCAGAAACGGGATGTCCAGGTAGGCCAGGGCGAGCAGGAGAATCACCATCTGGTTGGGGCGGTAGAACCACGGGAGGATCCAGTCCCAGGACATCACCGGCTTTCCCATATTTTGCAGGGAGTGGCGCACGAACAAGCCGATGATTACGGGAAGAAAAAATCCGAACAGCGCGATCCTGCGCGGCCAGCCTTTGCGGAAAAACCAGCGCGAAAGATAGATCATCGAGGCGGCGAGCAGCAGAATCGCGATTTCGGTGACTATGGGCGGCATGTGGCGCGCCATCGGCGGTCCTGCTTTCGCGGAAAAATTTGGTACGAGGTGCGTGGGATCAGTATAGACGGTTTTTGGGCGGGGATGGGGGAGGCGGGACGGTAAAGGCACAAAGGCAAAGGCGGAGAACAAAGGCAAAGGCGGAGAGCGGAGAGCAAAGGCGGAGAGCAAGGGCAAAGGCAGAAAAGCAAAGTCAAAAGAACACAGGCTGAAGCCTGTGCTACTGGAGGCCACACTTTGTTGGGAGAGGTAGCACAGGCTTTAGCCTGTGTGGGGTGCTGACGGTGCGCTGACACTGTTCCGCTGATGCCGACACTGTTCCGCTGAAGCTGACACTGTTCCGCTGGTGCTGGCGCTGTTCCGCTGCGCTGGGCTGCTGACGCTGCGACACTGTTCGCTGAAAGTGATCCGCTGCGCTAATTTCTTTTGAAGCGGAAATCGATTTCCAGGTCGATTTTGTCGGCCACGCTGAGCAGGCGGGCCAGGGTGGGTTTTTTCAGATCGAAGGTGGCGAAGGTGAAGCTGGCGATGGCGTGGCCGGCCACCAGGTCCTTGCTGTAGGTGGCGTAGCCGTCGAGGGTGACGGGTTTGGTGACGCCGTGGATGGTGAGATCGCCGGTGAGCTGGAAGCCGGATTGGCCGGTGGCGCGGGCGGGATCGGGCAGCGGCGAGGGAGCGCCGGTCAGCTTGCGCGGGACGAAAATCGCGTCCGGGTATTTCGCCGTATCCAGCGTACGGTTGCGCACGTAGCCGTCGCGCATGTCCTGATCGCTTTTCAGGTCGGCCAGGCCGATGACGATTTTGGATTTTGAGGAGTCGATGGAGCCGTCGGGCAGGATCTCCAGCGAGCCGCTGACGGTGCTGGTGGTGCCTACGGCGTCGTCGGGGAAACTGATTCCGGCGAGCTGCTCGCTTACGCGGTAACTGGCGCGCGAGCCGGGAGCGATTTCCAGATGCGTCGCGGTGGCATTTACCGGCGCGGGGCGCGCGGCGGGCTGCGGGGCGGCGTTCAGGGAAACGGCGGCGAGCAGGGTTGCGGCAAACAGGGTCATGGCCAAGCGTGTTGCGGCCGGGCGCGTGATGGCGAACGGGCTTGGCGAAGATGAAAGCTTTGCGGCGAGGGTGGATTTCATGACGCGGTTGAGATTCATTTTGTCGTCTCCCGGGAACAGTGGATGCGCGCGCGGCGCGTGCGAGAAAGTAAGCTCGCCGGTGATGGAGCGGTTCGACGGGCTGAAATTGTCGCGCTGTAAGAGTAGACGTTTGAAAGGGGGGCGGGGTTTCGGCGGGGTTGGTTCGATGGAGGGGGGCGGGGGACGGAGAAAGGCGGAAGGGAAAAAGCAAAGGCGGAGAGCGAAGGCAAAGGCAAAGGCAAAAGAACACAGGCTGAAGCCTGTGCTACTGGTGGCGCGGCGCGTTTGGTAGCACGGGCTTCAGGATGTGCGGGGCTAATGGGCGGCTCGGCGCGTAGTTCGGCGCATGGCTCGGCGGCTATTTTTCCTGGAGGGTTACCAGGTAGTCGACGAGATTTTTGATGCGTTTCTGGACGGTGGCCTTGTTGTAGTTGTCCATGTAACGGAAGATCGGGCCCCAGGTGGGCATGTTGGAGGAGCCGTGGGCGGGAACGCCAGGGCCGAACCTGAGGATGTTGGTGACGTAGTCGTAGGGGAATTTGCCGCCGTGGCGCTTGCTGAGCGTGGTGAGGTTGGCGGCGGGAATTTGGAGCGCGGCGCGGGCGGGGCCGTTGCCTTTGGCATTGAGGCCGTGGCAGGCGGCGCAGTAGTCCGTGAACATTTCCTTGCCGCTGGGCACGAAATTGGCCGGCAACTTGTCGTTTTTATCAATCGCGCCGGCCTGGGGCTTCGCCTGGACGGCCGAGGCGCCGGAAAACAGGAGCAGGATACTGAGCAGCAGGGTGGTTCTCATGGCCTTCTCCCTCGAATCGAAAGTTGTTCATACATATAGCTTGACACATTAACTATACTTATGGTAATCTCCCTTTTGCAGAATTGCAGTCCGGCTCCAGGTGGAGCTTGATGGGCGCTGGGGCCTGACGGAGAGCTTGACGGGCCGATTGCTAGACTGTTCGACGCTTTGACGGAAAATTCTGGATGGAAAATGCCCGCCAGGTAGTTTTGGCGGGTTTTTTGCGTTTTGGGGCGTGGGAATGGCAGGAGCGAAGGCGGGAGCAAAGGCAAAGGCAAAGGCAAAGGCAAAGGCAAAGGCAAAGGCAAAGGCAAAGGCAAAGGCAAAAGAACACAGGCTGAAGCCTGTGCTACTTTGGGGCGTCCTTGCTGATGCGGTGTTTAACATTTGCTTTCTGCTTCTTTCGCTGACGGTTTTCTCTCGCTGACGGTTTTCTTTTGTTGACGATTTTCTTTTGCTGACGATTTTCTCCCGGTAAATCTTATTTCTTGCTGGCGCCGGCCTGGCGCCGGGTGCGATTTCTTTCAAAACGAATCAGGAGGACTCATGGGTGCCTACAGTAACTCCGTTCCACCGATTTCTTTGTTTCCGGGGGACGTTGGATTCAGCTTCAATGCCGAATCGTTTCCGTCCGACGGGACGGCGGGATCGCAATTTGCGATTCCCGAACCGTCGGGGCTGCCCAACCAGGGGCACACGGTGCGCTGGCAAACCGTTTTCGGCGGGGCGCCTTCGGCCGTCAACATCCGGCTGCAGGGAGCCATCGCCGATGTGGATGGCGAGTACACCGACATCGATACCTCCACGGCGACCGCGGGGGAAGCGCGCACCGTGTCCGACGTGCGGGCGCGGTTTCTGCGCGTCAAGAAAATCACTTCCACCGGGGGCAGTTCGCTCACGGCGAAGATACTGCCGTAAAGCCGGCTTGCGCGGCGGCCAGGTGGTGCGGGCGGGCAGCGCAAGGCGAAAGTCAAAAGAACACAGGCTGAAGCCTGTGCTACTGGAGGCGACGCGCGGGTTTAGTAGCACAGGCTTCAGCCTGTGTGGTTTTTCGTTTTTTCCCGCGCCCGGGCCGCGCTTCGAGCGATTGACCGCTGGTTCGCGCCTCGTGCTTCGCGTTAACGAAAGCGAATGGCGCGCGTCGCCTGCGCCGTGCGCCTCACATCGCGCTTCTCGCGCTGCGCCGCGTGCTGCGCCGTGCGCCTCACATCGCGCCTCTCGCGCTGCGCCGCATGCTGCGCCGTGCGCCTCACATCGTGCTTCTCGCGCTGAGCCTCGCGCTTCGCCGTGCGCCTCACATCGTGCTTCTCGCGCTGGGCCTCGCGCTTCGCCGTGCGCCTCACATCGCGCTTCTCGCGCTGAGCCTCGCGCCTCGCGACTGGCGACCAAGAACCGTGGTATCCGTTTTAGGATGATCCCCTGTTGAACCCTCACTAGCAAGGAACCAGCAGTTCTTAGTCACCAGACGCCGGGCGCGAGAATCAAGCGCCGGACAAAATGCGCTACACGACAAGTACCCTGCACCAGATTCCTGCCACAAGACACGCAGCACCCGACTCCAATCAGCAGACTTTCAGCACCAGAGTTTCGGCACCGGGATCGCGGCGCTAAGCGCCAGACGGCAGCTGCCGCGCGCGATGCGCACAGCGCCGCGCACTACTTATCCGGATTTCTTGCCGCGAAAGCCGCGCGTGGGGTGCTTGCGCACTTCCTGCTTCTTGTGGGAAAACTCGACGCCTTGCTGCGAAAGTTTTTTCCCTCCGCGGTGTTCCAGGGTTCCGGTGAACAATTTCTTTTCGGGTTTGGATTTCATAGCAGCCCCCTTCTTACATTTTCAAATTAACGAAAGCGAATGGCGCGCGTCTGTGACGCGGGTCACTTGCGGATGTGCGGTGCGAGGCGCGCCGCAGAGGAGACGCTTGTGCGATTGCGAATGAGTTCGGCGGCGGCGCTGCTGTTGTTCGCGTGTTGTTGCGTTCCGGCGCGCGCGCAAAGCCATGCGGTGAGCTTGCAGTGGAATCCCTCAACCGATGCGGGGGTGAACTACAACCTGTACCGGCTGACGGGGGCGTGTCCTGCGTCGGGCACGGCGGGATTTTCAAAAATTACCGCCGCGCCGATTACGGGGACGGCTTACACGGACAGCGGCGTGGCGCCGGGGGCGTACTGCTACTACGCGACGTCGGTGCTGAATGGCGCGGAGAGCGTGCCGAGCAATTTTGCTGCCGCGGTGATACTTCCAGCAGCGCCTACGGGGTTGTCCACGGCGGGGACGAAATAAGAGGGGGGAAGGTAGAGGCGGAGGCAAGGGCAAAGGCGAAGGCAAAGGCAAAGAAGCAAAGTCAAAAGAACACAGGCTGAAGCCTGTGTGGTTTTGACCCCGTTTACGAGAAACCACCCTCCCGCCAGGCTTCCACCTGTCGGCCAAAATGATTTCGGCAGATCACGAATCGACCTGCGACGCACCCTCCGAGCCTAACGCATCATTCCGCGTCGAGCTCCGCACATTTCCGCGTCCTGCTGGAATCATTTGCTCCGGGCAGTCTTTCTCTGTGTGCCCCGCAGTGCTTTCTCTGTGACCAGCGATCCACCATCCAAACGTAAGATTTCGACGCCTGGCCCCACTCAAAGTATGGCCGCAGAATCTGGGTCCTGGAAGAGAAGAGTGACTCCGGGCGCATGATCCATCAGCCTCAGTGGTCACACCGAGCAGATCGGCCCCAACGGTCACCAGCTGTCTGCCCAATGTTCCCCGCCGCCCAGCAATAAGTTTAGTTTCCCCCTGTTGTAGCAACGTAAAAATGTCACCCTAACGGCCCGATGAAAATGTCACCCTCCCCTGAGTGAATTTATCCACCGTTGAGGTGGAGTTTGGTATCCGCGTAATAGATTGAGACCTTTCCTTCTAGAGATTCATAGAGCTGCTCTTTTGCCCCGGCGAAACTTAAGCGTTTAGGCTGGGGCGGGATCTGGAAGCGGCGTCCGTCCCACTGCACGACGTTGTCGTTGCTGACGCTGCGCTGGTGATGAAAGCAGCAGATGCGATCGAGGTTTTTGGGAGCGGACCGCCAAGCCTTTTCTGTTTCGCGTGGCGTACGAGCGAAGCGGCGGTTGTAGTCGGGCAGGAAGCGGCGCAAAACCTGGTTGGCGGCGTCCAGATCGTTGGCACCGGCCTAGCGCAACTCGCTGGTGAGACGATCCTGAAAGGTGCCCCAAAGACGTTCAATGCGGCCTTTGGCTTGCGGGCTCTTGGCAACGATGTAGGTGACGCCGAGTTGTTGCAGCGCGCGGCCGAACTGTGTGGGTTCACGGCGGCCGACGAGTTCTTCTTCCACCGACCAGTGGTCATCGTTGCGAACGAAGACGCTGTGACGGACGCCATAGAAACTGACGGGGACGCCGAAGCGGCGGAAACAGGCGGTGGAGCAGGCGGAAATAGCCGCGCGCGTCTTCGGTGGGGAAGAACTCGGCGACCAGAACCTTGCGTGTGGCATCGTCGAGAAATCCGAGCAGGGTAAGGCTGCGGGCCGCGATCTTGCAGCCACCGGTGCAGGCTGCCGTCCAGCAGCAGCATCTCGCCTTCACGAGCGCGCGCGAGGCGACGCTGGCGATGAGTGGGAGCTTGACGTTTACGGTGCGAGCCGATCCCGGCCGAGCGCAACAGATGGCGAAGGGTCTCGCGAGCGCGCGAGAAACCTTCGACGTCGCAAAGTTCTTCGCAGAGGTGATGGTAGTTGAAGCCGGCATAGGTGGTGCGGGCCAGCTGCAGGATGCGTTCCCGCACGCGATCGGGCAGGCGGCGGGCTGGGCCGTCCGCGGCTGGCTCACGCCACGTCCCCCTTCATGCACATGGAGCTAGGACAAAGTTTAATTCTCCCCTTGACACTCAGACAAAAGAAGACATACCGTACGTATAATATATGGCCGATAATGTATACTATGTTTAGTGTAGAGAGGTTTCGTATTGCACGTACTGTTCGAGGAAAGGTTGGTCGGGACCTACTACTCGGCGGGCGTTGACGAAGAATGTTGGGGTGGCTGTTATCTTTAGGTTGTGACCTTCTGCTATTGTTTTTTCCACTATTTGCTTTGTTGCTGGGTCGGCCATGCAGGCTCGGAATTTGGTCATATTCAAGTTTAGCTGCATGCCTAGATCGATCATTTTATCCCAAACATTTGAAGGGCTGATTACGTCCTGATCATCGAATATTTCGTCGTGGATTTTCCAGAATGCGGCGGGCTTTTGCTGGTAGGTACACTGGCCAGCGATGGCGGCGGTCATGGCCCATGGGTGGAGATTGGTTAGAGGGAAATCTTTATATACGAAGCGGATTTCAGGGTGTTTGGGCAGGTAATCCCTCAGAATGCGGTCAAGCTCTCGGCATGAGGGGCACTCGAAGTCGGCGAATTCGATGATTGTAACTTTGGCGTTTAGAGGTCCTTTGGATGGGGAATTCCCTGGAATCAGCTTTGAGCGGGTATCGGCCAAGGGGTCTTTCGACATATCCGAGAGATCGCCCCGGAGCATGAAATTTCCGTCTTTGGTGACATAAACGATTGCAGTGTCCGACTGCCCTGCATTTGTCACTGTGACAGGGACTTCCAACAAATCCTGAACAGGAGATTGTTTGCCTGGCGCGACCTTCACATCGAATGAAGGGCCCCAGGCGTAGAGGTTTCTTAAGTATTGTTCGACACGGGCCCCTATCGAGCCTGGTTGAGAAGTCGAGGCAGGAGCTGTTTTGGGCGCAGTCGATTTGGGGGCGCCAGTGTGTGTCTGGGCCGCCGCTGGAAGCGCAAATAGGGTAAGGATAAAAATGATTGCGAATCGTTGTTTTTGCAACACGCTGAAACTCCTCTCAAGGAATAAATTTTTGGACAATCGGAAATGGCCGGCCCAATCCGAATGCACGGGACGTGATTTTCAACCCGGGAGGGGCTTGCCGTCTTTTGTATTCATTGCGATCCACTTTAAAAGCGATGGAGCGAACCAATTCGAGGTCGTAATCATGAAGGTCAGCGATTTCCTGCGGACTCTTCACATCCTCAATATAAGCCTTGAGGATACGATCCAGGACTTCATAGGGAGGAAGGGAGTCTTGATCAATCTGATTGGGGCGAAGTTCCGCGGAGGGAGGCTTGGTAAGGGAGGACCGAGGGATCAATTCCCTTTCCCGATTGATGAATTCCGCCAGTGCGTACACCATGGTCTTGGGAACATCGGACAGCAGCGCGAGACCTCCAGCCATATCTCCGTAAAGTGTGCAGTATCCTACAGCCATTTCCGATTTATTTCCCGTGCTAAGGACCATCGAGCCGAACTTGTTCGACAAAGCCATCAGGAAATTCCCACGGACGCGCGCCTGAAGATTTTCTTCAGTCACGTCCTGCGGACGGCCCTGAAAGGCTGAGGCCAATGCGGTGCGATAGGATTCGAAGACTGCGGAAATGGGCAAAGTCAGGAATTCGATTCCGAGATTTGCGGCAAGGTGTTTCGCATCGGTCTGACTGCCCTCGGAAGAATAAGGGCCGGGCATGGATACACCCAAGACATTTTCACGGCCGAGGGCGGCCACGGCCACCGCGGCCACAACAGAGGAATCAATGCCGCCACTCAGGCCAACCACAACCTTGCTGAACCCCGATTTGCGGACATAATCGCGAGTGCCGCAGACTAGGGCCTGAAAAGCAACCTCCAGCTCTTCTGAAGGCTGGGCGTGCAGCTCACCCGACTTGAGTTCCGTGTCGAACAGGACGAGATCTTCCACAAAAGAACTCGCTTGGGCGGCGATTCGGCCATCTGGAAGCACGACAACGCTGTCTCCGTCAAAGACCAGGCTGTCGTTTCCTCCCACTTGATTGACATAGATCACGGTGACCCCGTGAGCCTTTGCGATGGCGCGCAGCATATCAATGCGGAGCAAACGCTTATCGATCGTATAAGGAGAAGCGGAAATGTTAATGATCACTGATGCTCCCTTTGCAATCAGTTCCGCGACGGGATCGCGCTCGTAAAGGGGTTTGGTCCAGAACGTCTTGTCATTCCAAATATCCTCGCAGATCGTGATTCCGAGATTCTGGCCGCAAAAAGGAAATACTTCCTGGCAAGTGGCGGGCTGAAAATATCTGGATTCATCGAAGACGTCATAGGTGGGAAGAAGCATTTTGTGCTGCACAAATTCAATGCGGCCGTTTGCCAGCAGCGCGGCCGCATTGGCAGCCGTCTTTCCCGTGCTGCCGGTTGCCCGTGCCGCATATCCGACGATGGCAGGAAGAGGCAACTGTTTTGCCAGGCAAGCCAGTTCCCTTTCGTTTCTGTCGATGAATTGCGGCCGCTCGATCAAATCCAGGGGGAGATAGCCGCACAGGCTCAGCTCGGAAAAGATAGCCAGGTCGGCTCCGTGCTTATGTGCAAGGCGCGAAAAGTCCAATATTTTTGCGCTGTTTCCGGCGAAATCGCCGACGGTGGGATTGAATTGCGCGAGCGCGATCTTCATAAGCGCCCTATAGGATACGGGGCATGGCTGTGT
This sequence comes from Candidatus Dormiibacterota bacterium, assembly GCA_035533775.1. Lineage (GTDB taxonomy): Bacteria > Acidobacteriota > Terriglobia > Acidiferrales > UBA7541 > Palsa-360. The sequence goes on along the minus strand of DATLTA010000186.1, from coordinate 5,352 downwards.
AATGCAATGAGGTCTCGATCCACGAAATCGCTCTATTAAAAAAAAGGGGCCTTGCGGTTATTCGCCAAGGCCCATTCAGAACCACTTCTCGATGTCTAAAAATGGAGGCCCGCTCTTATACGCTGAACGAGCTGCCGCAGCCGCAGGTGCTCTTGACGTTCGGGTTGTTGAATTTGAAACCGGCGCCCTCGAGCGTTTCAATGTAATCGATGGAAACGCCCTCAAGGTACATCTCACTCATCTGATCCACGAGGACCTTGAGACCATCGAATTCATAGACGTTGTCGGTGGCGTTCTCCTGGTTCTCAAACGCCATGTGATAGCTGAAGCCGGAGCAGCCTCCACCCACAACAGCGACGCGCAACGCATTCGGCGCAGGGCTCTGCTGGCTCATAATTTCTTTGACCTTCGTCGTCGCCACTGGAGTAACTTGAATCATTTCAGTACCTTCACTCCCTGCCGGGTTCGGCGAGTTGCTTACACCTCTAGTGTATCACAAGAATACAAAATTCAAATTGCATTGCGTGGAGGATAGTTTTATTTACAAATATTGGATGCGCCGCCAAGGGCATGGGATTCGTGAAAGATTTGGGGGTTTTATCTAAATCAACCCCACACAGGCTGAAGCCTGTGCTACCTCTCTCCAGTTCGTTTTTCTATATTTGCCAGACTTCCCCTTGCTGCAGGGGGGCGCGGGGCTGGTGGAGAGGCGATGAAACGATAGCCGGCAATGGAACGCATGGTCATCTGAATTTCGACAAACCTCTTCATTTCCCTTAAAATGCTAAAGCCTATGACACATAAAATTACTCTTCTCCCCGGTGATGGAATTGGTCCTGAAGTCGCAGATGCTACCCTACAAATTATTGAAGCCGCAGGAGTCTCCGTGGAATGGGAGATCTTTTCGGCAACGCTGGAAGACGGCAAGCGCGTGGGGGAATTTCCCCTGGAACGCGCGATGGAATCGGTCCGGCGCACGCACGTAGCGCTGAAAGGCCCGATGGCGACAGCCGTGGGTCTGGGGCCGCGAAGCATCAACGTAACCCTCCGCAAGGAACTCGACTTATACGCGAACCTGCGTCCGGTGCGCAATATCGCGGGGGTATCTTCCCGATGGAGCGGCGTGGATCTGGTCATCGTGCGCGAAAACACGGAGGATTTGTATGCCGGGTTGGAGCACACGGTCATACCCGGCGTTGTGGAGAGCCTGAAAATCATCACCGAATACGCCTCTTCGCGAATCGCGCGGTTTGCCTTCGAATATGCCAGAAAGAATGGGCGCAAGAAGATCCATGCGATCCACAAGGCCAACATCATGAAACTTTCCGACGGCCTGTTTCTCAGTTCCATCCGCGCGGTGGCCGAAAAATATCCGGACATCGAATATCGCGAAATGATTGTGGACAATACCTGCATGCAAATGGTGATGCGGCCCGAACAGTTCGACATGCTGCTGCTGCCGAATCTTTATGGAGATGTGGTGAGCGATCTGGCCGCGGGGCTGGTGGGGGGATTAGGCGTCGTTCCCAGCGGAAATATCGGTGACGAATCGGCCCTGTTTGAAGCGGTCCATGGCACGGCGCCTGATATCGCAGGAAAAGGGATTGCGAATCCGACCGCTCTGGTCATGTCTTCCGCCATGATGCTGAATTATCTGAATGAGACGCAAGCTTCGCGCCGCATCCTGGGCGCCCTCGACAGTGTGTATCTCGAAGGCAAGCACACCACACGCGACGTTGGTGGAACAGCGACCACGCAGGAGTTTACAAAAGCCGTGATCGCAAAGATGGGCGCAATGTCCTGAGCGGCCTCCCATTGCTTATTCTGCAGCGCCTCGCTTCTATTTCAAAATCATTTAAGGGTGATGGGGGCGTAAACCTGGAATAGCCAGATGTAGATGAGCACTCCCGTCACGGACACATAGGCCCACAGGGGCAAAGTCCAGCGGGCAATGCGTTTGTGATCGGCGAAACGTCCCTTGAGTGCGCGCACCAGTGTAATGATAACCAGCGGCACGATGACCATTGCAAGAATCGTGTGCGAGGTCAGCATGGTCAGATAGGCAACGCGCGCCCCGCCATGCCCGGGGAATCGCACCACTCCCGCATGCAGGTGATAATCAACATAGGAAATCAAAAAGGCGGCCGAAGTTGCCGTAGCAGCGAGCATGCAGACCTTGTGCGCCAGGATGCGTTTGCGGCGGATCATCACGTATCCCACAAGGACCAGGACGCCGCTCGACCCGTTGAGTATGGCGTTCCAGGCTGGATGAGAGATCAAAGGACCACTTCCTTTTGGGATAGAACCGGAAAGTAACGGTAATCCGTCAGCGCTGCCGGGCAATTCCCCGGAGATGCCTGCGGGCGATTTTAAGCTTCCGGGAAAACCCGCACCGCACCGATCTCGAGCCACTCAACCGGTATTTCCCGGGCGTTGCCGGAATCTTAGGGTTTCTCCGGCGCCCGGTGTTATCGGCTGAATTTATCGTAGATTAGCAATCCTAACAGCACGGGCAGATGAAGCACGGTCGCGTGCATGAGCCACTTCGCACGAACGTTGGTTTTTGACGCGGCGGCCCACAAGCATACTTCCACAAGCATGATTCCAAGCACCAAAGCGCCGAAAAAGTAGCGTGCGCCGGCAAGCCCGGTCAGCGCCGGCAACAGGCTTACCGGAACCAGCAGCGCGGCCGTCATAAGGATTTCACGAAAGGTTCGCTTTCCCTCGCGGTCCACCACGGGAAGCATCTGGATTCCCGCACGCGCATAGTCTTCGCGGTACATCCAGGCAATGGCGTCAAAATGCGGGAATTGCCACAGAAACAGAATGGCGAACAGTATCCAGGCGTCCAGGCTCAATGTTCCCCGCGCCGCGGCCCATCCGATCAGGGGCGGCACAGCCCCGGGAAACGCCCCGATCATCGTCGCCAGAGTCGTCTTCCGCTTGAGCGGCGTGTAGGCGCAAAGGTAAGCGACCGAGGTCACGATTCCCAGCAGAGTGGCAAGCGCGTTGGTCGCCAAGGCGAGATACAGAGCGCCCCCGGCGATCAGGCATATTCCAAACCAAAAAGCTTCCCGCGAACTCAGTTGTCCCGAGGGAAGCGGCCGCGAGGCCGTACGCCGCATCAGCGCATCGGTATCGCGTTCAAAGAAGTGATTCAGCGCGGAAGTCCCTGCGGCGATTAAAGTGGTCCCAAATACGGTGTGGGCCATGAGCAGCCAGTCCAGCGGGCCGCGTGTGCCCAGGGCAAAACCCGCAACCGTGGTCATGACTACCAGGAATGAAACATCGGGCTTGGTCAGTGCCAGGTAGAGCGCCGGCCGGCTTGCCTCCGCGCTGACCGAACTTGTCGATCCGATCGAATCTCTCATTATGCGACTTGCTCCGTAGGGGTAGACGGTTGGCCTGTGACAGTTCGAACAGGTAACAGGCGATGGATAATCAGGACGGTGACCAGCATAGACGCCAGAACCAGCGCCCCGGTCACCGTATGTACCACCGTTAGCGTTACCATCACCGGCATCGGCTGCGGAAACCGTGCGGAATAGAGCTTGGACCAATAAGCCCCGCCACCGAGCACAAGTTGCGTTCCGATCAGGATATACAGAAGCTTTGCGCAGTTTCGCAATACCGGTATATTCGAAAAGTGCTTTTTTAAAGTGCCCGCCGTCATTAAGATTAGTATTGTAACAATTACAGCGCCAACCAGATGCGGAATAATTCCAAACGCCTTGTGCCGAAAAGCCGCGCCCAGGATCAGTTGCAATAACACGGCCAGCGCCGTCCAAATGGCCAGGGAACGGATGCGCGATGCCCGGGGATCATTCTCCACTACTTCCACTTCACTATTCCACCAGGAGCCTGAAAACACGGCAATGGCCACGAGGGTGCAGAAAAACAGTTGCGCCAGCGTGGCGTGGGCTGCGGAAACAGGCGGGGGTTGGAGCATGCGCACGGTCATGCCGCCCAGGATGCCCTGCGCAATGACGCCTCCCAGGGCCGCCAGGCCCAGCCAGCGCATCCAAGCGCGTTTATCGGCGCGCCACAGCCAGATGGCAAGCCCAATCGTCAGCATGCCAACGAACGTGGCAATCACGCGGTGCGTGTATTCATAGCGAATCCCGCCGACCATGGGTGGGGTCAGCGTGCCATAAGCAAGCGGCCAGTCCGGAATGGAAAGGCCAGCCTGGTTCGAAGTAACCAAGGCCCCGGCAATCAGAAGCACAAATGTGCAACTCGCCGTAAAAACTGCATATCTGTGCATCGCTTTATTGTACATAATTTTCCTAACGTTGTGACCTCCCAAGCGGCACCGGGACCGCACCGAAGAACGCCTTTTTCGTTGAAAAACGCTAGTTTCCCGATGCTGCAGCTTTGAACGTGAATTTCACGTTCTTGGTTTCTTTCGGGGCGATGGTAACGGTCTGCTCCTGAGTTCCGTAAAGTTCCTGCCACGCAACCAAGGTATAGGTGCCCGGAGGCATATTTTTCAGATCAAAGGCACCGTCTTTCCCCGTCACCTGGAAATAGGGATTGGACAGCACGGACAGGTAAGCTTTCATCCACGGATGCACGCTGCACTTCACCGGAATCCCGATCTCATCGTGAGTAAAGGTCTTGTCGATAGGCGCCACGCCGGGAGGCTCCGACTCGTTCCACGCTTGATTGATTACGGGCATGGCATGAATGTTATGCGTGGTCGGATCGCTGTTCACGATCTTCAGCGGCTGACCGGCCTGGAGCGCTATGACGTGAGGAATATACTGGCAACCCTTCTGGTCAATTTCCACAGGGGTGGTTGCAGGCGGAAAGGAATAGCCGGCCAGACCGCTCTTCACATAGATGACCACGTTGGCCAATGCCCCGCCATCGCCCGTGACGACTTCTTCGCTGAAGGCCGGGCCGGTGCGTTCTTTCATGCAACTCGGTTCCGCCGACATATTGATCTTTTTCATTCTCGGCGGGGTCCCTTCGAGCACCACCGTTCCCGTGATCGAGCCGGCCGTAGCGGCGTCCACCGGCTTTCCTCCGGGGGTGCTTGCCTCTGGCGCCGGCGCTACGGATGTTTCCTTCTTCGGTCCACCGCAGCCCGCAATCGTCAGAGCGATCGCGCCAACTGCAAGTGAGTACATCCCGGCTCTGGTTATCTTCACGAAAAAGGTCCTCCTATCGCAAAAGAGCATGAAACATGGAACACTGCAGGACGGCCTTCAGACCGCCTGATATTTCGAACGGCCAGACATCCAGTCTTGCCAGGCCGCAGTCGGAAAAGTGAGCCTCTCGGGTCCAACCCTGCCCGACCCCTTCCCTGCCGCCCCGCCACGGCGCCGGAAGGCGCGATTCCCATCAGAG
>DATLTA010000185.1:0-6511 GCA_035533775.1 Candidatus Dormiibacterota bacterium | reverse complement strand
ACCGAGCATGTAGCCAACCATCAAGGCCAATAACCCGCCGACCAGCAACCATACGCCCGATGGCAAACCGTACTTTTCTTTCGCGCCTGACATGGCCGCCTTTTAGGATCCACTCTTCGCATCTTACAACAACATCCTATATCAATTATCGATCCGTAAGGGGGTTCGAGCTTGCGATTGTTTTTCCTCTGTCCGGTGACCGCAAGCGGTGGATTGCCTGAAAAATGGACGGATTTGACCTGTTTCTGATTCTGGGCGCTGCAGGACTCTACCTCCGGGAGACCCGCTCCTGATCGCCATCCGCGTCTTCTTGACTTCCATCCCGGCAAGGAGTTTACTTACGGCGATTCCAGCAACAAACGATGTAGAATAAAGGAAAATAGATCAGCTGTTCCCGGGCGGAGGGTTCCACAACGTGAGGGCGCAACGTCCAGGGAAAACGAAACGGAGCGAATGATGCGAAATCGCAGAGATTTCATGAAAACGGTTGTGGGCGCGACGACCGGGGCGCTGCTGGCGGGGAAGGCGTTCGCCAGTTCTCCTCTCCAAGGCGGTCCGGCAGCCGCTCCGGGAGCGCGCCGTGAAATTTCCATTGGCGGGAAGCGGGTGAAAGTGGTTGATATTCATGCGCACACCGTCATACCGGAAGTATGGGACGTCATTAAGGATACGAAGTTCGCTTCGTTCGGCAATCGAGTGCGCGGAAGGAACGTCATGAGTGCGGCCCGCGTGCGCGAGATCAATGAAAAAGGTATTGATGTTCAGGTGCTGAGCATTAACGCATTTTGGTTCTACCTCACGGACCGCGACCTCGCCGCCAAAATCGTCAGGGTGCAGGATGAAAAACTCGCGGAATGGTGCAACGCCCATCCGGGCCGCTATGTCGCATTATCTTCGGTAGCGCTGCAGTTTCCGGACCTGGCGGCCGAGCAGCTCGAATATGCCGTGAAGAAGCTGGGCGCGCGCGGCGCCGCCATCGGCGGCAACGTGGAAGGGGACGATCTTTCACAGCCCAAATACGATCCGTTCTGGGCGAAGGCGCAGGAGCTCGATGCTTTGGTGTTCATGCATCCTTCGGGCGCTGAGAATCTGGTCAAGAAAGACGCCTTCGATGGGAAAGGCGATCTCGGAAATATCATTGGAGACCCGCTGGAGACCACCATTTTCCTGTCGCACATGATTTATAACGGTACGCTGGATCGTTTTCCCGGCTTGAAAATCTGCGCGGCTCACGCAGGCGGCTACCTGCCGTCGTATCTCGGGCGAAGCGAAGTGGCGTGCGACGTGCGCGCCAACGCCCATTGCGCGAACACGAAATCTCCCAGCGATTACCTGCACAGCCAGATTTTCGTCGATTCCATCATCAATTCCCAGGAAGGTTTGCGCCATCTGGTGGCGGTCATGGGCTCCGGCCACGTCGTCTACGGAACCGACATGCCGTTCAAGTGGCCCACCAGCGTGGACAACATCCTGAACGCACCGTTTCTCAATGACTCCCAAAAAGAAGAGATCCTCGGCGGAACACTGGCCAAACTGCTTAAGGTGTAGTCTCGCTTTATACGCGCTGCGCCGTGCTCTGAAAAAAAGCGCGCCCCGATTTTCACGGGGCGCGCTTTTCATTTCCTGTGCGGTTTGGCAATCGGTCTGCCCAAGCCGCTGTCAACAGCGGGCAACAGGGGTCAGCAGGGGTCGGCGGCCAGCGCCTGCATGCGCGAGAACGGGATCATCTCGCTCACCTGGTTGGCCTTCTTCTTCACTTCGTTGTATTCGATGGTGGCCTGGCGGACAGCCATCTCGTTGTAGTCCGGAGTCAGCGTTTCGTCCCACTCTTCGTAATAACGGACGACGTCCATGATGAGGCGCTCCGGCCCGATCCAATTGTCGTATTTCCCCAGGCGAATTTCCGCGGCCGCCTCTCCGGCAGGCATCTTCCGGTCGTAGCGTTTGCGGGCCTCCACGCCCAGGACGCGGAAATAATTGGCCATGTCGGCAAGTTCCTTTTTGCCGCCGATGGGGCCGTGGCCAGGCACGATCATGTCGACATCCCAACCCATGATTTTGTCGCACGTATCGACCCACTTGCTGATGTAACTGTTGTTGGCATAAGGCACGACGTAGAAAAATCCGACGTCCCCGGCGAACAGGATTTTATATTGCGGCAAGTAGGCCATCACGTCGCCCCAGGTGTGCGCTGGCCCGGCATATTTGAATTGGACTTCAGTGCCGCCGATGTAATACGTCAAATCGTCCTTGAAGGTGACCGTTGGGGAAACGAGCATGCGTGGTTCGGTGCGATCCTCCAGGCCGGGCGTGGGAACCCACATCTTCGGCTTGAGCGGTGCGGCTTTCAAGCACTCGTCGCGGCAGTAGGGATGGCTCACGATTTCCACATTTTTGAAAAATTGATTGCCGTCCACGTGATCGCGGTGATGGTGCGTGTTTACCAGGCGGGCGAAGTCCTTGCCGGTGGCTTTCTTTGAGGCGGCAATGAAAGCCCTGGCGGGCATGGGACCCTGGGTTGCGTCCAGTGCCAGCAGGGAATCGGCGCCGGCGAACATGCCGGCATTTGAGACGCCCGCATTGCTGATGCCGGGGCCGCCGCCCTGCACGTAGGCGTAGACGTTCGGCGCCACTTCCCGCAGTTCGCGCTTCCAGGAAGGCGGCATCGGATAATTCGGGTCGGTCGCGGGAGGGGGAGTTGGATCCACCGGGGGCAGCCCTTGCGCTGCCAGGCGTGACAGTTCGCCTGCACCCGAAATTGCCGAAGCAACGCCGATGCTGGTCCATGCGACGCGGCCAATCGCTTCACGGCGGGTGAGTTTCGGCGTCTCAGGTTGTTCTGGCTTTTCCATGATTTCTCCTCAAAATGTAATTTTCCAACGATCACGAAACATGTATTCCGCAGTTTGAAGCGATCGCATCAATGCCCGCCGGTGGTGCTTGCTTCACGAGTCAGGGGCTAAAGCCCTGGTTTTCTTGCGGTTTTGATGTCGCGGCTGAGGCCGCGACCCACAAAACCCATCTTCGAGATGGCTTCCAAAACCGGTGCAATGAGATAGCTTCTTGAATACGGAAGCATACGCCACCGCGCAATGTCGTGCAATTGCAAGTCGCGCGGGATAGAGGCCGGTTCAGGCCAGCTGGTGAGCGCATGGGCATGAACGCGAGATTTATTATCGCGCAACTTGACACGAATGGTGACTTGGGAGTAGCGTCCGGTCAGCGTGGAACTGGAAGCCTCCCTCGACTGGCTGTCCCTGTCGATGACGCCGGGTCTCGGCTCGCGGCTGACGGGGAAACTTCTGCGCCAATTCGGATCTCCCGAGGAAGTGTTCCGCGCATCCCTGACCGAACTGGAAGCCTGCCGTCTGCCCGCGGCGCCCGCGCGGGCCATCCAATCGCGGCACGCGTACAAGGATGCCGAGGCGGAACTCGCCCGCGTCCGCCAGCTCGGCTGCCGTCTGCTGAACTGGGATGAACCGGAATATCCGCAACGCCTGCTGGAAATTTACGATCCCCCGCCGCTGCTCTACGTGCGGGGAGAGGCGAGCGTGCTGAACCGGCACTCGATTTCCATGGTGGGCACGCGGCGGCCGACTCCTTACGGAAATCAAATGGCCGAGCGGCTGGGGCGCGACCTCGCGGAGCGGGGGCTGACGATCGTCAGCGGAATGGCCCGGGGAGTGGATAGTTCGTCGCACCAGGGCGCATGCAAGGCATCCCATGGAGCCACGATCGGCGTGCTGGGGACCGGCGTAGACGTCATCTATCCGAAGGAAAACAGGAAGCTGTTCGGTGAGGTGGAAAAGCGCGGCGCGCTGATCAGCGAATTTCCCCTGGGCGCACATCCGGCGCCGGAAAATTTTCCGGTGCGCAACCGCATCGTCGCCGGAATGTCCCTGGGCGTGGTGGTGATACAGGGCGCGCAATATTCGGGTTCGCTGATCACGGCGCGGTTGGGCATGGAGTTTGGCCGCGAGGTCTACGGCGTGCCGGGAAATGTCACCTCCGATGTGAGCTTTGCCCCGAACCAGCTGATCAAGCAGGGGGCCAAGCTGGTAACCTCCTGGGAGGATGTGATTGAGGAACTGCCCACCGAGATCCGCGCGGAACTCTTCCCGGTCGACGAAATCACGGGTGAGGAGCGCGCGTCCTTGTTTGAGAACGCCCTATCTCCGCTGGAGAAGAAAATTTATGGCCTGCTGGCCGCCGATGAATCGATTCACGTGGATGAGCTGGTGGAAAAATCGGAATTGACCTCTTCGGAAGTTCTGGCGGCGCTGTGCGAAATGGAAATGAAGGGCATGGTGCGGCAGATGCCAGGCAAACAATTCCTGAAAGTCCTGCTGTAGCCGTAATCGGCAAGGCGGCCTGCCGTTTTGTGTAATTTTTATCATTTTGTATCATACTGAAAAGACAGGCCTCTTCCTGGTTGCGCCGCATTTGCTGGAATCCAACACGACACAGGCTGCATCTATCAATCGTTGACAAACCGGGGAGCCGGGGGCCACGCTTAAGCAACAGAAAGGAAACAACGCTTCCCTCGGGAGGCGTTTCGGTCTACAAGAGCAGACATGGGAAGATCATTAGTCATCGTCGAATCGCCCGCGAAAGCGAAGACGATCAATAAATATCTGGGCCGTAATTACACGGTCAAAGCCTCCTATGGGCACGTCATGGACCTGCCCAAGAAGGATTTGGGCATTGATATCGCGCACGGCTTTGCGACGACCTATGAAGTGAGCCCGAGCAAGACCGACGTCGTCAGAATCCTCCAAAAAGCCGCCTCGACCGCCGATGCCGTCTACCTGGCCGGCGATCCGGACCGCGAAGGGGAGGCCATTTGCGCGCATCTGGCCGATGTGCTGAGCGGGCCAAAACTCGAATTTCCCACTGAAGAAGAGATCGAAAAAGAAAAGGAAGAGGCGAAGCAGGCCGGCAAAAAGGGCAAGAAGAAAGGCAAAAAGCCGGTCAAGAAAGCCGTGGCCAAGGGCAAGCCCGTCATCGCCCGGAAGAATATCTTTCGCGTGATGTTCAATGAAATCACGCCGAAAGCCATCAAGGCGGCGTTTGAACATCCCGGAGAAATCAACGAAAACCTGGTGGACGCGCAGCAGGCCCGGCGCGTTCTGGACCGCCTGGTGGGCTACAAGATTTCACCTCTGCTATGGGATAAGGTGCGCCGCGGACTCTCCGCAGGACGCGTGCAGACCGTCGCGCTGCGCCTGATCGTGGACCGTGAGCTGGAAATCCGCGCCTTTATCCCGGTGGAATACTGGACGATTCATGCGCTACTGGCCGCCGGCGGGCCTCCGATTTTCGAAGCCAAGCTCACGAAATTCAAGGGCGAGGAGATCGAAATCCACACGCAGGCGGAAGCCGATGCCGTGGTCGCCGCCACGAGAAGCGCCGAATGGAAGGTGAACAGCGTTGCGCAGAAGGAAAAGCGCCGCTTCGCGCCCCCTCCGTTCACCACTTCTAAGCTCCAGCAGGCCGCCTACAATCGCCTGCGCTACACGGCCAAGCGCACGATGTCGCTCGCGCAGCGCCTGTACGAAGGCGTGGAGATGGGTCAGGAAGGCTCGGTCGCGCTCATCACCTATATGCGAACCGATTCGGTGCGCGTCTCGGGCGACGCGCTCGATCAGGTGCGCGGCCTGATCGGATCGAAGTTCGGGGAAAAATACCGCCCGGAGAAGCCGAATTTCTTCAAGTCCAAGAAGGACGCGCAGGATGCTCACGAAGCCATCCGCCCGACCGACGCCTCCCTCACGCCCGAGGATGTGAAGCCTTATCTGAGCGAGGATTTGTTCCGGATGTATCAGCTCATCTGGCAGCGTTTTGTGGCTTCGCAGATGGTACCTGCGGTGTTTGACCAGACCACAGTAGACATCGCAGCGGGCGACTATACGTTCCGCGTTACCGGTTCGGTGCAGAAGTTTGACGGCTACCTGGCCGTGTACCAGGTGGCGTCCGAAGACGAGGAAGACGCCGATGCGGAGGCCGGCAAGGCCCTTTTGCCTCCCCTCAGCGAAGGAGAAATCCTGCGCCTGGAGACGGTGCGTCCCGAACAGCATTTCACCGAGCCGCCGCCGCGTTACAACGATGCCACGCTGGTAAAAGAGCTGGAAGAAAAGGGTATCGGGCGCCCCTCAACCTATGCCTCGATCATTTCCACGATTGTGGAACGCGAGTACGTCACCAAGGACCAGGGGCGATTTTCCCCGACCATGCTCGGCGAAAAAGTGAGCGTCCTGCTGGTCAAAAGTTTTGAGGATATCTTCGATGTGGGCTTCACCGCGCGTATGGAAGAGGAACTTGACGACATCGAAGAAGGCAAGCTGCCTTGGAAAAAGTCGGTCAAGGAGTTTTACGGCCGCTTCGCCAAGGACCTCGAACAGGCCAAGGGCGAGATGGATTCCTATAAGGCGGGGATTCCTACCGGGCAGAAGTGCGAGAAGTGCGGGCAGGGCGAACTGCTCGAACGCATCAGCCGCCACGGATTTTTCCT
>DATLTA010000184.1:0-25140 GCA_035533775.1 Candidatus Dormiibacterota bacterium | reverse complement strand
AAACACGCATTGTGTTTCAATCAGGAATGTGAAAGCTTTGGCTGGAAAGGGCGGCTATTCACCTTGCACCAGCCGCTCCAACCCCGGCTGGTCATTAACAGTGACACTAGATCCATTGACAGACAAGAGTTTTTTTCTCTTAAAGTCCGCAAACAGCCTGGTTACCGTTTCCCGGGAAGCCCCGATCATTTGCGCAATCTCTTCATGGGTCAAGGTCAAATTGAATCTTACGATTCCACCCTCCGATTTGTGGTGCGCGCTCCAATCCAGTATAAATCGCGCCAATTTCTCTCCGGCAGAATGGGAAAGCCCGATCGCGCGCATTTCGGCGAAGGCGGACTGGTAAGTTTCGCTGAGTTCCTGCGCCACACGCAAGGCCGCTTCGCCATGGTCGCGCAAAAAATTCAGGAAATCGGTGCGACTGATGAAGTTCGCCTGGGTCGGCTCGATCACGTCAGCAGTCACCTCATAGGGCCTGCCGGAAATCGTGGCGGGCAACCCCAGAAGATCGCCCGGTTCGGAAATGCGAAGAATCAAAGTCTTGCCGTCCGCGGACGAAGTGGAGAGCTTCACGTGCCCGGCGCAAAGGATGAACACTCCGCGGGAGGGCTGCCCCTCTACGAACAGAGTTGCTCCTTTTGGATAGGTGGCCGACCCGGTAATTTCCGAAAGACGCTGCAGCGCTGCCGGTGGGAGATTGCAGAAAAGCCGGTCTTCTTTATGTGGGCAAGTTACGCAATTTTCGATGATTTGCAGGCCATAGGGCGAGCGCATAAGTTTACTCTGACGCATTATACGCCCTTTTCCACGGGTCACGAAGTGGAAGCGGTCCATCGGGGGTATCTGTTTATTTCCCATCATAATCCGCCTGTTGTGATCTGTGTGCATTGATACCGCAAGGCTATCCGGACTGACAGTGACAGCAATCACCAACTATCGTGATCCGGGTCACAGGTTAATTTCATCCCAACCGCCCATACTATATATGGATCGCGTTTCAAACGGGTCAGGCGCCATCAGGCGATGGGGGGTGCGCAATGCCTCGCGACACACGGGATGTTCTGGACGTCCTGAAAGCGGAACTCGATTTTGTGAACAGGGGCGGGTACGGCCACTCGCCGCGCGAACCGTGGAGGGCGCAGCTGATTTTTGAGGACTCGCCATCCTGCATGAATTACGACACCAAGAAGAATCCAGATCCCTGCAGCGAGTGCGCACTCATGCAGTTTGTGCCGCCCGACAAGCGGGGCGAAAAAGTTCCCTGCCGCCACATTCCATTAACTCCGGAAGGAGACACTTTAAATCAACTCTATCGAGGTGGAACCCAAGAAGAGATCGAGAACGCTTTATCCGACTGGCTGCGCCGGACGATCGCGCGCCTGGAATCGGAAAGGTCGGCCACAGGGGGCACAAAAACAAAAGAGGTCGGTTCCACAAGGGAAGGACTTTCAAAACCGCCGGTTCACTAAAATATCCCATAACGGCGAGATGCGGAGGGCCGCCATGAGTTTCAATCTTCATCCCAAGTGTGCCAATACCACATGCACTGCCGCGTTTGCCTGGTTCTCAGGTGGCAAGCTATTCCGCTTCCATCGCCACACGGAGCAAAAGCAATCCCCTGGCAGCAAGTCCGTTCCATCCCATCACGTAGAGCACTTTTGGCTCTGTGAACGATGCGCTCTGATCTATACCCTCGACTACGATCCGGAACGAGGAGTATTGATCCGCATGCTTTGGCCGGAGCTTCCGGCAGCGGAAAAACAGAATGCGCCTGCCATTGTCCAGAGCGATGTCCAGAGTGATGATTCGATCAAGACAGGCTAGGGCCGCATCCGGCCGCCGGCCTTCCTTTCGCGCCCCTTGGCGTTTACATCCTTATTTCCAGGTCCCGCATTTCGTCAAAACATCCCTGACCGCCGCTAAGCCCAAATGTTTCGGACTTTCCAATGTCGCGGCGGAAGACAAAGATCCCGGCCTTGCCGGGTCCGTGACCCACAAGGAGCATTCATGAGGGCGCTCGTATTTACAAAGGAAGGACCGCGCGGATCACGCTCAAGTCCGCATCTTTCATGATGTCAAATCCGAAGCGCGCGGCCAACGCGCGCATGCCCATATTCTCATGGAGAATTGTCGCGGTAATGCTCTCCAGCTTTTCATCGTGCGCCACCTGGATCAACCGGCCAAGCAACTCCGATCCCAGCCCGCAGCGATGGAACAGGTCGGCAACAAGCACGGCGACTTCCGCTTCGTTGCTGCCGTGCAGGCGCGTAAGCCTTCCCACGGCCACAATTTCGTGTTCCCGGCTGGATGGATTTTCCCAGTCGGCCACCAGCGCCATTTCCCTGTCGTAATCGATGAAACACTTGCTGGTCAGCCGCTCGTGAGCGACGCGCGAACTCAGCTTTTCCATGTGAAAAAAGCGCAGATACACGCTTCGATCCGACAGCGTCTCGTGAAATTTCGCCATGGCAGGTTCATCTTCCGGACGGATCGGCCGCAGCAGCACCTTCATGCCGTTCTTCGCCGTCCAGGACGAGACATATCGCACCGGGTACGGCCGTATCGCCGTACGCGGCAGATGCTCCGCCGGAATTTCCCGGTCCTGCAGAATAATCCGGGCGTCCAGCGCGAGCACTCGCTTTCCCGATGCCAGCAGCGGATTGATGTCGATTTCCCGGATCAGGGGTTGTTCGACCACAAGCCTGCTGAAATCCACAAGAGCATTTTCCAGCGCCGCCATATTCACGGCCGCGCGTCCCCGCACTCCCTGCAGCGCGCGAAATATTTTTGTCTGTTCCATCAGGCGCACGGCAAGAGTGGAATTGAGCGGCGGGAGCGCCAGTGCGCGGTCGCCGTAGACTTCCACCAGTTGTCCTCCGGAGCCGAACAGAATCACGGGGCCGAACTGCGCGTCCACGCTGCTGCCCAGGATGAGTTCATAGCCCTCGCGTTCGATCATGGGCTGCACCGTGACGCCCTGAAAATTTCCCGCCCCGGCCTTTTCCCGGACCGCCGCTTCGATTTCGCAAAAACCCTTCCGTACGGCTTCCCTGCTTGGCAGGTTCAGCTTGATTCCGCCCACGTCGGACTTGTGCGTGATCGTTTCCGAATTCAGTTTCAGAACCACGGGAAAGCCGATGGCCTGCGCAATTTCCTCCGCTTCCGACTCTGTGCCCGCCAGGCGCGTTTCCACGGCTGGAATTCCATAGAGCGCAATCACATGCTTGGCTTCCGCCTCGGTCAAAATCGTCCGCCCGCTCCCGCGTATTTTTTCCAGGAAATCCCTGGCCTGCGATTGCGTTTCTCCGGCGGATTCCACATTGCCGGTCGTCACCGGGGTCTCATACAATCCGCGCAGGTTGTAGGTGTATTTCCACATGTAGGTGAAGGCGCGCGCCGCCGTATCCGGGTAAGAGAACGTGGGAATGCCCGCGGCGTTGAGCGTGGCAACTCCGGTGGCCACCGACTTCCCGCCCATCCAGCTGGCCAGAACCGGCTTGCCATGAATTTTCGCCTGCCCCGCGGCGTGCGCTTTCAATTGGTCGGCCACGCGACTCGGGTCGGTCATTCCCTGAGGCGCGAGAATGACCAGCAATCCATCGCTTTCCGGATCCTTGGCCGCAATTTCCAGCGCCTTTGCATATCGCTCGGGATCGGCGTCGCCCAGAATGTCGATGGGGTTGGCGTGGCTCCAATGGGGCGGAAGGAGTTGATTGAGCGCTTGCAGGGAAATGTCGGAGAGCGCGGATAATTCCCCGCCGGTGGCCAGAAGCGCGTCGGTGGCCAAAACACCCGGCCCGCCGGCGTTGGTAAGAATGGTCAATTTCGGTCCGCGCGGGCGCGGCTGCTTGCTCAATACTTCCGCCATATAAAACAGGTCGGAAATGCTCGATACGCGCAGCACGCCGCAGCGGCGCAGGGCCGCGTCAAATACTTCGTCGCTGCCCGTCAATGCACCGGTATGAGAACTGGCGGCTTTGGACGCCGCCGCAGTGCGCCCGGCCTTGATGACGATGATCGGCTTGCGCAGCGCAACTTCCCGGGCGGCGGAAAGAAACGATCGCGCGTCGCCCACCGATTCCATGTAAAGCAGAATACTGCCGGTGAAAACGTCGTCGCCAAAATGATCGATCAGGTCGCCCCAGCCGACGTCCAGCATTGACCCGGTGGAAACCACCGCGCTGAATCCGACCTGCTCCTGAAAACTCCAATCCAGAATCGCCGTCAGCAGCGCGCCGCTCTGGCTGAGAAAGGCAACATTCCCGGCCCGCGCGATATTCTCGGCGAACGTCGCGTTCAGACCCACATGGGGATTCATGACGCCCAGGCAATTCGGGCCGATCAATCGCATCTTGCCGCGCCGGAGGTGATTTTGAATTTCGCGCTCCAGCGCCGCGCCCTCCTCCCCGCGCTCCTTAAAACCCGCCGAAATCACCACCCCCGCGCGAACCCCGGCATCCACGCACTCGCCGATAACGTCCGGGACGGTCTTTGCCGGGGTGACCACGACGGCCAGATCGATTTTTTCCGGCACTTCGGCGATTGACGGGTAAGCGCGCATCCCGAGCACTTCAGCGTGATTCGGGTTCACGGCGTACACATGTCCATGGAAGCTGTCGGCGCGCAGTTTCTCCAGCACCGTACGCCCCACGCTTCCCTGGCGATCGGTCGCTCCGATGACCGCGACCGATTTCGGGGAAAGCATGGATTGCAGAGACGTACGGTTCTCGCTCAAATATTCGCCCGAATCACTCATGATGAAATCGCATTCCCACCGAACCTTACCCGGCGCATGCCGGCTTGCACGGGATCATACGAGAGGCGGCAGCCGCATGCACGTTCAGAAATCTGTCATATGATTAAACGGCAAGGCCACGCGGACAGCGTTCAACACCGCGGCCAGATCGATAATCTCCTGCGCTATGGCCCCCTCCACCGGAGGAAGATAACCGAGCGAAGCGGCGACCATGCCCGCAACACTCAATCCCATGCCGCCCAGCGCGCTGATCAGCGCAATCGAACGCATACGCCGCCCGATGTGCAGAAACTCGTCGACCTTGCCGAGCGATGCGTCCAGGATCACCACATCGGCCGCTTCCGCCGTGATGTCGCTGCTCATCCCGAAAGCTACACCCACGGTCGCCGCCTGCATGGCCGGGGCGTCGTTGATGCCATCGCCGACAAACATTGTGTGGGCACTCAGGGTTTCGCGCCGCACGATGGATACTTTTTCTTCCGGACTTTTTGAGGAATGAATTTCCGTAATGCCCATCAATTCGGCCAGATAGCGGGCTTCGGAATCGCGGTCGCCGGAAACCAGCAGGACGCGGTTCACGTTGTGGCGTGGCCTGAGGTGATCCACAAAACTTCGTCCTCCGGCCCGCGGTACATCGTGAAACCGGAACGTCGCGGCGTACTGGTCGTCGACAAAAACCACGCACTCCAGCCCCGCCTCGACGCTTGGCAAGGAAACATCCATGGCGGCGACTTTCTTGCGCCCCGTGATCCATATCTTGTGCCCGCCGATGATCCCGCGCAATCCTTCACCCGGGCTTTCCGATACTTCCGATGCGGACTCCAGAGGCAGGCCCGCCTGCTCGGCGGCATCGAGAATGGCGCACGCCAGCGGGTGTTTGGAATATCGCTCCACGCCCGCCGTCATCCGCAAGACGTCTTTCTCGACCGCTCCCGGAGCGCACAGAATTTCCGTCAACGTCGGGCGCCCGTAGGTGAGCGTGCCGGTTTTGTCGAAAATCAGCGTCGTGCATTTTCCGATCTGCTCCAGAACGGCCTGGTTCTTGATGATGATGCTGCGCCGTGCCGAAAGGGAGATGGCCCCGATAATCGCCACGGGAATGGCCAGCAGGAGCGGACAGGGGGTGGCAATGACCAGCACTGCCAGGAACCGCTGCGATTGCCCGCTGGCGATCCACGCGCCCAGCGCGATCGCAACGGCCACGGGCGTGTACCAGGCCCCGAGCATATCCCCCAGGCGCCGCAGGCGCGGCCTGTGCTGCTGCGTTTCCTCCATGACTCGTATGATTTTCGCGTATCGCGAATCGATGGGGAGCTTCGTGGCGCGAACCGTAAGCGCGCTTTCGCCGTTCACCGCTCCGGAAATCACCGCCGTTCCCGCTACTTTCGAGGTTTCGAACGGTTCGCCGGTCAGGTAGGCCTCGTTCATTCTTCCCTGGCCTTCCAACACCACGCCGTCTACCGGGCAAATTTCATGGGGAAACACGACAAGGTCGTCCCCGACGGCGATTTGCCCGATTTCTATGTCGGTGATCCCCGCCGGGGCTTTACGGTGCGCGGTCTGCGGCATGCGACGGGCTAACGCCTCCAGCACGGAGGAAGCTCGCCGCGTCGCAAACTTTTCCAGCGACGTTCCTCCAGAAAGCATCAGGACCACAATCGCACCGACGATGTACTCCCCCATCACCGCAGAAACCACAATGGAAATACCCGCCAGCAAGTCGGAACCAAACTGGCCTGCCAGGCTTTTCTTGAGCAACACGTACACCAGGGGCATGCCGCCGACAATTAAAACGATGAACAGGGGAAGGTTTTGCTGAATTTTGGGCGCGTGCGCGCCAAATCGCAGAATCAGGTATGCAGCAATACCCAGGACAGCGATCACCGCGATAAGAAAATCACTCTGGAATTGCGGTTTCCCGGGAAATCTGAAGAAAGCCCGGGGTTGAGCGTTGGGCTTGATTTTCTCTTTCTGAAAACCCTCCTCAACCCCGGGCGATTCCGTCGTGATCGGCGCTGCAGTCACATCCGCCTCGCTGGCATCTAACCGCGAACTGTCAAAACCGGGCACTTGGCCTGCGTCACGATTCGATGCGCGACCGATTGCGATATATGCGTCGCCGCGCTCATTCCGCCATCGGTGCCGCGCACGCCGAGCACGATCAGGTCAGCTCCCAGCCCGATCGCGATTTCCAGAATTTTCTCGGCCGTGTCGCCTTTTTCCACCTTGTATTTCGGCTCGCACCACGATGCGGCCTCCTTGGGCACAAGTTTCTCGAGTTGCCGCACGATCGAGTCCGCGTACAGCTCCGCGTGCACCAGATCTCCCTTTTCGGACGGCTCCACGACGTGCAATAGCATCAATCCGGCCTGATGCTCCTGCGCCAAAGACACGGCGTAGGGCAACGCAGCGAGAGATTCCTGTGAAAAATCCGTCGCAAAGAGAATCTCTTTCATCTCCAGGCGCCGCTCGGTGTTTCCGGAAGCGTGCGGCCCTACCGTGAGCACGGGGCATGCAGCTCTTCGGAAAATTTCTTCCGCCACAGATCCGAGCAGAAGCCTCTTAAACCCGGTGCGGCCATGGGTGCCGATCACGATCAAGTCCGTTTTCTCACGTCCCGCGATC
This sequence comes from Candidatus Dormiibacterota bacterium, assembly GCA_035533775.1. GTDB lineage: Bacteria > Acidobacteriota > Terriglobia > Acidiferrales > UBA7541 > Palsa-360. Next base: position 17,759 of record DATLTA010000184.1, on the reverse strand, counting down.
TCATGGATCATGGGCCAGATATCCCCTTCGCTGACGGTAACCTGGTGAGGTATCCCCTCTAACATTTCATTCAACTGCTGTGTTTCAGACTTCGCCTGTTCCTCCGCCGCGTCCATGACCTGCGGCATGGCTTCCGGCCCGACAATGGGATACGTCGCGGGATACCGGGCGTGCACCCCATGTACAGTGCCCGCATATCGCTTTGCCAGCCCAACCGCATAAGGTAGCGCCGCCTCTGCCGATGGCGAAAAGTCTGTGGCATACAAAATATTTTTCAGTGAGATTCGCGATTTAGTTCCCGTGGCGTTCATAACTCACCTCCTCGCATTTTCAAGATACGCCGGGAGCCCCCGCAGCGATGTGATATATGTCACATAACGCCGTGACTTCCAGGTCTTGCCTGGGCGCGGCCCTGTGCGATTCCTGTCCAAACCGGCTCGGGAAGTCCGGCCGGCCACACGCGTGCGACCCGTGCGTCCGCGCAGTTTTCGGAAATTTGCATTGCGTTTTTCAAGCGCGCAGGCCATAGACTTCGAAATCATTTTGTATACAAGCAGTAATACGCAAACCATTTTTCCTTCGCCCAGCAGCATTTTATCTGTTGACGCGCAACGTGTTTGCGTTAATGCTTGTCCGAGTTTTTTTAGCAAATCAGAGGGCCATGCGCGTCGGGCAGTGTAATTTCTGTCACAGATCAGGTGTGCGGTGATCCGATCCTTCAAGCGCGAAGCTCCTCGCGCGAAAGGAAGTGGCAATGTTCGAACAGGTTCTCAATCCCGCTGGACATATCTGGCTTAGCGTACTGCTTTCCCTGGTTCCACTGATTGTATTGCTATTCATGCTGGCGGTCCTGCGGATGACGGCCTGGCTGGCCTCCATCATCGTGGGAGCGATTACGATTCCGCTGGGCGTCTATGTATGGCACGCCCCGCTCGCCAATATTCTTAAATCCTACCTGTACGGCGGGCTTACGGGATTCTGGGTGATCGACTGGATCACCTTTTGGGGCCTGATCATTTTTAATACACTTGTGCTGACCGGAGATTTCGAACGCTTCAAGAACTGGATGGTGCATCACGCGACCGCGGACATTCGCATCCAGACGCTCATGCTGGCATGGGCCTTTGGGGCGCTGCTGGAAGGGCTGGTGGGATTCGGCTATCCGTGGGCCGTGGTGGTTCCGATCCTGGTGGGGCTGGGAATCGCGGACCTGGAAGCAATCCGCGTGGCTGCGCTGGCCAATAACGCGCCGGTTTCCTACGGCGCGCTGGGAGCGCCCATCCTCGGATTGGCGGCGGTGACGGGTCTTCCGTTGCTTGCCCTGTCCGCATCGATCGGCAACATCGTCGCGATTCTGGCGCTGTTGCCGCCGTGGGTGCTGATTTTCCTGGTCAGCGGCTGGGACGGCGTCGCCGAAGCATGGCCGCTGGCCATCGTCGGCTCGCTTTCCTACATCGCGGGGCAATGGCCGGTCGCGCATTACCTGGGGCCCTATCTGCCCGATCTGAGCGGAGCGCTGGTGTCGTTCTGGGTGATTTTCTTTTTCGTGAAGATCTGGCGGCCCAAGACCATCCGTGGATTTGGCGGCGCGCCACTCGCCGTGCAGACTCCCGCCGCCGGCAAACCGGAAATGTCTTCGGTGCGGGAGGCGTTCGTCTGCTGGCTGCCCTACATTGTGCTGGTCCTGGTTGTGGTTGCCTGGACGGGCCCGTGGTCGAGCCTGCCGGCGATCAGCCTGTTCAAGCTGTCGATTGCCACGAAGTCTTCCGTGACGCACGCGGCCATGTCCTCGACATTCAATTTCAGCCCCCTCGGCGGCGGCACATCGATTCTGGCGTCCTGGCTGGTGATCCTGGCCATACTTCGACCCAGCGGAGACACCATCAAAAAAGTATTTTCCAAAACATTTCAGCAGATGTGGGGAGCCCTGCTGGTGGCCGTTTTTATTTTTGCCCTGGCCTTCATCTTCGTTTACACGGGAATGGCGAATTCACTGGCTTACGGCCTTTCCAAAATAGGACTGTTCTTCGTAGTTCTGGCCCCCGTTCTCGGATGGATTGGCGTGGCCCTGTCCGGCAGCAACACTTCTACCAACGCCATGTTCGGCCCGGTGCAGGCCATGACGGGGAGATTGCTGAACCTCCCGGTTCTGCTTTTGCCGTCGTTCAACTCGGTGGGCGCCGAAGTGGGCAAGCCGATTGCTCCGCAAACTGCCAGCGTGGGCGTTTCCACCAGCAAATTTGTCCGCAGCGAAGGTCAGGTGATCCGCCACAACATGGGATGGACGCTGGTCGTGCTGGCGTATCTGATCCTGATCAGCATCCTGTTCTACTACGTTTTCCCGAATTGGATGACCTTGTAATCGTCCGCGCAGCGTCACGAAGCTTCACCGCCGCGCAAACACTGAAAAAGTGCGGCCCTCGGATTAAACCGAATCAGGGCAGGATGGGCGGAACATACGGCAAAGTCCGCGCAAAAAACCACATGAAGAAAAGCACCAGCCCCGTATTCACCATGAGGTAGAGCAATCCGTACCCGATCAGGTCCCGCGCCTTCACCTTCAGCAGGCCCAACAGCGGAAGCATCCAGAACGGATTGATCAGATTTGGCAATGCTTCGGCCGTATTGTAGATCTGCACCACCCACCCCAAATTCACGTGCAAATCCTTGGCCGCCTGCAACACGTAGGGCGCCTCGATGATCCATTTCCCGCCGCCCGACGGCACGAACATCCCGAGAAATCCGGAATAAATGGACACCAGGATCGGGTACGTGCCGGTCGAGGAAAAGCTTACGAAAAAATGCGCCATCTTCGCCGAAATCGCCGAAAGCGTGATGATCCCGAAGATTCCTCCGTAAAAAGGAAATTGAATCAGGACTCCGGCCGTGGCCGGAACCGAATCATTCACCGCGCGCACAAACGACCGCGGCCTCCAATGCAGAAGCAATCCAACCATCAGGAAGAGCAGGTTGTAGGTGTTCAAATCCAGCACCGCAACCGGACCTTTTTTAACGAATACTTGCGCCAGATAGGCCATGCCGGCCAGTCCGACCACGATGGAAAGGAAGGGCGCGTATTCCAGCCATTCCGCGGGCGCCTTGCGCTCCTCCAGTTGCTTTACCTCCAGGCCTTCGGTCACGCCGAACGATTCCGCATCCTTCGTGGACCGCACAGGCGTGGACAGGTAGGCCACAGTGACGCAGGAGACCGTCAGGATCGCGGCCATGGCCAAGCTTTGCCAGGTGTAAATCGTCTGGCTCAAGGGGATCACCCCGCTGATCTTGAGCAGCGCGGCGGGAATGGACGACGGCGTGGCCATGACCAGTGCGGCCGAGGAGGACAACCCCAGCGCCCAGACCGTGCAGTTGCCCAAATACGCAGCAACGCCAATGGCACGGTAGTCGACGCCGCGCACGTGCCTCACGACTTCCCTGACCAGCACGCCGCTGAAAATCAGGCCGAGTCCCCAGCTGAGCATGGACGTGGCGATTGAAAAAAACGCCACAAACGCGACCGCCCCGCGAGGCGTGCGCGGCACTCGGGCCAGCCGGCGAATCAGCTTGTGCACCGGAGGAGACGTGGCCACCACGTATCCGCCGATAATAATCATGGCCATCTGCATGGTGAACGGGATCAGGCCCCAGAAACCTTCGCCAAAATACCGGATCAGGTCCTGCGCCCGAACCCCGGTCATCAGCCCGAATAGAAATACGATCACCAGGCCGCCCAGAGCGAATACGAAGGCGTCCGGAAACCATCGCTGCGACCAGTCGGCCAACCGCATGCCCAGACGTGCGAATGCCCCGGCCGCATCCTCCCCGGAATTCCGCCCCGCATTTCCTATCGGACTCGTTCCCATGGGCCCTCCTTCGAATGTGAGAATTTCAATGCGGTAAGACGGACCTGGATGCCATCTGGACACAGCTGTTCGGCCAAACGCCATGGCGGGCAATCTTTCGATTGCCCGCTGGCGCCGGGATGAACTTTCGATGCGTCACAGCGGAAAATCAGGAGGTCAGGGCTGTAACAAGTTTGCTGACGTCGGGTTCGTTTTCGAGGGATTTAACCGTGGCGATAACGGTTTCGGCTTTTGCCGAGGGCCATTTGGCAAATTCGGCGCACCCCCTGAACTTGTCGGCCACTTCCTCATAACTCATGGGATTGGATGGACTGCCCTTGGCAAACTGGGCGGTCGAGGAAAACACCCTGCCGTCCTTCATATAGATCTTGAGGATGCTGGTCATTTTGTCCAGACCCGCGTTTTCGGCAACCGGGTCGATGTAAAAATGTATGCGCTTGATCATGGCCTGCACGTCGGGGCGCTGCACGACCGCGTCCTGAAACTGGGCCAGCCCCGCCTTGCGCTCCAGCAGCAGAATGCTCAGGCAGAATTCCATGCTGAACTTGGCCTGCAGCCCGGTCATGGGATCGTGATGCAGCAGCGACGTCGTCATCGCGTGGTTTGCTCCCAGGTCCACCTTCTCAACCTGGTCCGGCTTGATGTCGTACTTGCGGATGAAGTCCATCATTTCGCCCATGGCGGGATGCGACAGCGACCCCGAGGGATACGGCTTGATCGAAACGCCGGGCCAGGCCAGCGTCCAGGGCTTTCCGAGCTTGTCCACGATGGCGGTCGGATCGAAGCCGCCGCCTTCGGCCTGGAAAAATCCGAGCGGCGCTTCCAGGATGTTGTCGGCCGCCGTCCAGCCGAGCGCGGCGAGATCTGCGGAGACGGTACCGTTTTCCGCGGCATGCCCCGCGTGGAACGGCTTGGTCATCGAGCCGAAATTGTCGCGAAAGCCGCCGCCCTCGGTGGCGGCGATGCCCAGGGAATAGGTGGTTTGCAGGTGGTTCAGGCCGCGCAGCTTGGCGCAAGCCGCGGCGCTGCCAAACGTTCCAATCGTGCCGGTGGTATGGAATCCCATATCGTAATGACGCGGGGAAATCGCCTCGGCAATTTTACATTCCGTTTCCAGCCCCACGTGATAAGCCAGCATGAGGTCCCGGCCCGAACGCCGCCCCTGTTCGCAAAGCGCGAACGCCGGAGGAAGAACCGGCACGGTCGGATGCGTCAGGAGCCCGTAAATGCGATCCTTCGCCGCCGCAAGCTGCGTGTCGTCATAGTCGTCGGCGTGGATCGATACGCCGTTGGAGAACGCGGCGAAGCGGTGATGCGCCTTCATTCCCGTCCCAATAATGCTGGCAGTGGTTTCGGCGGGCCCAAACGTCCGCACGTACTTATGAACCAGCGGCGCCATGACCGATACCGATCCGGCCAGGGCCAAGCCGAAACCGTCGAGAATCGATTTCTTGCCCAACGCGATTACATTCTCCGGGATGTCGGAATATTTCGTGTCCACGATGAATCGGGCCACGTACTTGGTCAGCCCGGGAGCCTTTGGAAATGGCGTCACGCACCCCTCCGCCGGAGAAGCTTCCGCGGTGCCACCCGTCATGGCCAGAGCGGATAGTGCCAGTGAACTCTTGAATAAATCACGTCGATTCATGAAACGCAACCTCGTTTCGTCTCGGGATTTAGTTCTTCGCCGCATGCAATAAATAGGCTGCGACGGACTTGCCGTAAATATGCGCTACGTTTTCCGTGCCGATTTTCTTGCGCAGTCCGGCAGGAAGCTGGTTGAACAGATCCACCGCTGTCTGCCAGCGCTGTTCTGGCGCATTGGGTTCCGGGTAGTGCTGGTCGGTCCCGATAATGAAGCGGTCGGGAAACTTCGTGAACAGCGCGAGCCATTCCGGCTTGATTTTTCCGTTCTCCATGGGATAGTTCATTCCCTTGGCCAGAGGGTCCGTCTTGATTTCCATGTAGAGGTTTGGATGCGCCGCCAGCAGGCGTGCGCATAGCGCAGGGGTTCGAAAGCCGGTGTTGTCCGATCCCGCATGGGCCCAAATAATTTTAGCGCGCGGATTATGATCGAGCAACCGTTCGAACGCGGCGATATTGGCATGCAGGCGAGGCGGATTGGGCGGCGATTTCAGCCCCGCCGGCAGCGCCATGTCCTGTGGCACCGCTTCCATGTGCAGAACGATGGGAACGCCGTGCTGCGCGGCGATGTCCGCGAGCAGCAGGTAGAGCGGATGGTCCGGGGGGGCATATTGATACGGCGTCCCGCCATCGAAATGCTCGGCGGCCATTTCGCCGAAGCCGATGACTCCCTCGCGAAGCAACTGTTCCGCGCGCGCACTGAATTTCTTGCGGACCGCGGGTCCCGCATCTCCCGTGGCCACCGATTGCATTATCATGGCGTTCAAGGTTCCGCCGCCGCCCAGCACCGCCAATTTGCCGGGATACTTTTTCGCTTCGGGCAGGATCACTTCCGCGTCGTAGTGGCCGGGATGCGTATAGGTGTCGGGGGGCGCTAGCATAAAAATCATGGCGGCATTTTGACGCTTGAGCCCGGCCAGGGCCGCGCGCACGCTGCCCTGCGGATCCTTCTCGTTATAATGGGTATGCGCTTCGACGTAAGGCGTCAGCGCCGGAACCGGCGGCATGGCCGCGGCGGGCGGCTTGCCCGCGCTCGATGGCGGCTGCGCGGCGAACACGAAACCTGCGGCCAGCAGAGCCGCGATTCCAATGCCCGAAAACACCATGGATGTCGCAAATTTTCCCTGCAATCGCCTCATCGCGTTGCTCCCATTTTTATTTTCCTATATTTGAGTTGCTTCGCAGCGCCTGCGCACGCGATTTTGTGCGCTCTCCGCGTGTGAAGGCAAGCGATTTCTTCCCTTCGGGAGACATTTTCTGCCGCGGCCGCGCGTGGCCGCTTCGCTCGCGCAACTTCACTGGAACTGCCCTCGATGCTAAGATGTGCCAAGCGAGGCCCAACATGACCGAAAAAGTTCGCAAGACGGACGCCGAATGGCGAAAATCACTGACGCCGGAGCAATATCATGTGACCCGCCAAAAAGGGACCGAACCGCCCGGAACCGGCGCCTACGAGGATACGGAAACCGAAGGCACATACGTCTGCGTGTGTTGCGGGCAACCCCTGTTCACGTCGGAGACAAAATTTCATTCCGGGTCGGGATGGCCAAGCTTTTACGCCCCGCTCGATGAATCTAAAGTCGAAGTGGACCGGGACATCAGTTACGGTATGACGCGCGACGAAGTCCTGTGCAGCAAGTGCGACGCGCACCTCGGCCACGTATTTCCCGACGGCCCGCACCCCACCGGTCTGCGCTACTGCATCAATTCCGCATCGCTGCATCTGGTGGAAAAGGACGAAAAATGAGCCGCACATCAGCCGCAGGCAAGGCTCCGCGCAACCTTGATGCAATTTCCAGATGCGCGAGATTGCTTGCCGCGCTGATTTTTCTCTGCGGCGCTTCTTCATTGTTCGCAGCTCCATCCGCATGGGCATTTGGGTGCCAGGGGCACGAAATTATCGCCCTGATCGCCGAAAAACATCTTTCGCCCCACGCACTGGCCAAGGTTCAGCAATTACTGAAAGAGAATCCCATCGACCCTGCCCTGAGGCGGTATTGCCGGCAATCCGGTTTGGATGCCATGGCCTACTCCTCGACCTGGGCGGATGATTACAGATCAGCGCACCACGAAACGTATCCCTGGCACGAGATCAATATCCCGATCAGCGTCGACAAAGGAAATCTGGCGGACTTTTGCCCGCGCTCGGAGATCTGTCTGCCGCAGGCCCTGAAGAATCAGATTGCGATCTTGCGCTCACCGGATGCGGAGCCGCAAAAACGGGCCGACGCCTTGCGGTTCGTCATCCATCTGGTCGGCGATTTGCACCAGCCGCTGCACGTAGCCAATAACAATGATCTTGGCGGGAACTGCATTCCGGTCAACTTCTTTGGCGAAGCGCCCAGACTGACGAATCCGCAAACCGAATTCATTGCGCCGAATCTGCATTCGATCTGGGACTACGGAATTTATCAGAGGGAATTCAAGGATAGATCCATGCAGGGATCCGCGTCCGAGTACAGGACCGGCTTCAAGGAGCAGTCCGTGGGGAAATCAGCCAGACGGTTCGACCATCAATTTGCCAAACAGGAAGTCCGGTGGATGCGCGGTCCGGTGGACATCGATGCGTGGATATGGGAAAGCTTCCGCATCGCCAAAACCATCGCGTACGGGAAACTGCCTGTCGCGGTTCCCGTGGAACAGCCCGTGGGAAACCATTCCTGCGCGGAGGACAATCACATCTCCACGCGGATGCTGAAACTCAACGAACGCATCGGGCAGCCCTACCAGAATGCCGCCCTTCCGGTGTTCGAACAGCAGGTGGCGAAAGCGGGAGCGCGCCTCGCCCTGGTGCTCAACCAGATCTGGCCGTAACTTTTTCAGCACAATAAATCCTCCGACGCTGCGGGCGCATAGTTCCCGGAACATTCCGCTCGTGCCTGATCCGCCGCTTCGAATCAACAATTACATAAGTATTACAAAGGGGTTTTCGCGCTCATGCTAAGTTTGACTCACGCGAAAGAACACTTCGTGACTCACAACTTGAGGACAACCGAATGACGAGTATCGCTAAACGCGACAAGACGTTCACGCAGCCGGTAAATTGGGTGACGACATTTTTCATGGTCATGTTCCACATCGGCGCGCTCGTTGCGCTTTTCATGTTTGCCTGGAAACCGTTTTTTGTGGCGGTCTTACTGTGGTGGGTTGCCGGGAGTCTTGGCATCGGCATGTCCTACCACAGGCTGCTCACGCATCGCGGCTACAAAACGCCGAAATGGATGGAGTATTTCCTGACCGCGTGCGGAACGCTGGCCCTGGAAGGCGGACCGATTTTCTGGGTGGCCACGCACCGCAAGCACCATCAGAATACGGACAAGGAAGGCGATCCGCATTCGCCGCGCGACGGCGGGTTCTGGTCTCACATGGGATGGATCCTGACCGGCAAGGCCATGCACAACAAGCTCGATTCCCTTCTGCCCTACGTGCCCGACCTGCGCAAAGATAAATTTCACGTCTGGATCAGCGAGTGGCACTGGGTGTCGGAAGTTGTCCTGGGCGTCCTTCTGCTTGTGTTCGGCGGGGTGCCCTATCTGATGTGGGGCATTTTCGTGAGGACGGTTTTCGGTCTGCACTCCACCTGGCTGGTGAACTCCGCCACGCACATGTGGGGATCGCAGCGATTCATGACTGGCGACGACTCCACCAACAGTTTTTGGGTCGCCATCCTGACGTTCGGCGAGGGCTGGCACAACAATCATCATGCGGTGCCTCAGTCGGCGCGCCATGGCCTGGCCTGGTACGAAATCGACCTGAACTGGTACGGGATTCAAGCCCTGCGCATGCTGGGACTGGCCTGGGATATTTCATTGCCCAAGGTTGGCGCCGCAAAGAAGTTCAACGACGCGAAGGTCCTCGCCAGACCTGTGGAAGAAGCGCCCGCTCCCCAGGAAGCCTTGGGGGACTAGCAGTCTCGCCTTGCAGGTGCTGTCAAATCGGAGAAACCGCGGCGCAATTTTCCGCGGTTTCTTTATTTGCGGACGGATTTCTAGGAACGCGTTTCGCCAAGGGGCGATCAAAAACCTCGACCGGGGATTTATGAGCCGACTTCTAGTATAGTTTTGACCAGTCCGCGATGCACATCACGAGCAGAGCTAAAAAAATCGCGTTTTTCGTGACCCTGGGCTCCTGCCTGGTTGGGCTGGCGGTGGCGCTCAACGTCACATGGATCGTCTTCAATTGGCGGGAAGTCGTTCCCCTGGTCCTGGGGATCATCTTCTTCGCCCTGATCATCGCCGGCATTATTGTGTACACGGTTTTCCTGGTGCGCGAAATCCACAAGAACGAACAGCAGGACAGCTTTTTGAACGCCGTCACTCATGAATTGAAAACTCCCATCGCTTCCCTGCGTTTGTACCTGGAAACGCTGGAGAGCCGGGAAGTATCCGAAGAGCAGCGGCGGAACTTCTACCGCATTATGGTAGAGGATACCGACCGCCTGCTGGGCACTGTCGAGCAAATTCTGCGCGCCGGGGAGGCGCGCCACGCGAGCAGCAAAAAGAATTGGGAAGAAGTCGATTTCTCCGGTGCGGTGGCGGAAACTGTGGAACTCACCCGTCTTCGCCATAATCTGCCTCCGGAAACGCTGCGGTTTGATTCACCGCCGTCGGAAAAGCTCATCGTCCGAGGAAATCCGCAGGAACTTCGCACCGCGGTCTTCAATCTGGTGGAAAATGCCGTGAAGTACTCGGGCGAGCGGACGGAAATCAACATCGAGGTGCTGACTCCGAACATCGACACGATTCTGCTGAAAGTGCGGGATCAGGGCGTCGGAATCCCCAAATCCGAACTGAAACGCATTTTCGGACGATTTTATCGTGTGGCAAGTTCGGCCACGCGCCGGGTCAAGGGCACCGGCCTCGGCCTGTTCATCGTTCGCTCGATTGCCCGCAGGCATGGGGGCGACGCCTACGCCGAAAGCGAAGGAGCCGGGTGCGGCAGCACATTCACTTTGCGGCTTCCGAGGGTTTACCACGTATGAGCCGTATCCTTGTCGTCGAAGACGAATCCCATCTGGCCCAGGGCCTCCGCTTTAATCTGGAGCAGGAAGGCTATGCGGTGCAGGTCACCGGCAACGGCGAGGAAGCGCTCAAGCGCCTGCTGGACAACAAGGAAAAGTTCGATGCGCTAGTCCTGGACGTGATGCTGCCGGGCAAAGACGGGTTTTCCGTGGCGCGCGCATTGCGCGATGCGAAAAATTACATTCCCCTGCTGATGCTGACGGCGCGCACGCGCCCCGAAGACGTGCTGCAGGGATTCGAGTCCGGCGCAGACGACTATTTGCCAAAGCCGTTCAATCTCTCCATTCTCATCGCGCGCGTCCGCAGCCTGCTGCGCCGCAAGGTCTGGACACATGGCGCAGAGCAGCCCCCGTCCAAACCAGCGGCGCGCGGCGCGGAATCTTCCGAGGCCTACCGTTTCGGGGACAAGGTCGTGGACTTCCAAAACCTGCGATTGCAGGTCGGAAAACAGAATCTGCAACTGACTTTGATGGAATCCGAACTGCTGCGCTACCTAATTCAGAACATCGGGCATCCCGTTTCGCGAAAAGCCATTCTGGAAAATGTGTGGGACCTGCACGAGGATACCGACACGCGCGCCATCGATAATTTCATCGTCCGCCTGCGCAGGTATATCGAGGACGAGCCGTCCAAACCCCGCCACCTGGTGACGGTTCGCGGCCTGGGCTACGAATTTATTCCCTTCCCGGGGAAAAAATCCAAAAAATAAAGCGGCTTTCCACCCTCGGCGGAACGCTTGCGCCGCACGGAGAAGCCGGGCTAGTGTGCTGTCCCGGAAATTCCTTCACGAAGTGGAACACGTCTTCAGGGGCTAAAGCCTCTTTGTTTTCAGCTTATTTTGTCAGGGCTGAAGCCCTGACCCACAATCCGGAATTGCGACTTATTTCCGGGACAGCACACTACTCGGGCGCTTCAATTTTGATGATGGACGCGCCGTGGTTGCTGCCCACCCAGACGGTCACGGGGTTGGTGGAATTATCGACGAAGACTTTCCGAATGTTGGTATTTCTGGGCATGAGGTATTCGACGATCTGCCCGGTCCTGGGATCGAGCCGCATCATGCGGTCCGTCATGGTCGATCCGCCCCACACGTCGCCGTTCCTGTCCGCCACCATATCATAGGGGAATGACCAGGGCGTAGGCGGTGTCCACTCCTTGAAGGTCAAATCCTTGGTGTTGAACATGCCAATCCGGTTGCCGCGAAATTCGCCGAACCAGAACAGCCCGTGCGAATCGACCTCGCCGCGCCGCGGATTCGAATCCTTCGTGGGCGTCTTGTACAGAGTGATCTTCCCGGTCTTGGCGTCGATCCTGCCAATTTGATCCGCGCCGAACACCGTGAAGTAGGCGTTGTTTTGCGCGTCCGGGGTGATGTCGTAAATATTCGGGCTGGGATCGGGAAAGGGTTTGAAGCTTTCGAACTTGCCGGGTGCCGGGTCCAGGCGATAGATCGTGTAGGTTCCGGCATCAACGATCCAGACTTTGCCGTCCACATTGGAGCGGATCGGATTCACTTCGGTGATCTGCGTATAGTCCCGGTTGAGGCCCGGAGGAAGGCTGTAGGTTTTAAATTTTTCCGTCTTCCTGTCGAATTTCGCCACCGCGCCCTGATACATCATGCCGATCCACAGGTTGCCCTGCGGGTCCGGGCGCAAGGCAAGCTCGCCTTTGGGGGATTTCGGTTTCAGTGTGGGGATGGCGAACTCAGTTGTCTTGCCCGTCTTGGGGTCGAGCCTGCCGAGAACCTGCTCGCCGAAGCTGATGTACCAGACCATGCCGTCGGAATCGACATAGACGTCGTGCGGCTGCCGGGTGCGCGCGGGAAGGTCGTACTCGGTGATCAGCGCGCGTGTGGCAATCCCCTTGGGACGCGGAAAGGTCTTGAGCGGGTAGCTCCACGTGGGTCCTTTGCTCAAATTGACGCTGGCCAGAAATTCAGCCAGTTTTTTCACCGCATCTTTCCGGCGGTCCAGCGATTCTTCTCCGTGCTCCTCAATCTGATCCGCGTAGCGCGCCGCCAGGTGAACTTGAGGCATCAGAGGTATGCTTTGGTTCGTGTAGTTCGCCATGCGCGTCTGAACAGCGACAAATTCATCCGCATCATGCGTCGAACCGAGCGGGCGGAGCAGCGTATGGCAAGTGGTGCAGTTCCGCAGGGCCGCTTTTTGCTCATACGTGCCCGGCATGCTCTCCAGCCATTCCGCATTCGTCAGTTGCGCGGCAAGGTTTGCGGTCTTGCGAAGCTTGAGATTGGCCACAGCGCTTTTCCCGGCCGGAATATCCACGGCGGAGGGGCTATCGAGATCATATCCGGCAGCCCGAATTTTCAGGGAATAATGCCCGGGTTGCAACCTGCTTTCAGGAAAGCGGTAGCGGCCCTGCGCGTTCGTGGATACGGTGATGGAGATATTGGAGCCGTCCTTCTTCACGGTTACCAGGACCCCTTCCATCGGCCCTTCTTCGGCGGAGGTCACCGTACCCTGCAGCACCGCGGTGGGCTGCGCCTTTGCCTGCGCGTGGCCCTGCCCCGGTAGAACAACAAGTGCCGCAACCGCGAGGATTGCAGGAAACAAACTCCTCAGTCCCTTCATGAATCGCTCCCCAGTAGGACAGGCTTCTGGCTATCCGTTTTCCGTTTGCTGAGCCGTGAAAGCTTGGACAGATGGAAAACACTGCGAAAAAAGCGCGCGGCACACGCCGCGTCTCCTCCAGCATTCCGCAAGAGGCACAACCAGAAAAGGAAATTGCGCTATTGAAATTGGATTTAACGTCCGGGATCGACTGCTTGTCAAGAAATAGTTCGGCGCGCGGTTTTGCTTACCATATCTGACAGCGCATGGCCGGCGGACGCACCATGGCGTCGCCCGCGTTGCATGCGAAGGCTTTGGCGAACGCAGGCATGTTGGATGGCGCGGCAATGGCGCGGAATCGGGCCAGCGGGTGCGGATCCGTATTCACCATGAGCCGCTCGAATTCCGGCCGGTCGTTGGCCGCCCAGATCTGCGCGTAGGCGAGGAAAAAACGCTGGTCGGGCGTGAAGCCCCCGATCAGCGGAACCTTTTTCCCCTGCAGCGTCTTTTGCAGGGCGCGATAGGCGATCTTCAGGCCGCCCAGATCGGCGATGCTTTCCCCGACAACCAGCTTTCCATTTTCGTGGATGCCCTTCTGCACCTGATAACCGTCAAATTGATTTTCGATGCACTGCGCCCGCTGGTTGAAATTCTTGGCATCCTGCGGCGTCCACCAATCGCGCAAGTTTCCCTGAGCGTCGAATTTTCGCCCTTCATCGTCGAAGCCATGCGTCATTTCATGGCCGATCACAGCGCCCATGGCGCCGTAATTGGAGGCGTCATCGGCATGTGGATCGAAAAACGGGGGTTGCAGAATTCCGGCTGGAAACACGATCTCGTTCATTACGGGATTGTAGTAGGCGTTCACGGTCGGCGGAGTCATCTCCCACTCCGTGCGGTCCACCGGCTTGCCGATCTTGTCGAGGTCGCGCTTGAATTCAAATTGCGAGCCGCGCATTTGATTGAGCGCGTACGGCCCGCGGTCTACTTTGTAGGCCGAGTAATCGCGCCATTTGTCCGGATACCCGATCTTCAGCGTGAGGGCGGAAAGCTTCGCCAGCGCCTGCTTGCGCGTGGCCGGCCCCATCCAGGGAAGAGTCTGCAGGTCGTCGCGCAGCGCGGCGATGATCTGGTTTACCATTTCCAATGCGCGCGCCTTGGCCTGGGGCGGAAAATACTTCTGCACATAAATCCGCCCGAGGGCTTCGCCCAACTGGCCGTCGGTGGCCCTGACGCATCGCTTCCAGCGCGGCAACAATTTCTTGGTGCCCAGCAGCGTTCGCCCCCTGAAATTGAAGTCCTCATTCACAAATGGCCGGGAAAGCCATGGTGCGGCCGTTTTCAACAGATGCCAGCGCAGATAAATTTTCCAGTCCTTTACCGGCGTGTCCTTGAGTTGCTGATTCACCGCCTGAAAAAACTTCGGCGTTGAAACGTCCACGGATTCGATATGCGTGTCGCCGATCTGCTGAAAATAATTATCCCAGGACCAGTTCGGCATGAGCGTTCGAAGTTCGGCGAGATTCATCTTGTGATACATCTTATCCGGGTCGCGGCGCTCGACGCGGGTCATGGAAGCGGCGGCAAGCTTGGTTTCCAGCTCCAGGACGGTTTTTGCCTCGGCCGACGCGGTGGCGGCATCGTCGCCAACCAGCATGAACATTTTGGCGATGTGCTCCTGGTATTTCTGGCGAATCTGCTTCGATTTATCGTCCGTCTTCGTATAGTAATCGCGGTCCGGCAACCCCAGGCCGCCCTGGTCGGCCCCGCCAATTACTTGTGTACTGTTTTTCTCATCCTGCGTGGAACCGAATTCGAACAGCGCGCCGACACCCATGCCCTGCAGCCGCGCGACTTCCGCCTGCACTTCGCCGACGTTCCGGATGGCGGCAATCCGCGCGAATTCGGGATCGAGCGGCTTGGCCCCTTCGGCATCGATCCGCTTTTCATCCATGCAGCTGGCGTAGAAATCCCCGATCTTCAGTTCGTTTGATCCCGGAGCGGCTTTCGAATTCGCCGCCGCGTTTTTTAGAATCTGGTGCAGCTCTGCCCGGTTTCTTTCCGCCAGCTCGCCAAAGCGGTTCCAGGCCGGATACGCGGCGGGGACCGGATTCTTTTTCAGCCAAAGCCCGCTGGCGTAATGGTAGAAGTCTTCGCAGGCCTTGCACGTCTTGTCCAGGCTCGCCAGGTCAACACCGTGAGAACTGTCTACGGTGGCCTTGGCTTTGGCAGGTTCCTGGCCCGCCCGCAATATCCCCACCGAGGCCAGCCCCGCCACCAGCGTGAAAACACAAACAATCAGGATGCGGACGCGATTGTTTCGATTCGCCGTGGCGGCGTATTGCGCAAAGCCTGGGATTGCGGGAAACGCCATGGGACTACCCTCCATATTGGGATGCACCTGGTCTGCACTTCTTAATTCTCAAAACCTCTTCGGCGTTGACGCCGGCGTGCGACGGGGAGTTGCCCGAATCCTCACAGGGGGCGCTCCCCGGCGCCCCGTATCTTTAATGCGATGCTTTGGCCATCGCACATTTCCCGTCATATTGGGAGGAGGGCTAGGAAGCGGGCGAATTCCCTCTGACGACCATGGAGCGGATATAATTCACAATCTGCCAGACCTGTTCTTGTGACTCCCGATTCGCGTATGCGGGCATTCTTCCCTTTCCCTTCAGGATCAGGTAGGCAAGTTCGCCATCGGTGAAATGATCGAGCGAGGACGCCTGCCGCCAATCGTGAGTTTTCATCGTATTGATGTCCTTGGCGAGAACCCCTTTGCCGTCACCATTCTTGGCATGGCAAAGTGCGCAATCCGTCGCTTCGTACAGCCGCTTGCCTTCCGCGATCGAAGCGGGGTTCATTGCGACAGGATTTTTGCGGTCCACTTCCTGCTGCGGAATCTTGGTATCCGCAACGGGCTTGCTCGTGCATCCAATCAGCCCCAGGCTCAGGACCGTACAAATTACTGCGACCCGCATCCACATTCTGGCCTCCAATGAGATTGATAGGGCCTCGCACAGCCCCATTTATGCAATATTACATAATTTTCAGCGCCAAGTTCGATTTCTTAATAGGGGGCACAATACATCGCTGATTGCCTTCCCACAACACCCCCCGGCTGTGGGAACTTGACACAAACCGAAACCTTGCATATCGTCTTGCGCGTATAATAAAAAAGGTTAGAATCTACAACCACTCCAGCATGGAGATACCGTGACTCGCGGCGAATGATCCCGTGCGAAACGGCGTGGGCGCGAATAACGTCAAATACGACTGAAACATATCGGCTGAAACGCATTGTAGCAGGATCGGCCGGAGCTGGATTTGTGCGCAGGCAGCGCGGGTTGCAAGACCAGCATAAACATAAATCTGATCAACAGTGAGGTTCAGGGAGATGCACCTTATTTACATTATTGCAGCCTGGATGGAACGAACATCCATTGGCACCGCGGTTCGGGATTCCACGTGGCTGTTTCCCATCATTGAGACGATCCACATCTTCGGCATCGTTATTATAGTCGGGTCCACTTCGATTCTGGACTTGCGACTGATGGGAAAGACATTTCAGGATAAGCCGGTATCCAAGGTCGCGGAGCGCTTTCTGCCCTGGGCCTGGGGCGGTTTCCTCGTCATGGCGATTACTGGGGGACTCCTGCTCTCTTCGGAAGCTACCAAGATGTACAACAACGTCGGATTCCAAATCAAGATGGCGCTGATTGTGGTGGCCGGATTGAACGCCTTTGTATTCCACACGATTGCCTACAAGAGCGTCGGCAAGTGGGAGAACGATCGGGTCGCGCCGCTATCAGCGCGCGCCGCTGGATTGATTTCGATCCTGCTGTGGTTCGGCATCGTGGCTGCCGGGCGCTGGATCGCTTACGTATAGAATAAAATGGGAGTGAACGTGGGGGCGCGTAAGCCTGCGGTCCAGCGCGAGCAGCGCGCTTCTGCAAACGCGGCCCTGACGGCCCCCCTGAAGGGAGATTGATTGCCCGGCCGGGGCCCCCTCCTACTGCACGGATGTGGAAGACTCCATCTCGCCTACGGCAATTCCCTGCCAGCCAAGAATCAACGCGGCACTCAGCCCGCACAGCGCCGCGAAAGACAGCCATATGGCAGGCATGGCTCGATTTCCGGTCGTGTGGATGAGGTAGGTGCAGATGGCCGGAGTAAAACCCCCGAAAATTGCGGTTGCCAGGCTGAATGCCACTGAAAAACCGGAGGTCCGGATGTCCGGCGGCATGATTTCAGTCAAATATGGAACCATCGCTCCGTTGTAAACCCCGAATATCACCGACAGCCATAATTCCACCAGCAGCAGGCGAGCAACCGACGGGCTGCTCACCAGCCACAACATCGCCGGATAGGCAGTCACGATCGTCGCGATGGTGAAGAAAATCAGCATCGGCCGCCTGCCCAACTTGTCGGAAATGGCCCCACCCACCGGCAGCCAGATGAAATTGGAAATCCCCACAAACAGCGTGACCACCAGGCTTTGACGGTTCGTCAGGTGCAATACGGCGCGGCCGTAGGTGGGCGTGTAGGCCGTGATCAGGTAAAAGCAGACCGTCGTCATCGTGGAAAGCATCATGCCCACCAAAATAATTTTCCAGTTGGCGGCCAGGGAGGCAAAAATTTCCGGCAAGGGCGGATGGCTCTTTCGC
>DATLTA010000183.1:0-28107 GCA_035533775.1 Candidatus Dormiibacterota bacterium | reverse complement strand
AAATTCAACGGCTATTCAATCCCTATACCGGTGCGGACGTGGGCCCGGCCAGGCGGCTGGGATTTCGGATGATCCTCTGGCTGGCCGACCTGCATGACAATCTCCTGATCGGTACAACGGGGCGCTGGATCAATGCCATTGGCGGGATTATCTCTCTGTTGCTCTGTTTCACCGGCGCGGTAATCTGGTGGCCGGGAATCGCGAAGTGGCGCGGCAGCCTGGTGTTCCATTGGAAGGGAAATCGCCGGGGATTCAACTGGGCACTGCACAGCGCGCTGGGATTCTGGTCGCTCGCGCTGATTTTGTTGTGGAGCGTCAGCGGGATTTATCTTTCGATTCCGACCGTGTTCAGTTCGGTGGTCGATTTCCTCGAGCCGCTCCATAAGGCCGCCCGGAATCCTCGCTTGGGCGATCAGGTGCTGTACTGGCTTACCCAACTGCATTTCGGAAGGTTTGCGGGACCCACGGTAAAGACGATCTGGACGGTCACGGGCCTTGCGCCGGCAGTGCTGTTTTTTACGGGGCTGGTGATGTGGTGGAACCGCGTGCTCAAGCCGCGGCTGGGACGCATGGCGCCCGTGCAGGAGCGCAATCACGCACGCCTGGATGCAGGACTGGATTCAGGAGACGATACACAAAACGCGGAGAGTAACGCGGCGCAGCCCCGCGGATCCATTCCCGCACAGCCCTGACCCTGTATTTTGAAACCGCGGCGCGTGGAGAGAGAACACTTCTTAGCTTCGCGGCGGCGCTCCGGTGAGTTGCACGAACGATTCGGGAGAGGAAGGCGGCGTCGCCACCGGCTTGCGCGTTTGCGGGCCGCGCCAGTTATCCACCACGGCGATCTGTTGCACGCAGGATACCGTGCAGCGCGGCGCGCAGTGTTTCTTCGTGAAATATTCGCGGCGCAGGTCTTCCGCCGTGTATTTTGCCAGGGGAATCCCGGGATAGCCGCGCTGCTGCGAGCACCAGTGCACCAAGCCGTCCTCGCAGACGTAGAGATAGCGCGAGCCGGACCGGCATCGCCAGTCGTTCGTTTTGCCCTTGGCGATGTTGCGCTGGAATCCGTTGATCCGCGAAAATCCCGCCTTGCCCATGGACATGATCTCTTCGAAAATTTCAATTTCGCGCGGGCCCAGCGGTTTCAGTTGCCCTTCGCCGTCGTGCAGGATGCCCACCGTGCTGGTGAAGCCGAGTTCCTGCGCGCGGCGCGCCACGGTCAGCGCGTCCTCTGGATTTTTCACCCCGCTTCCCAGCACCGAATTGATGTTCACCTGAAACACGGCATGCTCGGCGAGCAGCTTCAATTTCTGATCGAGCACCTTGAGGCTTTTCTTGGAAACTTCGTCGGGCATGGCGTTGTCGATGCTGATTTGGAGATATTCCAAACCCGCGCGGTTGAGCCGCCCGATGCGCTCGGCCGTCAGCAGGTAGCCGTTCGTGATCATTCCCGCCAGGATTCCGCGCTTTCGCATCTGCGCGATGATCTGTTCCAGTTCGGGATGCAGCAGAGGCTCGCCTCCGCTGATCGTGACCACGGCCGTGCCCAAGTCCGCGAGCTGATCGATTCGCCGCAGCATTTCCGCCGTGTCCACAGGCTTTGAGAAATCGTCGTACTCGTTGCAATACGTGCAGGACAGATTGCAGCGCCGGTTTGGAATGATGTGCACCAGCAGGGGATGCCGCGTCGAAAACAGCCCCTTCACCACGCCGCGCAATTCGCGCGCGCGCGTGCGCCAGGATCGCAGTCGCCTCCGCGTTCGTACACTGATTGGCATCCCTAAACTATACAGGGATTTGCAGTCATTTTGAACCTGTCAGGTCCTGTGTTTCTTATGGCTGGCCGTAGCCGTCTGGGAGCGGCGTACAACAACGCACGTTTCGGTATGGAATCCCGCGCGCGCAGGATGATGCGGATCAGGGAGATGATTCACAACAATATGAAATGAGTTCGTTGGCCGGATGCGACTGGTTTTGAATAGAACAGGCTTCAGCCTGTTTGTTTTTGATTTTCGTAAAGTTCGCAGAAGTCAAAAGAAGACAGGCTGAAGCCTGTCCTACTCAAGCTACCCGCCGCGGGTATGCATTTCCAGGTGCGGGTCCTGGCGCAACTCATCGATGCCGACGAATGCGCCGCGGTGGCCGATGGCGGCGCGCAATTCGGCGCCGCGATCGCTGCGCGCCTGCCATACCGCCGCGATGCGCGCGGCAAGCTCCTCGGTCGAGGCGCCCGCGCGCAGCATTTTCCGGAGATCGACGCCGGACTGCGCGTACAGGCACAGGTACCAGAGTCCGTCGGCGGTCAGGCGGCTGCGGTCGCAGGTCCTGCAGAAGGGCGTGGTGGTGGAAGCGATGATGCCGAAGACGGTGCCGTCGGGCAGAGTGAATCGCTGCGCGGGGGCCGAGGATTGTTCCTCCACCTGCGTGATTTTTCCGTAGCGTTTGCCGAGTTGCTCGAGCATGTCCGCGCGCGAAAAAACTTTATCGGGAGACCACTGCGTCGCGCCGCCTACGTCCATGTACTCGATGAAGCGGACCTCGGCTTGGGCGCGGCGGCCGAATTCGATCAAATCGGCCAGCTCATCGTCGTTTGTGCCGCGAATCACGACCGTATCGATTTTGGTTTTCGTAAAGCCCGTCTGGCGCGCCGCGGCAATGCCTTCCAGCACCTGCGCGTGCATGTCGCGGCCCGCAAGCGCGCGAAAACGCTCCGGGCGCAGCGTGTCCAGGCTCAGCGTGACGCGGTGCAGGCCCGCGGCGCGCAGGGCTTCGGCGTGCTCGGCAAAAAGAATGCCGTTCGTGGTCATCGCAAGGTCGCGAATGCGCGGATTGCCGGCAAGCATTCGAACCAGGCTTGGCAGATCGCGGCGCAGCAGGGGCTCGCCCCCGGTCAGGCGCACGTCGGTAACGCCGAGCGAGGTGAAAAGCTCCACCAGCCGCGTAATCTCTTCAAATGTCAGGAGTTCCTGCCGCGGCAGCCAGACGTAATTCTCCTCCGGCATGCAGTAATTGCAGCGCAGGTTGCACCGGTCGGTTACCGAGAGCCGCAGGCTGCGCAGGGGCCGGCCCAACTGGTCGGCAGCAGCGCCGCCCGGAGACACGTCCGCCCGGGTTGGAGCATCGGGAAGCATACTTCTATGTTAGGAGTTGCGGGGCGGGGCGTCAACCCTGCGGCGGCAATGGCCGGGAAAAGCGAGTTGCCGCTTTGGCGGGCTTCTATTTCAGGATGGGCGATCCCACACCGACAACGGTCCGCCCGAAGGTTTCATTGGTGACCTCGGCAAAAGAAAGGTAGAGCGCGAGGAGCCCGGTTGCCAACCCAAACCAGCCGCCAAGCGCGTGCCACGTCGATCCCATTCCCAGATCGCCTCCGGCCAGCAGAAAGAACGTGATCCACAGCAGCAGGAAAATGCCCCAGAGAGTGAGGTTTTTCCGGAACGTGGACACCCAAAGGTAGAGCGTGAAAACGCCCCACATCAAAAGAGCGACTCCCACGCCGCGGGCGTCGGGCGGCTTGATCCAGCCCGCGCCGACGGTCCAGAGCAGAAACGCATACCACCACCAGAACGCGCCGTACGAGGTGAAAGCAATCGTGCCAAAAGTGTTTCCATTCCTGAATTCCATGATCCCGGCAATAATCTGGGCAAACCCTCCAAAGGAAAACGCGAGGGGAACGACGGCGGACAGGGCTTCGCCGGGAAGCAATCCCGCGTTGATACAACTGAGAACCACTGTTGTCACCCCGAAGGCGGCCAGACCCAGCGGGCCGGGATTTGCAACTTTCACATCGCTCATAATCAAGTTCCTCCGCAAGCCAGCGAATGGTGGAGTCCTTGAGCCGGAACACGAATTCAGGTTCTACCCTTCATCCTTGTATTGATCCTTGAGCTTGGCGACGACGGTGGGATCGGCGAGCGTTGTGGTATCGCCCAGAATGCGGCCTTCGGCGATATCGCGCAGCAGGCGGCGCATGATTTTTGCGCTGCGCGTTTTTGGCAGTTCGGCGGTGAAGAAAATATCGTCGGGCTTGGCGATCGAGCCGATTTTCGTGGCGACGTGGCCTTTCAGTTCGTCCTTCAGCGCCTCGCTGGGCTGGATGCCTTCCTTCAGCGTGACGAATGCGGAAATTCCCTGGCCCTTGATCTCGTGCGTTTTACCGATCACGGCGGCCTCGGCCACCGACGAATGGTCCACCAGCGCGCTTTCCACTTCGTACGTGGAAATGCGGTGGCCGGAGACGTTCATCACGTCGTCCACGCGGCCGAGCAGCCAGAAGTAGCCGTCTTCGTCCAGCTTGCAGCCGTCGCCGGTAAAATATTTTCCGGGATACCGCGACCAGTAATTCTGCACGTAGCGGTCGGGATCCCCGTAAATCGTGCGCAGCATCGAAGGCCACGGCTTGCTCAATACCAGATAGCCGCCACCGCCGGGGCCAACCGGCTTGCCGTCAAGGTCCACGACTTCGGCAATGATTCCGGGCAGAGGGCGCGTGGCCGATCCGGGCTTGGTGGCCGTGATGCCCGGCAGGGGAGAGATCAGGATGCTGCCGGTTTCGGTTTGCCACCAGGTATCCACGATGGGGCAGCGCCCGTGGCCGATGTGTTCGTGATACCACATCCAGGCCTCGGGATTGATCGGCTCGCCGACGGTTCCGATCAGCCGCAGCGTCGAAAGTTTATATTTTTCCGGCCATTCCGCGCCCCAGCGCATGAACGTGCGAATTGCCGTCGGCGCGGTATAGAGAATGTTCGCGCCATACTTGTCCACGATGTCCCAGAACCGCCCGCGATTGGGGAAGTCGGGCGTGCCTTCATACATCACGGTCGTGGTGCCGTTGGCGAGCGGTCCGTAGACGATGTAGGAATGGCCCGTGACCCAGCCGATATCGGCGGTGCACCAGTAGACGTCGTCTTCCTTGATGTCGAAGACGTAGCGGTGCGTGGCGCTCGCGCCCAGCAGATAACCGGCGGTGGTATGCACGACGCCCTTCGGCTTTCCCGTCGTGCCGCTGGTGTAGAGGATGAACAGCATGTCCTCGGCGTCCATGGGTTCGGCGGCGCATTCGTCCGAAGCCCCGGCGACGAGTTCGTGCCACCAGAGGTCGCGCCCCGGCTTCATGGCAATCTGAGCGGCTTTGCCCACCCGATCGAGAACAACCACTTTTTCAATCGTGGGCGTTCCGGTCAGCGCATCATCCACGCTGGCCTTGAGCGGCACCACGGTGCCGCGCCGCCACGCGCCGTCGGCAGTGATCAGGACTTTTGCCTTCGCGTCGTTGATGCGTTCGCGCAACGCCTCCGCCGAAAATCCTCCGAAGACGACCGAATGCGCCGCGCCGATCTTCGCGCAGGCCAGCATGGCAATCGCCAGTTCGGGAACCATGCCCATGTAGATCGCGATGCGGTCGCCCTTGACCACGCCCAGCGATTTCAGCGCGTTGGCAAAGCGGTTCACTTCGCGCTCGAGCATGCCGAAGGTCAGCACGCGCGAATCACCCGGCTCTCCTTCCCAGATGATGGCGGCCTTGTTTCGCCGCGCCGAATGCGCGTGGCGGTCCACGCAGTTGTACGTGACGTTGAGCTTGCCGCCCACAAACCACTTCGCCCAGGGCGCGTCCCACTCGAGCACGCGCTTCCATGGCACGAACCAGTCCAGATTCTTCGCCTGTTCCGCCCAGAAACCTTCCGGATCGTTTGCCGCGCGATCGTAGATTGTCGGATCGCTCCAGTTGGCGCTTTTTTTGAATTCCTCCGAGGGAGGGAATGTCCGGCGTTCATCGAGCAGTGCGGACAGGCTCTTTTCACTTGGCATTTCGGCAAACTCCGTGTTGAGGATCAGGCCCGAGGCAGCTTCCAAATCCAGCTATTCACCCTGACCTGTGCGCACAAGAATGTCGGAGGTGCGATGCGCTTGTCAATGGATTGCGTCAATTTGCGGCGATGGGCGATGCCCCCTTCCGCATATTTCAGCAGGCCCGGCGCAGAAACACCTCCACGATCTCCCCGCTTCTACTACAATCAAGCGCGTAGGCCTCTGGGGATCGGGGGAACAATCGACATGGAATCCTTTGACCTGATCGTGATCGGCTCGGGTCCTGCCGGAGAAAAGGGCGCGGTGCAGGCCGCGTCTTTCGGAAAGCGTGTGGCGTTGATTGAGCGGCGCGGGGTGTTGGGCGGCGCGAGCGCCAATACGGGCACGGTGCCGAGCAAGACGCTGCGCGAATCGGCGCTTTATTTTTCCGGATTGCGGCAGCGAGGGCTCTTCGACATTGATGATTCACTGCGCGAAGGCCTGTCGGTGCAGGGTTTCATGCGCCGCAAAGACGCGGTGATCACGGCCGAGCGCCTGAAGATCGCCACCAGCCTCGCGGCGCACAAAATCGAATTAATTTCCGGCACCGCCAGGTTCGAAGATCCGCACACCATCAACGCCGTCAACAGCGACGGCGCTCCCCGATACCTCCGCGGGGAAGTGATTTTAATCGCCACCGGCTCCACGGCGAACCGCCCTCCGGAAATCCCCTTTGACGATAAAACCTTTTTCGATTCCGACACCATACTCTCGATGGGCCGCGTTCCGAAGAGCATGATCGTGGTGGGCGCCGGCGTGATCGGCTGCGAATATGCTTCGATTTTTACCGCCGTG
This sequence comes from Candidatus Dormiibacterota bacterium, assembly GCA_035533775.1. GTDB lineage: Bacteria > Acidobacteriota > Terriglobia > Acidiferrales > UBA7541 > Palsa-360. The sequence goes on along the minus strand of DATLTA010000183.1, from coordinate 21,462 downwards.
GGCGTCGCCGTCACGCTGGTGGAGCGCCGCGAACGGCTGCTGCCGTTTCTGGACAGGGAAATTTCCGAGCGGTTACGCGAGCACCTGGCGAGCCTGGGGCTGACCATCCTGTTTCAGGAGAGTCCGAAGACCACCGAGCGCACGGCGTCCGGCGTGCGGATGACGCTTTCGTCCGGCAAAGTTGTGGAGGCCGAGACCACTCTGTTTGCGGGCGGCCGGCACGGCGCGGTCGAAGGTCTGGGACTGGAACGCGCGGGCCTGGGTATCAACCAGTACGGGAACATCGATGTGAACGATCATTTCCAGACCCACGTGCCGCACATCTACGCGGCCGGCAATGTCATCGGATTTCCCTCCCTCGCGTCAACCTCCATGGAACAGGGGCGCGTAGCGATGAGCCACGCATTCGGTTTCCCGTTTAAGCAGCGCCTGGCCTCGCAGCTTCCCATGGGAATCTATACGATTCCGGAAATCTCGGCCGTGGGCGAAACAGTGGAATCGTGCGAAGTGAAGAAGATTCGCTGCGAAGTCGGCCGGGCGAAGTATGCGAACAACGCGCGCGGCCAGATCCTCGGCGATACTTCGGGACTCCTGAAACTGATTTTCCGGCAGGACACTAGGCAACTGCTCGGCGTGCAGATCATGGGCGAAAGCGCCACCGAACTGATTCACCTCGGCATGGCCGTGCTGGAAGCCGGCGGCACGATTGACACCTTCATCGAGCTCGTTTTCAATTTCCCGACGCTTTCGGAAATGTACAAGTACGCCGCCTACGACGGCCTGGGGAACCTCGCGAAGCATGAATTGCGCGAGGGGTAAAGAAAGTAGGACAGGCTTCATCCTGTCTTCTTTTGACTTCTGTCAGCGCCGCAAAAATAAAAACCAGACAAGCTGAAGCCTACCCGACCCCGCTTCCACATCCCGTTCTAAAAACGCGGCCTATCCAATGCCAATTTTCTCGCTCAGTTCGCCGAGGCCTCCAACGATCATATCCGGCTCGAACTCCCAGGGATCGAAAGCGCGTTTCGCATCGCGCCGCACCCAGGCCGTTCGCAAACCGCAGGCTTTCGCGCCGATCACGTCAAACGGATTGCTGGAAATCAGCCAGACCATTTTCTTCGGCGTGCGCGCTTCTGCCGCCAGGAATTCGTACACCGCGGGGTCCGGTTTGAACGTGGCGATCCGGTCGGCGCTCACAATGCCGCCGAACCGCGCAAGGACTCCCGCATGATCGAGCAATCCGCGAACTGCATTCTCGGTTCCGTTCGAACACGCCACGAGCCGGTACCCGCGCGTTTCCAGCCGCGAAAGGGCTTCCGGGACATCCGGATAGGCAGGCAGCTTCAGATAGTGCGCCAATAATTCCCGCAGTCGTTCTTCCGCAGGGGAAACACCCAGTTGCGCGCACACAAAGCGCAGCGCCTGCGCAGTGCAGACGTCGAAATTCAGATATTTCTTCATCAGCGCGCGCCGGAAGGAATACTCGATCTGCTTGCCGCGCCACAGCTCCGACGCTTCTTTCGCGCGCTCGCCAAAAATGGGGGGCAAGTGCTCTTCCATGTGCAATGGGTCGATCAGGGTTCCATAAACATCGAACGCCAGCACCGCCTTGGGTCCTTCGTTTGTCATATAGGGTCCTCGGAAAACCAGCATAGCGGCTTCAGCGGGTGCAGGGAATTGCAAAAATATTTTTCTCTTCCGCGGGTGAGGCGAAAGCCGTTTTCTGAGGCTGGAATTTGCGCGAAGTGAAGTTGCGGTGCAGGTAGGACAGGCTTCAGCCTGTCTGGGTTTGATTTTTGCAGCGTTGATAGAAGTCAAAAGAAGACAGGCTGAAGCCTGTCCTACTTATGGCTGCTGCCTTGCGAAGGTGCCGAGTTCGTGGCGGGCCTGCAGAACACGCAGTATGGAATCGCGCGTGACGATGCCGACGACGCTTCCCCCGGCGATTACGGGCATTTGCTGCATGCCGACCGTGCGCATGCGGTCGAGCAGGGATAGCGCGGGCTCTTCCGGGGCGGCCCAGTGGAGTTTGTCCTTGGGAAGCATCACGGCCTGCACCGATGTGACGTCCCAATCCTGTTGCGGAACCGCATGCAGCGCCTCGGTCGTCATCAGTCCGACCAGTTGTTCGTGCGCCACCACCAGATGCGCGCGGCGGCCCGTGCGCAGTATCTCCCGCGCATAGTCTTCCAGGGAAATCGCGCGTCCGATGGTCGGAAGGTCTGCCGTCATGATGTCCGAGACGCGCAGCCCTTCCAGAGCGCCGCGCGCATCGGCCTGCGCGCGGCTCTGGCGCGCGGCGGTCAGCAGGAACCAACCGATGAACGCCAGCCACATTCCGCTGATCACGTCGCCATGTCCGATATAGCTCGTTACGGCCATCGCTGCGCCCAGGCCGATCATTCCGTACGCGATCACCTGGCCGGTGCGTGCGGCGATGCGCGTCGAGCGCGAAAAATCCTTTGTGATGCCCCAGACGATGGCGCGGAAAATGCGCCCGCCATCCAGCGGAAAGCCCGGCACCAGATTGAAGATTGCCAGGGCCAGATTGATTGTGGAAAGCGAATAGGCCAGGGCCTTGAGCAATGCATTCGTGCCTGACCCAAGGTAAACAAGCCAGAAGGCTCCGGCAAGCAGCAGGCTGGAGAGCGGGCCGGCGACGGCGATGTTGAACTCTTCCACGGCGCGCGACGGGTCGCGCGCGATGCGCGCGATTCCGCCAAACACGAACAGCGTGATCGAAATCACGGGGATCTTGTAATGCCTGGCAACGACGCTGTGCGCCATTTCATGAAACACCAGCGAACCGAAAAACAGCAGGCTGGTTAGGATTCCGATGCCCCAGAGCTGGGTCACGGGCAGGTTGAGGTTCAGGGCGCCAAACTCGGTGATGAAGGAATACGTGATCAGGGCAAAAATCAGGAACCAACTGGCGTGCAGAAAGATCGGGATTCCATAAATCCGGCCAATTTGAATTCCTTCGCTGCGCATCAGGGCTCCTTCCAAATAGTATAGCGCAACCATGTGTACTTGCGAGACACCGATGGACTGGGTTTCTTTATTTCCGCGCCGCTCCTGCGCGCGCGATGCGCAAGGAAGGCGGTTGAAAATTGTTCTGCAACAGGCAATGACTTACAGCCACAGGTCTAGAACTTTCTCGCTCCTGATTCCTCGTGCTGGTTTATGATTCGGACGATGCGGAAGGGTGCACCATTGCGAATTACGCGGCAGCCAATTTGCTCGGCGTTTTTCGAGCCAGTCCCTCTTGCGCGCGCCTCGGAAAATGATGGCCGGGGCGGGCAGGCGCGCGAGGGTAATCCGCCGCGCCCGGGCGGCTGGCGCCTGCAGGATGTCCGGCGTGCGCCGGTCTGGACACTTGGGGGAAACTTGCGATGAGCATTCGAACCAAGCTGCTGGCAGTTTTTATGGTAACCATCGTCGCGGCGGTATCGCTGGTGGCCTGGGGCATGTCCGTCTACACGCGGCGCACGTTCGAACAGCTGGAAAGCCAGCGCACCGACGCGCTGGTCGCGCAGTTCCGGCGGGAATACGAGCAACGCGGAGAAGAAGTCTTGCGCCGCGTGCAGGGAATTGCCGACGCCGAAGCCACGCTGCGGATGGCCATGGACCTGAACCGCCCAGAGGCCGATGCGTCGCAGTACTACAACGACGCGCGCGGCATCGCCCAGGCGCAGCAACTTGATTTTCTCGACATTGTCGGGGACGACGGCACGCTGATTTCCTCCTCGGAGTGGCCCGCGCGTTTCGGCACCAAGAACGATTGGGTCGGCGCAGAACAGAACTGGAACGCGAAGGGCGCGTTCCTGCGGCGCGTGGAACTTCCCAACTCCGTGGAATTGGGACTGCTCGCCGTCCGCACGGTTCAAGTCGGGGACAAGCGCATTTTTCTGATTGGCGGGCTGCGCCTGGATCGCAGCTTCCTGGCCAGGCTGGTTCTGCCGGAGAACACGCGCGCGCTGCTGTATAGCAATCTCGAACAGGGCTTCGTGCCATCCGCGCTGGCCGACGTGAATGGCCCGGCCGCCCAGGCGGAATTGTTTTCGCCGCTGATTACCGAAGTGCAGAAAATGCGCCACGCGCTGCAAAGAACAATTGCCCTGGGAACGGCGCGCGCCCCCAATTCCGAAGATTTCTATGCCATTCCGCTGCTGGGCCGCGACGGAAATCTCCTGGGAGTATTTCTGGCCGGCAGTTCCCGCCGGGAAATGGCGCAGATGCTCGTTTTCCTTCGCTCACTTGCGCTGCTCGCCGGCGGCGGAGTGATTCTGCTGGGTCTGATTCTCGGCTGGTGGATTTCCGCGCGCGTGACGCGCCCCGTCAAGCGGTTGACCGCAGGCGCGCGGGAAGTGGCCGCGGGCCGCTGGGACGCGCGTGTCCAGGTCGGCTCGCGGGATGAAATCGGCCGGCTTGGCAAGGCGTTCAATGAAATGACGGGGCAGATTACCGAGCAGCGCGAGCGCCTGGTGCGGACCGAGCGCGTCGCCGCATGGCGCGAGCTCTCGCGCAGCCTCGCACACGAATTGAAGAACCCGCTTTTCCCGCTGCAGCTGACCGTAGAAGGCCTGCAGCGCGCGCGCGAACAAACCTCCGAGCGGTTTGATGAAATATTTTTCGAATCCATGGCGGGGTTGCGCGCCGAGCTGGAAAATCTGAAGGCCATTGTCACCCGGTTCAGCGATTTTGGGAAAATGCTGCCGCCGGATTTCAGGTCCGTGGACGTGAACGAATGCGTGCGCGGCATCGTCAAACGGCTGGAGCCGCAACTGAGCGCCGTAGGCCGCCCTCCGATTTCCACCGAACTTTACCTCGACGAAAATATAGCCCATCCGCAGGCCGATCCCGGGCAGTTGCGCCAGGCGATCGAAAATCTTGTGCTCAATTCCATGGACGCCATGCCCGCGGGCGGCACTTTGACCGTCCGAACCTCGCAGCACGATGGTCTGGTGCGCCTGGAAGTCGGCGACACCGGCGCAGGGCTGACGCCGGAGGAATGCGCGCGCCTGTTCACTTCCGGTTCCGCGAGCAGGCAGCATGGCACGGCGCTGAGCCTGGCCATTGTGCAGTCCGTTGTGGGCGAGCATGGCGGAAAAGTTTCGGTCGAATCCGCGCCGGGGGCGGGCACGACCTTTCGAATCGAGCTGCCCATCGAACATCGAGCCGCACAGGACGCGGAAGAATACGGGGAACAGAAAGCGGAACTAAAGCCCGAGCAAAACGCGGAACAAAGCGCCGAACCCACCGCGGAATCATCTCCGGAACCAAACGCGGAACCAACTCCGGAACAAAGCGCCGCGCAGGACGCTACAAACAACGAACCGCCGCCGCCCCCGGACCCTCCCGAGCCTGATCAGAAACCGCCCGAGCCTCCCATTCTTACGGCCGCATAACGGGGCAGCCGTAAGTTGGACAGGCTTCAGCCTGTCTGATTTTTTTAAGTTTAACTGCGCGTGATTCAATCTGCAGCCTGCCCGTGTTTCCTCTTTCCGTATAAGTGCACGTGCGAAAGGCGGGAGTCTGCCACACCATCCATATTGAACATTTATTTTCCGGCGGGAGGCGGGACGTTGGCGGCTGCCGCGGATTTGGGCGCGGCGAGCAGCGCGAAATAATTGCGCGCGAACGCGGCATAGTCTGTCCCCGCACTCACCACGACGGCCTGCACCGTGTAGCGGCCCGCGTTCAATCCCGCCAGCGGCAGGCTGATGCGAAACGATGCGGTACGCGATTTTTCGTTGTATTCCGCCGGGGCGACCATCGGCGTATCCGAAAGGCGCATCCCATTGCGGAAAAACACGAGGCCCGCGCGCAGCGAAGCCGCATCGGCCTTTTGCGGCAGGTAGGCCTGGAAGAAAACGTACAGGGTTTGCTGCGCGGTGAACACGCGCGTCACGCTGGGAATGATCCGTTCGCCGCCCACGTCGAGTGGGGAAGATTTCATCCTGGCGTCCTCGCCGAGCGCCTGCGTTTTGATTTGCGCCGCCTCGTGCAGGGCTTGAACCTGGCTGGACAGCAGCAGCGTGCTCAACTGCAGGCGGCCGGGCTGCAGCGGCGGCAGCGTCAGCGTGTCCTCAAACGTGCCGATCCGCCCGGACTCGTTTTCGCGCGCCAGGAATTTCAATTTGTATTTTCCGGGAGGAAGAATGATGCCGCCCTGATAGACCAGCGAATGCTGCTGGAGATCCTGAAAATGCTCGGCGTCGATTTTTACGGTGATGGTGTCGCGCAGGGCGCCGACGACGCGGTTGGATTTTGCGTCGCGCACTTCGGCGGCGAAGTCGAACGCGGTTTCGCGGCTGCCGCGCTTCTGCGCCCATTGCAGGGCGCTCGGAGCGAGTTTCGCGGCGATGGGAACGAATATTTGACCGGCGTTCAGCCGGAACTGCGCCGTTTCCACGGCCACCGGAAGCTCCACTTCGGGAACGTTCGAGTTGAATGCCTCTTCCAGCTGGCGCTCTCGATCCTCCGTGGTGAACACGCCGAAATCCTTTGGCGCGTAATAACCATCGCGCGCGCGAATGTGCGCGCCGGAGGGAAGGGAAGCGATTTTCACGCGGACGCGGCGCCACGCGCCGTCGTGCGCGGTGTCCGTGCTGTAATAGCCGATCAGGTAGTAGCCCGAAGTATCGTTCTGCACGCTCTGAAAGACTTTGCCGAAATCCCCGGCGTCAAAAAACGAACGCCCGCCCGTGTCTCCCGACAGCGTCGCCAGTGTTTCGCGCGAATCCTCCCGCGACTGGCTCTGGGAAATGACGGTCGCGCCGGTAAACATGGCCGTGCCGCTGGACGCGCCCATGCTGGCGTCGCCGCCCGGCGTGGCGGTCAGCAATCCCCGCGAATCCACGGTGTAGATGGAAACGTTGGAGCGGTTGGCGGCGTTCGTGGCGGCGATCAGTTGCGAACGATTTTCCTCGCCGGTCTGCGTGACGCCGCTGGTGAACTGAATTAGCGATTTTTTCCCGGGAATGCTCCCGAGGACGTCGCAGATGGCTTCCACGGCGGCAAGTTTGCGGTCGGTGTTAAAGACGTTGAATTCGGTGTCGTCGGCGGTGAACGCCGAACCGGTATCTTCGGTGACGGCATCTTCGCCGTCGGCGGCCGTGGCGGCATCGGCCATCTGTGCCAGGGCCGCTTCGTGGCCCGGCACCAGGGCTTCCACGGCCTGCTTGAGCAAATCGCGATCGTTCGTGAAATTCGCAATCACCTGGAGCGTGTTGCCGAAGGCCACCACGCCTACCAGGTCGGCCGGCGTCATTTGTTCGCGAATGTATTTCTCGGCGGCGCGCGTCGAGCGCAGCAGGTCTTCCTGCTCCAGCGAGGTCATGTCAAAAAACAGCACGATCATCCGGTGATCGTGGGCGGCGGTCCTGATTTCTTCCGGCGAGGTCACCGATCCCAGCGGGATGGTGATCGGCGCCACATCTTTGCCCTTGCCGGCAGTTTCGATTTTTTCGATATCGTTAAATTCGAACGTCGAGACTTTCTGCGGCTTGCCGTTTTCGGTCACGCTGAATTGTTCCTGCTTGAGTCCCTTGATCGGCTTGCCGTCGCGCCCGATTACCTGGACGTCGATTTCCACCAGGCTGACGGTGGAGCGAATCGTCGCTTTCCCTCGCGGCACGGCCGCAGGCGGCGCCGCCGGGCCCCGCCGCGGGTTTACGGGCACGGGAGTGGCCTGTTGCCGGGGCGCTGGCGGCTGCGCATTTTGCGCGCCCACCGGCCCGGCGAGCAGGGAAGCGGCCGCAAGCCCCGCGAGAATTCGCCGCGTGAGGAAGGATAAAGCGCGCATCAGAAGTTCACCCGAGTGGTGAATTCCATGCTGCGCATCGCCCCGGCTCCGGTGATTTGTCCGAAGGTTGTGGAGCCCAGAACCGTGGACAATCCCGAATAATTCACATGATTGAGCAGATTCGATGCCGTCCATCGGAAATCGATGCGGCGCAGGCCGTCGCGCCCGAATGGAATTGTCTTGGATAGTCCCGAATTGATGGTGAATGCGCCGGGGCCGATGACGGAATTTCGCGGCGCGGTGCCGTAGCACCCGGCGGGAGCGGCAAACGCCGCCGTATTGAACCATTGCTGCACGGTGGGATTTGCCAGCCCGGCCGGGCCAATCTGGTCGGCCCGCTCGGAGTTCACTCCCGGAACATTCTGGCAGGCCGGGTTCTTCGAAAAGACCCTGACGGTGTAAGGCGTGCCGGAGTGCGCGGTGATGCTGGCATTGATGCGCCAGTTTCCGAAGACCGCTTTTTCCCAGCCTTTGGTGGCGAAGCGCTGGCGCTCGCCAAACGGCAGTTGATAAAAAAACATGCCGAGAAACTGGTGGCGCATGTCGAAGGAGGAAAGTCCGTAGTCGCCGCCGGGGTCGGCGTTGTTCTGAATCACGGTTTGCCCGCCGCCACCGATGGTGCTGGCATTGTCCAGAGACTTCGAATAGGTATAGCGCGCCATGAACATCAGTCCGTGGCTCATGCGTTTCTGCAGGCGCACTTGCAGGGCGTTGAAATTGGAGTATGCGCCGGAGGTGTCGTAGGTGAACCCGGTGGAATTGCCGCCGGCGTTGTTTGTCAGGCCGAATCCAAGAAGCTCGTCCAGATGCACGCCGCGTGTGCCCGTGTACATCACTTCCAGGAACGTATCCGGCAGCAGGTTGTATTCGATCGAGGCATTCCAGATCATCGCGTAGGGAACCTGGTAGTTAGGATTCACCGCGACGGTATTGGTGAGCGTATCTGCCGAAACCGCCGGGAAACCGTTTTGCAGCGTCAACAGGGTTGGGGTTGCGCCGCTGAGCGTGGTTTGCGTGTTCGCCACTGCAAACGGCGGCTGATTGGCCATCGCGCTTGCCAGTGTATTCAGGTAGGACTCCACGTAAAACATGCTGTATCCCGCGCGAACCGTCATCTGATGCTGTCCGGAAAACCATTTTCCCGGGGGTTGCCAGGCGATGCCGATGCGGGGCGCCCAATTATTGTAGTGGCCGTTGAACAGGGATGCCGACGTTCCCGCGACGCAGCCCGCCGTGGCTACCGGCGTGACGCATTGCACCTGCGAAAAGTCCGAACTCACGTTCAGGTTGGCAATATGGCCGTTGATTTCCGTAGGCGGAGTAAATGCCTCGTAGCGCGCGCCATAGGTCAGTGTGAAGCGCGGGAACATGTGCCAGTCGTCGCTGGCGTAGGCGACAAAGCCCCAGTTGCGGAAATACGTGCTGGTATTGCCGAATTGCACTCGCGTGTTTGCCGGGTAGCCGAGCAGGAAATCGGCGAAATCATTTCCGCTTGCGATGGATGGGTCGGGCGCGCCCGCGGAAGTCAACTGGCTGGTCATCAGGCCGGTGAAGGCGAACCGGCCGTTGGGCGCGGGATCGGTGTTGCGATTCATGTCCATCTTGCGAATTTCACCGCCAAAGGTAATGGTGTGTTTGGGCAGCATCCAGCGGACGCTGTCGACGTAGCGGTACGTCTGGCTCCGGTCCAGCGATGGCGTAGGGTCGCTCAGCCCGGTGAAATTCGTGAAGTTGATTTGTGGCAGTCCGAAATCGAATGGCGCCGTCGATACGCCCGTGATGCCGAGCTGTCCGCTGATGTCGGTCAAATTTGAAAACTGGTTGAGGCCCAGCGAACGGCTGCGCGAAAAATAAAACTCGGAGGTGTGCAGGAACGCCTTTGTCAAATTCTGTGTCAGCCGGATCACCGCGCTCTGCCCGCGCGTGAACGTGTTCCCTTCAATCCCCGGAAAACTGCTCAGCGCGTGCGACGTTCCGTTGCTGAGGTGGTAATTCACCTGCAGGCTGAGGTTCGACGAAATCTGGTGCGTCACATGCACGTTCAGACGGTTGCTCAGGCCGGGAAGATTGGTTTGCAGGTGGTAGTTCAGCGTCCGGCCGGGCAAGTTCGGCAGCGGGATGTAATTCAGCAGGCTGAGCGACTGCAGGCTGATGCGGCTTTGCGGAATGCACGTGCCGGCCGCATTGGCGGCGTCCTGCGCGCAGCCGGAATTGGACATCAGGGTTCTCGGGCCAGTTAAATTCGACGCAGGGTCGTATAACGGAACGTTATCTCCGCTGAAGTCTCCCGCCCTTTCCGCCGCTGTGGGGACCGTGGCGAACGAATCCACGGGATTGCGCGACCATGTGCCGCCAAAATTGACGAAGAAAAATGTTTTGTCGGTGCCATCGTACACGTGCGGAATTTTCAGCGGTCCGCCCATGTTGAATCCCGCGGACTCGGTCCAACTGGAAATTTTCGGCGGATTGATCTGCGTGAGGGAATACGGCCTGGCGTTCAGCGCGGAATTCCCGTACCTGCTGTAGACGCTGTAATGCACCCGGTTGATGCGCTGGCGCAGCAATCGCTGCGCGCCCCACAGCGCGGCGACTCCTTGTGGACCTCTTCTTCCGGGGCCGCGTCCACGCCCGCCGCCGAGCCCTCCTCTCCCGCCACCGCGAAATCCGCCGCGCATCGGGCCTTCTTCGGGGGCCGCTTGCCCCGGGATCGTGTTGCCGGACCCGTCCTGCGCATCCGGGGCGCCGCCGATTTGCGGAAAGCCGCCCATTTGATTCTGCGTTTGGCCCATGGCTACGGTTCCGATCATCTGCACGGCATCGGCGGAGGCGGCCTGGCCAAGCGCGTCCGCGGCATCGTTCGGATTTTCTTCTTCGGCCATTGTATCGATGTCATTTGGATTATTTAAATTCTGGTCGCTCAGGCCAACTTGCTGAAAGGCGCGCCGCCCGCCGCCCGCGCCGAATCCGCCCGGGCCATTCCCCGGGCGTCCGGCATTGCCGCCGGGAAATCTTCGGGGCTGCGATGGGCGCGCGCCACGATCCGCCGCAGCCGCATTTTGAACTGCGGAAGCAGGTGCTCCCGGCGTCACGGCAGGCGCGCCGGATGTTCTGGCCTTTGCCGTTTCACTTGCTGCCGGTGTGGCTGGAGAGGGCGACTTGGCGGCGCTTTCCGAGGCGGCAGGAGCGGCCATCTCCGCCAGGGTTGCCACATCCAGTTTCCATTCGAACGGGGTTTGAGAATTCGCTGTTAAATCGATTTCCCTGGTGGCGGGGGCAAAACCGAGCTGGGAAATTTCCACGCGGTAGTGGGCCGCCGGAAGCGCGGGGAATTCAAACTTTCCATTCTCATCGGTCCAGCTGACCCAAGCTTTTCCAGTGGACGTCTGGATGACGCGCAGGGTGGCCCCGGGAAGGGCGCCTCCACCGGCGGTGCGTATGACGCCCGTCAGTGGCAGTGCAGCCGGTTGATCGGGGAGATTGGGGGCAGCTTGAGTGTCCGGCTTGCCTTGCGCGGACAGCGGGGCGCCAAAGGCGGCCATAAGCGCGAAGAGCCCTGCGATGATTCCCGCGCGCCGTACGGCGCATCTGTTAGCCAACAACTTTCACGCCCCTTCGAACAACTCTTTCGAACCTCTTGGAACCTCTTGAATTGAAGATACCGCTTTCGTGCCGGTGCAGTTCCAATATTCACGGCCCCGGGGCAGCCGCCACCGTATTCGCCGCCTTCAGATTCCCTACTTGGACGCGCGCTTAGGCCGAAGGGTTACCGGCGAGGGCAGGCCTGGGAACCCTGTTCCGTCCTAAGTTGTTCCTCAGGGTGACGTCAATCGTTTGAGTGCCAGAGAATGGATCATTCGTCGGACGCGCTTTCAGATTCCGTGTAAGAACTCGAATGCGAAGGTTTTTGTAGCGCCACCCTTCAGGGTGGCATCCTGGATGTAAGGCGATGCCCGCCTGAAGGCGAGCCCTACAGGGACCAGGGCCCCTTTCCGATGCAGACAGGACCGGCACCGGTGGCGATTGGCATGGCGGATGCCGCCGTGAGAAGATCAAAATGAAGATCGGAAAGAAGATCGGAATCGGAAGCAGACCGGGAGCGAAGACACCTTGAACCCATGGCCCATCGTTTTGCCGGCTGGCGTGGCGGCAGCCGCGGGAATCGCCGCCTGGGGCGCCGTCGCGCCTTCCTCCGAACTGTTTGGCCCCACGCTGCGGCACACGGCCTCGCCGAAGAAAATCGCCCTCACGTTCGACGATGGACCGAATCCGGCCGTCACCCCGCAACTGCTTGAACTGCTGGAACGCTACTCGGCGCGCGCGACATTTTTTCTGATTGGAAAATTTGTGCGGGAATGTCCCGGCCTGGTCCAGGAAATGTCGGTGCGCGGCCATTTGCTGGGCAACCACACGGATTCGCACGCAAACCTGATTTTTCAGTCGAGACAGGGAATTCGCGACGAGTTGGCGCGCTGCCAGGAGGCCATCGCCGCGGCCATGGCGGGAACGCCCCGCTGGATGCGGCCCCCGTACGGCTATCGAAGCCCATTGCTGGCGGAAGAGGTTCGCCGCGCCGGACTGCAGGGCGTGGTGATGTGGTCGAAAATCTGCTGGGACTGGAAACCGCAGCCTCCCGGAAAATTAATCGCGAGGCTTGGGGGAGTGGCGCGGCCGGACCGGCCGCGCGGCGACATCGTCGTTCTGCATGACGGCGATCATCGGACTTTGGGCGGCGACCGGCTTCACGTGGTCGCGGCGCTCGAACATTGGTTGCCGCGATGGCGTGACGCGGGCATTGAATTTGTTACAATTGAATCGTCGGCGGTGAGCGATGCGATGGACGCGTAGCGCGCTTGATCGTCGGAACGCGAATGCCAGGGGGGTGAAGACAAATGGACGAGCGCCAGTTTTACACGGAGAAGCAGGAAACCAAGAGCATTGCCCTCACCTGTCCCGCATGCCACAAGGAAGACAACTACCCGATTCGCTGGATCGTGCGGACGAAAAAGAACGAATTGCCGCGCGGCGCCGGGGAAGAAGACAAGAAGCGCTTCGCCCTGGCGAGTTCCTACATGGTTCGTGTGGATGAACTGGTCGCTTGCCGGAAATGCAGGAAGCGTTTTGAATTGACCGGGCAGAGCGTCGTGCTGACTTCCTCGAACGTGCCCGCTCCGGGAGCCCCGGACTTCGATCCGGAAAATTTCGGGAACCGCTGAAGTCTTCCGGCAGGACAAGTTTCCGCCTGTCTGCTTTTCTATTTTCGTGCGGCCGGGCAGGTAGCCGCGTCCTGCCGCGCGTTTCCCCTGAAATTCAGATCTCCGGATACATCTCAAAAAAAGCTTCGACCGATTGCTGCAGCGTATCCTCGATCTGTTCCTTACTGCCTTCGATCAGGTGCATGGTGACGCGCGCCGTGCGTCCATCCTTTAATTTCACCACCGCTTCGGTTATTTCGCCCAATTCATCGGCGGGAAACAGGCGCATGCCGTAGACCAGGGCCAGCTTTGCCATCGTGCCTCCTTGTAGGATTCAAGCCTAAGCTGGCCGGGTCTCCGCGTCAAACGCGGCAATGCCTCGATCCATGCGTTTGGCATTTGAGATCGGGTTTCACGAAAAAAGTGATCCCTGAGTCCGGATGGGCAAGCGTATAATCGCGGCATCTTCATACCCGGAATGCGCATCGAAGCCTGGAACGAGGGAATCGCATGAATCATCGATTGCTGTTTCTGGCGTTTGCGGGAATGCTGGCGGGCGGTGGGGCGCTGCACGCGCAACAGCCGGCCGGACCGGGCCAGGATCCCGCGGCTCCGGTGGCGCCGGCGTTGCGGGCGTCTTCCACTTCGAATACCGCGCCGAAAGCGGCTTCTGCAAAACTCCTGGTGCCCGCGGGCACGCGCTTGCCCCTCATTCTGCACAACGCGGTGAGCACGCGCAACGCCAAGCCGGGCGATCCTGTTTATCTCGAAACGCTTTTCCCCATCGTGATCAACAATCGCATTCTCATTCCGGCCGGTTCCTACGTGCAGGGCGAAATCACGTCCGCCAGGCGGCCCGGAAAAGTGAAAGGGACGGGCGAAATCCGCTTGCGCCTGGACACGATGATTCTTCCCAACGGGTATACCGTGAATTTCAACGCTATTCCCACAAATGCTGGAACCGGCGGCAATGATGCCACCGACGCCGAAGGCAATATTCACGGCGATACCGATAAGGCGGACGACGCGGGAACGATTGTCAAGTCGACCGGCATCGGCGCGGGTATCGGCGGCATCGCCGGGCGCAGCGGAACCGGCGCGGGCATCGGCGCGGCCGCCGGCGCGGCCGTCGGACTCGCCTCCGTCCTGCTCACGCGCGGCCCGGAACTCGAATTGCCCCGCGGCACCACACTCGATGTGATCCTCGACCGCAACGTCTATCTCGACGCCAGCCGGATCAATTTTACCAGTCCGGGGCGCGCTTCGCAGATGCCCGGAGCAGACAGTCGCGAACCGGTGCGCAGCAGGTCTCCCTTTTAGAGACTGCGACAGAGCTGCAAAATCGCATTTGCGGCGATTGCCCGCCGGATTGGTTTTGCAGGATGTCCGCCGGGGCTAAAATCGCAGCAGGCAAACATTATCAAGTATTCACACGAACATTTTTCATCGGCCGCGAATCTTCCTGCCGCATTGCCGTTATGGCACACTAGAAAAATATTCATAAAATGCGTCTCGTGCGGTCAGGCGCGTCTGACGTCCCCGCATCCATCTCTCCGAAGCCTGTTCGCTATTTAACCGATATGTATAAAACTGAACAGCGGAAGATGTTAAATGAATGTATTGTGGTTCTAGAGTGGCACAGTTAGTGACATATTAAGTGAGTCTGCGTTAGTACTATCCGGCCACTCATCTGGTTGCATCTGGATCTGTTCGGGGAATTCCCAAATAGGAATTATGAGCAGGGCTGAATTCCAACCGGGGAAGACTTCAATCCGATCGATCTGACATTCATAGTCGAAAGGAAAGATTCTGAATGACTTAATGTGACTTTGCCGCAATGGCACGTTTCTTGCTCTCCAGCGTCATTGGAGAATAAACGTTAACCGATCGCGATGGTAGGGAAAAAGTACATGGCCGAAATGAAAACTCTGCTATTGATTGACAACAATCCGTCTCATTTCGCTGTGTTTCGAGAGGCGCTGGGAATTGCCGGCAATGGCCCGTTTAAGGGTAGGCGGGCCAAGACGCTTGCGAAAGGGATCGCAGAACTGAAAAAGGGAGATATTTGGGCGATCTTCGTCAATCTTTCCCTCCCTGATAGTCAGGGGCTGGAGACGTTTGACCGGCTGTCGGCGGCGGTGTCTGGCGTACCCACTCTTGTTTTGGCCGGTGTGAGGGATGAAGCGATAGCCATGGAGGCCATGCGGCGCGGAGCAAAAGACTTCCTGCTGGAGAGTCACATCGATACCTATTCCCTGGTCCGTGCCGTGCGCAATATGGTGGAGCGGAAGGCCGCGGAAGAGGATTTGTTCACGGAAAAGGAACGCGCGCAAGTCACGCTCAACTCCATTGGAGACGCTGTTCTCAGCACGGATATTCACGGGCAAGTTACCTACCTGAATGACGTTGCGGAAAAATTGACGGGATGGGCACGGCAGGAAGCGACCGGGAAGCCGATCGCCGAGGTCATTGAACTCATTGACGGTAACACCCGGGAACCCTGCAAGAGCCCATTGATTGCCGCCATCGAGCAAAACAGACCCGTGGGACTCACCCCGCACTGCATCCTGATTCGGCGGGACAGATCTGAATGTGCCATCGAGGATTCCGCCGCCCCGATTCATGACCGGCAAGGCCACGCGGCCGGAGCCGTCATCGTTTTCCACGACGTGTCGAACGCAAGGGCCATGGGATTGGAGATGTACCATTTGGCGCAATACGACGTCCTGACCAATTTGCCGAATCGCTTGCTCTTGAAAGACCGGCTGGGACAGGCGATTGTGGCGGCGCGGAGGAATGGGAACTGCGTCGCCGTATTGTTCCTGGATCTGGACGGATTTAAGAATATCAATGACTCGCTGGGTCATGGGATCGGAGACAAACTGCTTTGTTCGGCTGCCAAGCGTTTGCTTGCCTGTGTGCGCACCTCCGATACGGTAAGCCGCCAAGGCGGAGATGAGTTCATAATCCTTCTTTCAGAGATTGCGGGTCCCAGCGATGCGGCCGCCAAGGCGGCAAAGATTTTGAATGCGATGATCGCACCATACGACATCGGCCACAACAGCCTCCGCGTCACCGCGAGTATCGGAGTATCAACCTACCCGGGTGACGGACTGAACGCGGAAGCCCTGATCAAAAATGCCGACATGGCAATGTACAAGGCCAAGGAACTGGGGCGTGATAATTTTCAGTTTTTCGAGAAGGGCATGAATGCCAAGGCTGTCGAGCGGCAAGCGGTGGAAGCAAGCCTGCGGCATGCCCTGGAGCGCGATGAGTTCTTATTGTATTACCAGCCCAAGGTGAATCTGAAAAGGATGGAGATTACCGGCGTTGAGGCACTCATCCGCTGGAATCATCCGCATCGTGGGCTGATTGGTCCGCTGCAATTCATTTCCATTGCCGAAGATAGCGGCTTGATGCTGCCCGTCGGGCGATGGGTGCTGCGCGAATCGTGCAGGCAGGTTCGAGCCTGGCAGGACGCCGGGTTGCCTCCGATCGAGCTGGCCGTCAACGTTTCCTCGGTGGAGTTTCGCAGCGAGGATTTTCTGGAAGGTGTTCGGACCATTCTGAATGAGACCGGTCTTGATCCGCGCTTTCTCGAACTCGAACTGACCGAAAGCGTGCTCATGCAGCATATCGAATTTACCGTCCCCATGCTTCTGAAGCTCAAAGCGATGGGCGTGCGTCTGGCCATCGATGATTTCGGAACCGGCTATTCCAGTTTGAGTTATCTGCGGCAGTTTCCGGTGGACACTCTGAAGGTGGACCAGTCGTTCGTGCACGAAATCAACGCCGATACGGACGATGCGACCATCATCAGCGCCGTAATCAATATGGGCAGAAGCCTCAAGCACAAGATGATCGCGGAAGGCGTGGAAACCGCCTCGCAGATCGCCTTTCTCCAGACCCGTGGCTGTGAGGAAGGGCAGGGATATTACCTGGGCCGTCCGGTGCCCGCCCTGCAGTTCGCCAAATTACTGGAAGCCGGGACGCCCATGGCCGTGCATCCTTGAAAGCTTGAAAGAACGATGGACAGGGAGAAATTCCCCCGCGATTGTGACGGCTACTTCCGCAAATCCTCCCGCCGGCAGAATAATAAATCACAATATTTTAAGACGTGGCGGAGGATTTGGCCGGGTGGTAGCGTCCTGGCAGGGCGCGCGATGCGATGGCGATCCGGTTCCACATATTGATGGTGGACACCACGATTGTCAGGTCCACGATCTCCTTCTCGCTGAAATGCTTCTTGGCCTCCTCGTAAACCGCGTCGGGCACGTGCGATTCCGAAACCAGCGTGACGGCCTCGGTCCAATCCAGAGCGGCGCGCTCGCGGTCCGAGAAAAATGGCGCTTCACGCCAGGCATCGAGCGCGTAGAGCCGCTGCTCGGTTTCCCCCAGCGCCCGTGCGTCGATCGAGTGCATGTCGATGCAGTACGCGCAGCCGTTGATTTGCGACGCGCGCAACTTGATCAGGTGGATCAATCCATGGTCCAGGCCGCATTCGGAAATATATTTTTCCAGGCCGCGCAGGGCTTTGAGCGCTTCGGGGGCATGGCTTCTGTATTCGATCCGTGGCTGCATGAAATCGTCTCCTTTTCCAGGCTGTGTGGTTTTCAAAATGCCGCGCCCGGCATGGATCGCCCTTTCTGATCCAGCGGATGCGGGCAAGCGCCAACAGTGCCTGGGACTAAATCTCGGTCGCGGAGCGGCCATTATTTCCGCGCGCGAATCGCCGCGGACTGAAAGCTTCGCAATCCAGGGAAAGCGCGCGCCCGGTGATCCACTCGGCCAGAAGCCTGGCCGTGATGGGGGCAAGCAGAATGCCGTTGCGGTAATGGCCGGTCGCCAGGAGCAGGCCTTCGATGTCGGTGGGTCCGAGAATGGGCAGTTGATCGTGCGTGCCCGGGCGCAGGCCGCACCAGGTTTCGGTGATTTCCGCCTTGGCCAGTTCGGGCGCGATTTCGTTCACGGCGGCGAGAATTTTTTCGATGCCGCCCGAAGTGACACACTTTTCGTAACCCGCGTCTTCCAGAGTGCTGCCCGCGACCAGCGTCTGCGGGGAGCTAGGTCCGCGTGGCACGATGTAGCCGCGTTCGGAACGCAGCACGCGGCGAAGCGGTTTCCCCGCATGCCGCAGGGCCAACATCTGTCCGCGCACCGGAATCGTAGGCGCGTAGGGAGCGACTTCAGCGATCCGGGACGTCCAGCAGCCCGCGGCAAACACGACGTGCGCCGCGGAGATGGTTTCCCCCGCCGAGGTTTTCACGCCCGTGCAACGCTTTTCAGTTCGGACCAGGGCAGCCACTTCCGCTCCCGGCAGCAGTGTCGCGCCGGAATTCTTCGCCGCGGCCAGCAGCGCCGCGGTGAGCCGGCGCGTATGAACCGAAGCCTCGCCGGGAAGCAGCGCGGCGGCGCGAACGTCGCGGCCCAGCGCGGGCTCCATCTCCAGGGCTTCATCCAGCGGCAATGGTTCGCACGCGAGGCCCAACCCATGATGCAGAGCCACCAGAGTGCTCAATTCGCGTTCGACATCGCCGTGGCAGAGGACTTCGAGCGTTCCGTCGGTGCGATAGCCGGATTTCATCGAGGAGGCTTCTTCTATGGCGGAGATGAACTGCGGATATAGAGCCAGGCTGGCCCGGCCCAGCGGCACAAGCGGAATCGCGGCAGGGCAATCCGGCGCGGGGGAAAGCATTCCCGCCGCCGCCCAGGAGGCTTCGTGCAAAAATTCCTGGCGATCCAATACGGCCACGCGGAGATTGCGCTGCGAAAGCTCAAAAGCAATCGAGACGCCGATGATGCCCCCGCCTGCGATCAGAACATCGTAAGTTCGCACGGGAATATCTTACCAGCAAAAACAGGGGGAGAAAGCGTTGCGGATTTTCAGGCCGCGTGCTGATCTGGAATTGGTCCATGGCAGCGCGCTTCCGCCGTGGCGGACGCGCATCTGCCTGGAACCAAATAAATGCCGCCGGACATTCGGCTTAAAACGATTTCACGAGTTCGTCGGAAAGCACGCGCGCCTTTTCGGCCAGATTCTGCGCGCGAACCCAATCATCGGTCGCGATGGCTTCATGCGACTGAGCCAGAAAGCCCCGGATTTTTTCCGCCAAATCCGTTTGCGCCGCGTTGAGAGACCTGCCGCTGGAAAGTTGCATGTTTTTTTCCGCCGCTGTGATGTTGGAGGTGGTGATGTTCTTAGCCATTTCCAGGTCTCTGGGAGATAGCTGGGGTGAAATCTGTGGCGGCGCCGGTTTGCGCGCCTGGTCCGCCGTCTCCGACGGCGCCGGGCGCGGACGCGCCGGTGCGGGATGTTCGGCCGGTATCAGGGGAGGCGCTGGCGGAGTGGTCTCCGGCGGCGGCTCAGACTTGACTTCCACCGGCGGCGGCGCGGCCGGTGTGGGCATCGGGGCGGTTTCCTCGGCCGGCGGCGTGCTCACCGAGGGAGGCGTGGCGCGCACGATACTCCTGCTGGCACACCCGACCGTTCCCCATGCAATGGCGCACAGCAGTGCAAGCAGTTCGATCTTTCGCATCATGTGTTCCGCTCCGCTGCCGCCGGACCGCGCGGACGAGTGAGTGCGGGCTCCATCTGCCGTGCTAATGGCAATTCGATTCGAAACTTCGTTCCCTGGCCCATTTCCGACTCAAAGCCTATCGAACCATTGTGCAATTGCACAGTCCGGAATGCGCTGGCCAGGCCGATACCGCTGCCTCCGGGCCGCGTAGTGAAGAAAAGCTGGAAGATTCGCTGTTTGTGTTCGGGAGCGATGCCGCGGCCGGTGTCCTGAATTTCGATTTCGGCCATCTCGCCGCGGCGGATGAGCGACAAGGTGAGTTGTCCGCCCTTGGGCATGGCTTCGATGGAGTTTACAAACAGATTCATCAGCGCCTGCTTGAGCAGATCCTTATCCGCCAGCACGGCGGGCACCTCGGCGAAGCGGGCAGTGACGCGGATGTTTGCCTTGTCCATCTGCGGGCGCTCGACGGCAAGCACTTCTTCGAGCAAGTCCTTGAGGCTTGTTTCTTCCTGATGCATGTCCGGTGGACGCGTGAAATCCAGAAAGCGTTTCACCACGGTATCCAGGCGGTCGATTTCGCTGTCCAGGACGCGCACGGCCTGCTGGGGCATGTCGTCGCCTTCGGGCAAACTGGCTTTCAGGTTCTCCAGCCAGATGCGCATCGAGTTCAGCGGATTCTTCACTTCGTGCGCCACGCCCGCCGTAATTCGCCCGAGCTGCGCCATGCGCTCGGACACCTGCAACTGCGTGCTGATGCGCTCGCGCGATTCCAGGTCCGTGAATTTCACCAGGGCGCCCATGCGGGTTCCGCCCTCGGTGATCACTTCCACGCTCACGCCGACGCGCCGCTCCGGCAATTCCGGGCCGCTCAGAATCACTTCGGCCGACGCAACCGGCTGGAATTCCCCATCAACCAGATTGATGGCTTCCCGGACCGGATGATCGGTTGGAAAAATATCCTCGGCGCGGCGTCCCAGAAGCTTGTCCGCGGGCGTGGACAGGAATCGCTCCACCGCGGGGCTGACCATGACGGCGCGGCCATCGAGTGAAAACAGCAGCAGCCCGTCATCGAGTCCGCCGAGTACCTGGTCGAGGTTTTCGCGCAACGTGCTGAAGATTTCGCGAACGCCGCGGAGTTGCATTCCAATCTGGCTGATTTTCGTGCTGACCTGTCCGAATTCATCCCGGCGCTGGATCGGTTTCTGGTCGAATTCGCCCTTGGAGATGCGGTCCAATTGCGCGGTGATGCGTTTTAACGGCGCCAGGGAAAGGCTGCTGACCAGCGCGGCCAGTAAAACGGAAATGACCAGCGACGCCAGAGCGAGCAAGGCGGCCGAGCGCAACGCGGGCATGATATCGTTTCGCAGCAGGCTCGCTTGCACCGCTACGCGAATCACTCCGAAAGGAACCTTGTTCCCCGGCGGCCCTAATTCGAAGGGATAGTTCACATCGTATGCGCGCAACGGACCATAGAGCACCTTGATCTGACTCAAAAAACTGCTCGCAACCAGCTGCTCGAGGTTTGTCCTGTCCGGCGACTGTTTCCCAATCAAGGTAGCGTCGCTGGAAATCAGCACGGTGTTCTTGACGTCGGAAATGGAAACTTCGTAGATCAGGGGGGAATATCCGACTTCTGCGTTGATGGAGGACGTCAGCGCGGCGCTATCATCGAGCACATGGAGGACGTACGAGCGCAGGTCCTGGGGGCTGTTCGACAGAGGCCTCTTTCCCTCGGCTGCGGCGTCCGCCAGGGCATTCTGAGCCTGGAAAAAAACCTGTTTCGAAACCTGCTGGGCGCGGTTATCGGCCTCACGAATGACCTGGCGGGTCAGCGTCATGACGTACAGCGTGGAATTCACGCCCACGACGGCGAGCACGAGACCTGCCATGGTCAGCGTAATTTTTGTTTTTAGCCGGAGGTGCATGTGTCGCCACGCGTCTT
>DATLTA010000182.1:0-25634 GCA_035533775.1 Candidatus Dormiibacterota bacterium | reverse complement strand
GTTTCTCGCCCAGCGCATCCATTACCTTCAGGAACTGAGACAATTCCTCCTCGCAATCCCGCATAACTTTTTCGTGAGTGATCGTTTGCGGAACCTTCGCCGCGAACAGGAATCCCTCAGGCGTTTTGGAATACCAGCCTTGGACGGTGGAAAGGGTCGGGGCCCTGTAAAACGTGCTGTCCACCTCGACGGTGTCGAACCTCGTGGCGTAGTAGCTCAGGTATTCGCGTTCAGGCAGTCCGGCAGGGTAGAAGCTGCCCGGCCAGCCCGCGGCGGTGAAGGCGGATGTTCCAAGCCGAATACTGTCTCCGTCAAACACGCGGGAATCATATCACCACGCAGGCGCCGGAACGCACGATCGCACGATTGGCTTTCGCCGATGCGCAACAGGCCTTTAAAAAATGCCGATACCCAGAAGTCACCTCCTGAATCCAAATCTGCTTTGTGGGTCGCGGCTTCAGCCGCGACATCAAAACCACAAGAAAAGTCGGGCGTTAGCCCCTGAAGTGCGGAGCAAGCACAACCGGCGGACATTTAAGATAACTTTATCCGTTTATTTGCTTGCCGATCTTTCGGCGAATACTTCTCTGGCGGCCTGAATTCCATTTAACGTTGCCGGGAACCCCGCATACAGCGCCATCTGCATGATGATTTCGATCACCTCTTGTTCGGAACACCCCATATTCAGTGCGGCGTGGATATGCGCGCGGAGTTGCGGGGCGGCCGTTCCGAGCGCGGTGAGCGCGGCCACCGTGGCGATTTCCCGGGATTTCAGGTCCAGACCGGGACGGCAATGGATATCTCCAAATGCGAATTCGACGATGTAGCGGCCCAGATCCGGGGCAATGTTTTCCAGCGAAGTGAGCAGAACCTTCGCCGATTCTCCATAAATTTCCATCAATTTAGACATTCCGCGCTCGTAGCGAGTATTTTCGGTCATCGGCATCTCTCTCCTGTCTCTCCTGCCTCTTCTGATCCAGGCTGGGTCGATTCTATTTTCGCGCGCAGCAAAGATAGACGCGCCGGGATCTTTTCAGATGATGCAGGCGATATGGTATCGGTTTTCGGAGGATTTCGAACACGCAAAATGACGATGAAAAATCGGGAAGGGAAGGTGCGAGCGGCTGCCGGCCGCATCGCCTGCGGCTTTATTCGCCGGTCGGGTGGTTTATGTCTTCGCGGGTGACGGCGTACAGCGCGAGTTCCACGCGGCTGGAAACCCCCAGCTTGTCGTAGATATTGCTCAGGTAATTTCGAATGGTGTGCTCGGTGACCTGCAATTTCAGGCTGATCTCCCGCGTGCTCATGCTTTCCGAGAGCAGTTGAACCACATCCGCCTCGCGCGGCGTCAACCTGCTGATTCCGCCGCCCGGTTTAACCATGCGCAGGGGCTTGAGCTGCGTGAGAAATTCCAGAATGAACTGAAGATTCTGATTGTCGGCCCAAACCTGCCCGCCATGCACGATCCGTATGCATTTCAAGAGCTGTTTGAGAGATTGAATGCGGCAGAAAACACCCCGCGCGCCACCGCGGAAAGCATCGACGACCAGGTCGCGCTCAGCGCCGGGAACCATCATGATAATGGCCGTGTGGTGGGATAAACACTGCAAGTGCTGCAGTACCTGATATCCGGTGAGCGGGCCATCATCCAAATGCGCGTTGATCAGGGCAATGTCCGGCTGTTTGCTTTCGAGCTCGCCGATGGCTTCCGTGGAAGAATTGGAAATGGCGACGACGCTGATGTCGTGCCCCCCGCGCGTAAGTCCGTCTGCGATCAGATTCGCGCTCATGCGATCTGCATCTGCGATCAGGACACGGATACTTTCGGTAAACGGTCGTGCCAGATGGCCCATCACGTACCCCGCTGGGAGGGAACTTAGATGCGTAGTGTATACGAGAGGGAAGTGGCGCGCAAGTTATATTGCTTGCAAAAGTCACGAATCGTGCCAGAGGCGAGCGTGTCAGCTGAGTGGCAACCTGTTAACTACTGGGGAAGCTAGCGGATAGGGGAAGCGGTCCCGGCGGGCGGTTGGCGGCGGCAGGGTGATTCGCCCCCGGACCGCAAGGGCGCGCGCCTCCAGCATCACCCGGGACTCGTCCAGAGAGCAGAGGCGGGCAGCTTCCCCGTTGTGCGGATTTGCGCCGACGTTTAATGTGGCCGCGTTTTACATGCACGCTTGCTTCTGGACATCGGAAACGGCCACGCGATTGCCCACTCTGGGTTTGCCGATGAAAATGAGAAAAGAAATTCGGTACCGGCTGGATGCCCGGGCATTATTTTCCTGGGACAGCGTTCATCATAAATCCATGCGCGGCAAAGGAATTACCCGCGATGTCAGCGTGCCGGGCGCCTTTATTCAGAGTTCCACCTGCCCGCCCGTCGATGCTCCCGTTCGAGTGGAAATCATTCTTCCATCCCTGATGGGAATAAAGGAAATTCGCATTGCAGGGCGAGCGCGCGTGATTCGCGTCGAGCGCCGGTGCGATGGCCGGGGGGAAAACGGATTCGCGGTCGTGCGTGAGGATTGCCAGAGTTGGATTGTGGCGACGAGCCAAAATGCGCCGGTGGGGTCATGGCTCCGGAAATCGGACACGGCCGTGGAAATTACGCACTAGGGCGCAAAGCGTTGCACCAGGCGCCGGATCGCAAGCCGGAATATTCGCTGGCCTTCCTATTCGGCGGCAGCCTGGATTGAAAGTTTCAAGGGCATTCCCGATGGGAGTCACAGGGCGAAGCTGTATGACATGGATTGCAAAAAACTTGGAAATTCACGATTCCTGCGCGGGGCGCTCCTGGTACGCCCTGTATACGCGCCATCAGCATGAGAAATCCGCCGCAGAGGCGCTTTTGCGCAAAGGCCATGAAGTGTTTCTCCCGCTCTACAGCGTGATGCACCGCTGGAGAGACCGCTCGAAGCGCCTCTCATTGCCGCTGTTCCCATCCTACGTATTCATTCGCACGCGCTGGGATCGCCGGCTTGAAATTCTTGACACCCCCGGAATCATCAGCATCGTGGGGTGTTCCGGTCGGCCGGAAATCGTTTCCGAGGAGCAGATTGACGCGGTGCGGCGAATCGTTGCGAGTCCCGTTTCTGTTGATCCCTATCCGTTTCTGCAGTACGGGGAGCGCGTGATCGTTACGGACGGGCCGCTGATTGGAATGGAGGGAATTCTGGTTCGGAAAAAGGGAATATCCAGCTTCGTCGTTTCCCTGGAAATGTTGGGCCGGTCCGCTGCGGTCGAAATCGACCTGTCCAGCATCGAAAGAGTCGGCCCAATTCCCCTGGCGATGCGACGTTACTCGATTCCTGCCTGAACGCGCAGTCTGAACGGAAAGATTGATCATGCAATCACAAAAATCTCACAAATCTGATTTTCCGCGATCGTCCATCCGGAGAGTGAATTGCCTGGCGAGGTTTTGTTCGCGGGCGCGCGGTCTTCTGTGGATCGGAGTGTTTTTCGCCGTCCTGCCCGCGCATGCGCAGCGCGCCGCGAACGCGCCGCCTTCGTCCGAAGATCAGACGGCGCGGCAGTTCAACCGGCGCTTGGAGCAATCGCGCACGCAGCTTGCGCGGAAATCACAGCCTGCGATCGACCAATACCGCATTGGGCCCGACGATCTGCTGGACATTTCGGTTTTTGAAGCCCCCGAAATGAACTGCACTTCGCGCGTCTCGGCGAACGGAGATATTTCCATGCAATTGCTCGGTCAGGTAAAAGCCGCCGGGTTGACTCCGCAGGGGCTGGAGTCCGTGATCGAGGAGTTGCTGCGCCGGACGTACATGAAAAATCCTCACGTCACCGTTTTTGTGCGCGAATTGCAAAGCCATCCGGTCTCCGTGGTCGGTGCGGTGAAAATGCCCGGGGTGTTTCAGATTCGAGGCGCAAAGACCGTAATCGAGATGCTCTCCATGGCGCAGGGACTCGCCGACGACGCCGGGGACACCGTATTGATCATGCGTGGCGGCGCTGCTTCGGGAACGGAAGGCTCCCCGATTCAGGCTTCCGGGCAGTCCGGTGGCGCCGCAGTGGCGCGGTCGAGGGGGCAGGCATTTCGAGACGGCGGCGTGAATTCATCCACGCAGGCAAGCCAATCTAAAATCGTGGAAATCAATCTCAAGAGCCTGCTGGAATCCACTAATCCCGCGCTCAATGTTCTCGTCTATCCGGGCGACATTGTAAAGGTGACGCGCGCCGGCATCGTCTACGTTGTTGGCGATGTCAAAAAACCGGGCGGATTTGCCTTGAAGAGCAACGAAAGTATTTCCGTGTTGCAGGCCGTCGCTCTGGCCGAAGGGATGACGCGAACGTCCGCCAAAAGCCGGGCGCGGATCATCCGCACGGATCTGACCACGGGCAAGCGCGTCGAAATTCCAGTGGATCTCGGCAAAATCCTGGCCAGCAAGGCCCCGGATCCGCTGCTCCAGCCGAAAGATATTGTTTTCATTCCCGATAGTTCGGCGAAAAGCGCTTTCTATCGGGGCGCGGAAGCCGTGCTTTACACGGCGACGGGCGTGGTGATCTATCGGAGGTGAAGCGATGCCGGAAGACGGCCCGGACCAGAGGAGGATCGATGTCTACAGACCGCCCGGCGTGCTGGTGGAACGCCGCCGGACAATGCTTTCCCCGGCGTCCGTGGACGGCGCGGAAAAGCCTCCCGACCTGGTCGCCTTCTGGAGGATCATCCGGAAGCGCAGTTGGATCGTCTGGACGATTTTTTGCGTTTTATTCGGAGTGGTGCTGATCGCAACGCTCAGGCAGAAACCCGTCTACCGCGCCAAGGCGCTGCTGGAAATTGACAGGGAAAACCCCAGCCTGGTGACGCCTCAGGAACTTTTTCAGCTGGATGAAGTCTCGGATGCGTATCTGGAAACGCAATACAAGGTTTTGAACAGCGATGATCTGGCCGAGCGCGTCATCGACGAGCTTGGCCTGGAAAAAGTGGCGGAATTTCGTCCGCCGCAGAATTCCTGGGCAGGGAGCAACGCAATACGCGCCGCGCTGAGCGCCATTGGGCTGGAGAAGGGCCGGAACGGGCGCGATCACACTCTGCGGGAAACGGCGCTCGCGCGTTTTCATGACCGGCTGGACATCAATCCGATCCGGCACAGCCGGGCGGTGGAGATCAGCTTTGACGCGCAGAACCCCGCCCTGGCGGCGCGCGTTGTCAATACCCTGACCGCCGATTACGCGCAAAAAAATCTGGAAGCGCGATGGGATGCCACGCAAAAGGCTTCCGAATGGATGTCCCAGCAGCTGTCGGACATGAAAACGAAGCTGGAGCATTCCGAAAACGATCTACAGAAATACGCCGCCGACAACGGCCTTCTGATTATCGAGACCAGCAACGGCAATTCGGAAAGCATCATGAATCAAGACCTGCGCGAGTTGCAGCAGGAACTGACCCAGGCCCAGGACGCAAGATACAAAAAGGAATCTCTCTATCGCATAGCACAAGCGGGTGATCCGGGAGCGCTGCCCGGCGTGTTTGACGACAAACTGCTGCAGGACCTCAGCATTCGCCTGGCCGAACTCCAGCGGCAGCGCGCGCAGCTGGCCACGACGTTTACCGACGGCTATCCACGAGTCATGCAGGTTCAGAGCCAAATCGCGGAAATTCGGGCCTCCCTCGGACGCGAGCGCCGGCGCGCCGTGCAGAAAATCAGCGATGATTATTTCGCCTCGGTGAAGCAGGAGGAACTGCTGCAGCGGGCATTTGAAAAAAAACAGAACCAAGCGAACGCCATCGCCGAAAAAACCGTGCAGTACGGAATACGCAGCCGCGATGTCGACAGCAACAAGAGCATGTACGATGGATTGTTGCAGCAGCTCAAGCAAGCGGGAGTCTCCGCGGGCCTGAAAGCAAGCAACATCCGCGTCGTCGATCCGGGAAAAGCTTCCTACAACCCGGTCGCTCCCAACGTGCCTCTGAACCTGGGCCTGGCGGCAATCCTGGGTTTGGGGCTAGGCATCTGCGCCGCCCTGCTCCTGGAACATCTCGACCAGACCGTGCGTGGCGCCGAGGATGTGGACCACTTCCTGCGCGTTCCCGCCCTGGCTCTTATCCCCTCGTTCGAATCCCTGCGCAGGGATTCGAATTCTGGAGTTGCGCGTAAGGGCCGGGCCTACTCGCTGCGCTTCACCGATCCAAAGGTCACGGGACGCAGGTCCCTGATCATCAGCCGGCAAAGCCATGAGCCTGACGTGTTCGACAGCCCCATTTTGTCGGAGGCGTTTCGCGGGCTTCGAACTTCCGTGCTTCTACCCAGCGCGAGCCGTTCGGCGCATTCCGTTCTGGTGACCAGCGCGCAAGCCGGAGAGGGAAGAACATTGATCGCCACGAAACTTGCCGTTTCCCTGGCGCAGCTCGGCCGGCGCGTTCTGCTGGTGGATGCGGATCTGCGCCGCCCGGGCATTCACAAGCACTTTCCACAGAATGGATCGCAGTTGAGCGGTTATCTGCAGGGGCGGGGAACCTGGCAGGAGATGGTGCGCCAGACGGCCGTGAGCGGCATGGACGTCCTGCTCAGTGGAGATATCCCATCGAACCCGGCGGAGCTTGTTTCCTCCGAGGGCATGCGGAAACTGATTCAGGAGGCGTCCAAGGCATACGACCTGGTTGTGCTGGACTCTCCCCCTCTTCTCAATGTCGTGGACAGTCGCATTCTGGCCAGCATGGTGGAGGCAACCGTGCTTGTCGTGAAGTGCGGAGAAACGCCCAGGCAAGTGGTTCGTCATGCGGAGTCGCAGGCGCGCGCGGCCGGAGCCAATCTGCTTGGCGTCGTCTTGAATCATCTGGACGTGCGCTTCACCGATTATTCGCATTACGCATACGATGTTCCGGAAGACGCGCCTCTCCACGCATCCTGAGCGCGGCCATGCCGCATTTCGCCGCCCGTGCATGATTTTTTCCCGAGCCAATTTCGGCACGTATTTCACCAGCCTGGCGATTCAGGGATGCGGCCTGTTCACGGGGATCGCAACCGCGCGAATCCTGGGTCCCGCGGCCCGGGGAGATCTTGCCACGGTCATGCTGTGGCCCGTCATTTTCAGCAACCTGGGATTGATCGGCTGCAATTGGGCGCTGGCGCGGGAAGTGGCCAGCGATTCGGAGAGGGAAGCCGACCGGCTTTGCAGCGCGGTGGCCGTCGGGTTTGCCGGGGCGTCCCTGTATTTTCTTCTCGGATATTTTCTGATTCCTTATCTGCTGCCTTCGGACCGGGAAAATCTGCTTTTCCTTGCGCGGCTTTCGCTGCTGCTGATTCCCATGGATATTCTGAACCAGATTCTTCTGGCCGTCGATCATGGGCGGATGCGCTGGTGGCGGTTTAATTTTGTCCGCGCCTCATTTTTCATTTTTTATCTGATTCTGATCTGCGCGGTCTGGAAGATGGGAATGGTCCAGGTGCGCTGGTTCGTGTGGGCATTCCTGGCGAGCCAGTTGTTTGCTGCCGTGTTGCGCCTCTGGATGCAAAGGCGTTGCTTCGTCCGGGGCAGATTGCATTTGGCGGATTGCGGCCGTTTACTGCGTTCCGGGCTGCCTTATTTTTGGGCCACGGCCGGCAACTTGCTGACTTTGCAGATCGACAAAATCCTGGTGATCGGGTGGATGAGCGCGGAAGCCGCCGGAATCTATTCCGTGGCTTCGGCTCTGGGCCGCGCGCAGTCTTCGCTGGGGGAAGCCCTTGGAATCACCTCCTTTGCCCTCGTTTCCAATGAAAAAAACGCCGCCGGGCAGACGCAATTCCTCACGGAAACATTTCGCCAGTCCACATTAATTTCCGTGGGTGTGGGTCTGGGACTGGCTTGCCTGATTCCGTTTCTTGTCGTGCCCCTATTTGGAATTAAATTTTCACAGGCCGTTGGTCCCGCCGTAATTCTGGCCCTGGCAGCCTCGCTGACCACGTCGTGCAACATCCTGAATCAAGGGTTGCGCGGCGCGGGTCATCCCCACGCGGGGCTGCTGAGCCAGTTGCTGGGAACGGGCGTGCTGGCCCTGGCTGCGGCGCTGTTCATGCAACGATTCGGGCTGATGGGCATGGCCTGGGCGGTGGCTCTGGGAGCGTGCACGCAGGTGATCGTTCTGGTTGCCGCCGCGGCAAGCTGGCTGCGGATTTCTCCGGTGCGCTTCTGGCCGTTTGGCGCGAGCGACGTCAAAACCTTTTTCCGGCAGGTGGCCGCTTTACGCCTGCGGGTTTTGCGGTCTCCCGCTTAAACGTTTTCTGAAATTTTTCTTGATGCTTGTTGATGGGAGCCAATGATGGAAACTCTCGGATACGTGACCCCGGTCCGCGCATATCTCAGAGCGGGAGAGATTTACATGCATGCGGCTTCGGGCCGGGTCGCCGACGCCCTTGCCAGACACTATGAAAAGGTGTACGTCTGCGCGCGTGTTGTGCATGGCGCGCCTCCCGCGCCCGCCGATTTGCCGCTCCAGGCCGCTAACCTTGAACTCATTCCCCAGCCGTTCTGGGGCACTTCCGCTGGAGCGCTGCCGCATTTGTTCGGGATCGTTCGCGCGTACATCCGCACGTGCCGCCGTCCTCTTCGTCAGGGGCATGTGCCCGTATGCCGGGATGTTGTATCTGTGTGCGTTTGTTTTCCGGAAACCCGTCTGTCACTGGATCGTCGGCGATTCTATCAGCGTGCTTCAGGCGGGCAGACGCAAAGGGGCCATTTTTGACACGATGGTTTTGCTTTTTGCCTGGCAGGACCGGATCTGCACCCGGCTGGGCCGTTGGTTCACCGGCGGCGCGTTGCTTTGCAATGGCCGCGCATTGGCCCACGCGTATGCTTCGCCCCGAACGTCCGCAACGGTTTCCAGCACGGTGAAAGAAACCGAATTTCATCATCGTGTGGACACCTGCCAGGGCCAATCGGTTCGCATTCTTTTCGTGGGCTATATCCGCCCCGAGAAGGGAATCGAATATTTGCTGGAGGCGGTGAGCCGGCTGCGAGCGGATATCTGCTGGAACCTCGAAATTGTCGGCTCGGACGAATTTCCGGAATACCGGCGGCGTCTGGACGAAATCGTTGCCGCGCGGGGAATTCAGGATCGCGTGCACTGGGCAGGGTACGCACCCTGCGGCACGTCCGTATTCGAACACATGCGGGCTGCCGATATTTTTGTTCTTCCCTCCCTTTCCGAAGGGACACCGCACGTATTGGCCGAAGCTCGCGCCAGTGGCTTGCCCTGCATCTCCACGACCGTCGGCGGCGTGCCCACCGCCGTCACCGACGGATTCGACGCCCTGCTGGTCGCTCCCAGGAGCGCGCAAGAGCTGGCCCGGGCGATAGACCGCCTTGTTGGCGACGGTGCATTGCGCCGCTCCCTGATCCGCAATGGATTCGTATCGGTTCGGCGGCAAACCCTGGAATGTTTCGTCGACATAGTGCGCAAAAAGCTGGAAACAAACCCTGAAACGAACTCTGCAACCGGATCAGGCGCGGTGCTACAGCAATAAAAATCAATCCATATGCGCATCCTTCAATATCTCTGGTTTCATTTTGTCACCCTGATGACGAGCTGGCTGCCGGATCTTCAGCCCGTGTTGCGGCTGCGCGGATTTTTGCTGCGGCCCGCGTTCAAATCCTGCGGAAAAAATTTTCAGCTTGCGCGGGGCGTGACCATCAACTTTTGCAATCGCCTGGAAATCGGCCGCGATGTCTACATTGCGGCCGGCTGCTGGCTGCACGCGCGGGGAGGAATTGTGATTGAAGATGAGGCGCAACTCGGGCCATTCGTGGTGCTGGTCACCGGAGACCACACCAGGCAGGGCGGCTCGTACCGGCATGGTTTGAGCAACGTCGCGCCGATTCATATCGGCCAGGGATCCTGGATCGCAGCGCATGCCACCGTCACCAGGGGCGTGACGATCGGCCGCGGTGCCCTGCTGGCGGCCAATTCCGTGGCGACACGCGACATCCCCGCATTTTCCATGGCCGCTGGCGTTCCCGCGCGAATCCACCTGCAAAAACCAAGAATCGAACTGGTTTTATGAATCTGATGAATCTGCAACCCGGAAACATCCGGGATAGCGTTTAAAAATGTATCCCTCCCCAATTCTCGCCGTGGAAGCGGTTCTGGCGATTCTGCTGGTATCAGGAATCCTGTGCGCCAGGCCGGAGTACGGATTGTTCCTGTACGGTCTGGCGCTGGGATTTCCGGACATCGCGATTCCGCTGGGGACCGCGATCCATATCCGCATGGACGATGCCCTGATGGTCTTGTTTCTGATCCGCTGCGTTCTGTGGACGCCGGCTCCTCTGGTGCCGCATCAGCGAAGGATTCTCGGTTGGCAGGGAATTTTCCTGGTGGTCTGTTTTTTTTCGGCCGCGGTTGAATTTGCCAAAGGCACTCCACCGGCGGCGTACGAAACGGCAAAAATGACCGGATGCACCGCGATTATTTTCGTTCTTCCGCGGCTGGTGCAATCGGAGAGGCGCCTTCGATTTCTGGTTGCGGGCCTCATGTTTGGGGGGATTGCGCTGGCCATGCAAATTCTGCAGCGCCTCGGCGGCGGTGTGGAGAATGCTTCCGCGAATTTTCAGGAACTGAAAAGCGCCGCCGCGTTCACGACGTGGAATCCGAACACCATCGGCCAGGCCGCTATGCTTCTGGTTTTTGCCGCAGGGCTGGGGGCAATCGTTTTCCCCAGATGGCAGGGGACGCGCATCTTCTGGCTATGCCTGGCGATGGGATTTGCAGGGATCCCCGCGATGCTTTACGTGCGCGGCACCAGCCTGAGCATTTTCGCAGGATTTGTCGTGTATCTCTGCCTGTCGCGCCAGTGGAAATGGACAATCGTATTTCTTGCCGTGTGCCTTTCTGCCGTTCTGATTCTGCGCGCCACGAACCGCGCAATGTTCGATGGGGCCATTCGAGTGAACGTTGCGTCGGGTGCAGGGTTTAGCCACCGGTATGACCGCTGGGATGCGGCCATCGAGGCAATCCGGGCAAAGCCTTTCCTTGGCCGCGGGTTTGGCCGGGAATGGATCTATTTGTCGGGAGCGGGAAGTGATGGCCGCGCTCACGATGCGTATCTATCGGTGTGGATTGAGTTGGGTGTGGGCGGCCTCGCGCTGCTGCTGGCCGTTGTCTCTCAATTTGTCGCCGTTGGATTGTCGCTCTACCGAACTCCGCGATTTCGCTTGCACGGCGCGCTGCTTCTGGCGCTGATCTTCGCCATCTGTATTGATAGCTTTGCTTTGCCGACGCTGTATTGGGAAAAGCTGCCGGTCATTGCGCTTTCCATTGGCGTGGCGCTGGTGGGGATCTGCGAAAGAAATCTTGCCGAGCGGGTTTTTCAGGAAATCCGCGCGCCGGGCATGGAAGCGGTTCCGCAGCACTCGTGAACCCGTCGTCCCGCGGTCATTCGATCCGTCCGATAAAATCCGGCCAATGAAATTCGAGAAAGCTTCCACGATGCACAACAGCGAAAAGATGGAAATGCCGGCCATGGGAGTATCGATCGTGGTTCCTTGCCGGAATGAAATTCGCCATATCCGCGATTTCCTTGAGTCGGTTCTGCGGCAAGACGTAGCGGGCATGAACGTGGAAGTCCTGATCGCCGACGGCGGCAGCACCGACAGAACCCGCCAGGTTCTGGATCGGTTCGAGCGCTGGAGTAAGCAGAATCGCGTGGCCCTGCGCGTCATCGACAACCCCGGAAAAATCGTTTCCACAGGACTCAATGCCGCCATTCGCGCGGCCTCGGGAGAATTCATTATTCGAATGGATGTCCACACCCGCTACGCGCCGGACTACGTTCAAAATTGCATAAAAATTCTGAGGGAAACCGATGCGGACAATGTCGGCGGGCCCGCTCTGACTCGCGCGGAGGGGTACATGGCGCAGGCGATTGCGCACGCCTATCACGCCTGGTTTGCCAGCGGCGGAGCGAAGTTTCATAACGCTCGCTACGAAGGGCCAGTCGACACGGTCCCTTACGGCTGCTGGAAAAAGTCCACTCTGGAGCGCGTGGGTTTGTTCGACGAAAAACTCGTGCGCAGTCAGGACGCCGAGCTGAACCTCCGCATCGCCTCTTCGGGCGGAAAAATCTGGCAATCGCCGAAAATTACATCCTGGTACAGCCCCAGAAAAAGCCTGCGGGCTTTGTTTTGCCAGCATTTCCAGTATGGGTATTGGAAAGTGTCGGTGATTCGCAAGCACCGCAAGCCGGCCTCTTTGCGAAGTCTGGCGCCCGGTATATGTCTGCTCGCCGCCCTGCTCCTGCTGGTTTTTGCCGCTGCGGCGAATCTTGGCGGCTTCGCGTGGTGGCGGCATCTGTTTCTGTCCAGTCTGGCCATCCTGGCAGGATCGTATTTCGCCGCGTCCTTTTTCGCCTCGATTCAGGCCGCCAATGAATACGGGGGGGAATTCCTGCCTGTCTTTCCCATCGTGTTTGCGACCTATCATCTTTCCTACGGATTAGGTTTTCTCCTGGCGGTTTCGTGCCGCCCAGCAACGCGCGATCGGTTCACTTCCATCCAGAAAGTCGTGTCTGCAATGACGAATGAATGACGCACCCTGATGTCGCACCCTGATCTTGCATACGGGAGGACTCGCCCATGCAAAAAAACTTCGGGTTATTTCCTTATCCATGTCACGCAGTAATGATAGTTGCGGAAACCGCAGCGCATTTTGCGCCGCGGCGGATTTTTTTGTCTTTTCACTCGATTGCGCGAGGCGCGTTCGATCGGTTTTGCGCAATCGCAGGGCTGGCCGTTCTGGCCCCCGTATTCGCGATCATTGCCTTCGCGATCAAGCTGGACGATGGCGGTCCGGTGTTCTATTCGCACTCCCGCGTCGGCAAGGGCCTCGAACGGTTTCGCCTCCTGAAATTCAGGAGCATGGTGGTCGATTCGGAGGAAAGCAGTCCGCTGACGGCGCCGTCGGACCCGCGCGTCACGCGCGTGGGCCGATGGTTGAGGAAGTACAAGCTGGATGAGCTGCCGCAGCTCTTGAACGTATTGAAGGGAGATATGCAATTGGTGGGGACGCGGCCGCAGCACGAGCGGTTTGTGGCATTTTTCCCGAGCGAATACGCGGTGCTGCTGCAGGTTCCGCCGGGAATTACGGACCCGGCTTCGCTGAGATTCCGGAATGAAGTTCAAATGTTTCATGACGGGGCGATCGAGCAACAATACGTCACGCAAATTCTGCCCACCAAGCTGGAACTGTCGCTGAAATATTTTCGGTCGCGCACGTTCGTTTCCGATATTGGAATTCTCTTTCGAACCGTGTTGGGTATCAAATTGCCTTCCAAATATTGAAAACGAAATCGGCCGGAGTTTCGCTCGCGGCATTGTCCGCCACTCATGCAATTTCTTTCGAAGCGGCGGTTTCGTTCCGGTGTGCCGAAATCTGATACTTCACATCAAAACGATGAATTGGACAGAAAACCTCTCCACCCCTATCCTCACACATGAGCAGATAGTAATCCTGACCACCCCGGGGCCGAATGAACACCCACATTCGGCCCTCCTCCCTCCAACGTTTTTCGCTCCCCGGATCGAAGCCCCGCACCGGCGGCGGTTGTAGTCGCCGCTGTCCGCCGCCCACCTGTTTTTATAATCACAGTCGCGAATGTTTCATCCAGGAAGCAGCGGGGAACCTGCGATACTTAGGCGTGCCGCGCCGCTCGCGTTTCTGGCCCTTCTTCTGGACAGAAAAAAGCCGGGCGGCGGTAATTTCAGGTTTGAAGCAAGGGCAAAGCAAATCATTCGAATGAAAGCCCTCGTCAAAAGCCGCGCCGACCGGGGATTGTGGCTGGAAAATGTTTCCGAGCCCGAACCCGGCATCAACGACGTGAAGATCCGCGTCTTGTGCACCGGTATTTGCGGCACAGACCTACACATTTACGACTGGAACGCCTGGGCTCAATCCACGATTCATGTTCCGCTGGTTATCGGCCATGAATTTTGCGGAGAAATCGTCGAAGTTGGATCAAATGTTGCTGATCTTCATCCCGGAGACCTGGTCAGCGGGGAAGGGCATGTGGTCTGCGGGCGTTGCCGGAATTGCCTGGCCGGGCGGCGGCACCTGTGCGCGCACACGCAGGGCGTTGGGGTAAATCGTGCGGGGGCGTTCGCCGAATACGTGGTTTTGCCGATGATGAACGTCTGGAAGCACACGCTTCCCATCCCGCATGAGATTGCCGCGATTTTCGATCCTTTCGGCAATGCCGTTCATACGGCGCTGTCCTTCCCCGTGCTGGGGGAGGACGTTCTGGTGACCGGCGCCGGCCCAATCGGGATCATGGCTGCGGCCGTCGCGAAATTTTCCGGGGCGCGCCACGTCGTGATCTCCGACGTAAACCCCCGCCGTTTGGAACTGGCGCAGAAAGCGGGCATCCCGGTCACCGTAGATTCGCGCACCGAGCGCCTAGCGGACGTTCAAAAGCACCTGGACATGCACGAAGGCTTCGATGTGGGCCTGGAGATGTCGGGTGCGCCGGAGGCGTTCCGCGAAATGCTGGTCAATATGTGCCACGGCGGAAAAATCGCCATGCTGGGCATTCCGTCAAAGGAAATCGCCATCGACTGGAGCCGCGTCATCTTCAACATGCTGACGATCAAGGGTATCTACGGCCGGGAAATGTTCGAAACCTGGTACAAGATGACCGTCATGATCGAGTCCGGCCTGGACATTTCTCCCGTCATCACGCACCGCTTTCCCTGGCGCGACTACGAGGAGGGTTTTGAGGTCATGCGCACGGGCGAGGCGGGAAAGGTGATTCTGGATTGGAGTGACGCGGGATGAGGATGCCGGGGAACCTGCCGCACTTCCGCAAGGCAGCCGCATGGGAACAAACCCATTATTTCGATTCTCCTGTATAACCTGTATAATAAGTGGCGTTATTCTGTCGGGCGGAGCCGGGGGACTGGCCTGTCCCGTTATTTCTTGATTTGGATAGGTTTCCAAGCCATTCCCTGGAAAAATGAATGGCGGAAGCCGTTCTGGGCGGATACTTCTATGATAAAAACAGGCGCGCAAATTCTGTGGGAATGTCTGGAACAACAGGGCGTTACCACTGTATTCGGGTATCCCGGCGGCGCGATCCTGCCCGCCTATGACGCGCTGAAATACAGCAATATCCATCATGTCCTGGTGCGCCACGAACAGGGCGCAACGCACATGGCCGATGGCTACGCGCGGGCTTCGGGGCGCGTGGGTGTGGCCGTGGCCACCTCTGGACCGGGCGCCACCAACATGGTCACCGGCATTGCCACGGCGATGCTGGATTCCTCGCCCATCGTGTGCATTACCGGCCAGGTTGGCAGCAAGCTGATCGGCTCGGATGCGTTCCAGGAAACCGACATTACGGGTGTGACGCTGCCCATTACCAAGCATAATTATCTGGTCACGCACGCCGACCAGGTGGCGCGAACGATTTCCGAGGCGTTTTACGTGGCCAGTTCCGGCCGGCCGGGACCCGTTCTGGTGGATATCACCAAGGACGCGCAACAGTCCACATGCGATTTCGACGGGAAAACCGTCGAGCCGCATCTTCCCGGATATCGGCCCGAGCTTTCTCCCACGCCTGCCGAGTACAAGCAGGCCCTGGACCTGATCCACAGCGCCAAGCGGCCTGTGATCCTGGCGGGGCACGGCATTGTTCTTTCCGGCGCGATGGAGGAAGTGCGCAACTTCGCCGAGCGCGCCAATATTCCCGTGGGCCTCACGCTGCTCGGGCTGGGCGCTTTTCCGGCATCGCATCCGCTGAGCCTGGGGATGATGGGGATGCACGGCGAGGCCTGGCTGAACACCACCATTCAAGAAGCCGATCTGCTGATCGCATTCGGAATGCGTTTTGACGATCGCGTGACGGGCAATCTGAGCACGTATGCGCCCAACGCGAAGAAAATCCATATCGAAATCGATCGCGCCGAAATCAACAAGAACGTGAAGGTGGACGTCGCGCTGGCCGGCGATTTGAAGGCTGTGCTGCGCGAACTGCTGCCGAAATTGAAGGCGCAGGAACACCGCGACTGGCTTGCCTACATCGACCGGCTGAAGGGCGATTCTTCGGTGCGCGACATTCAGAACCTTCCCGACAACGGCCACCTCTACGCCGCGCATGTGATCAACGATCTGTGGCGCGAAACGATCGGCAGGGACACGGTGATCGTTACCGACGTGGGACAGCACCAGATGTGGGAAGCGCAATATTTCAAGCACGAGGCGCCGCGCACGCTGATCACCTCGGGCGGCCTGGGCACGATGGGCTTTGCCTTGCCCGCGGCGATAGGCGTGAAGGCCGCGCGCCCCGAAGCAGAAGTCTGGGCCATCGTGGGCGACGGCGGCTTTCAAATGACCATGTGCGAGCTGGCCACGATGGTGCAGGAAAATCTGAAGGTCAATATCGCCATCATCAACAACGGTTACTTGGGTATGGTGCGCCAGTGGCAGGAATTTTTCTACGATCGCAATTACGAGGCCACGCCGCTGCTCAGCCCCAACTTCGTGAAGCTGGCGGACGCATACGGAATTCGCGCCGCCGCCGTCAACCAGCGCTCGCAGGTGGTGCCGACGGTGGAGATGACGCGCAAGCACAACGGGCCCGTGCTCATCGATTTCCAGGTGGAGCGGGAGGATTCGGTTTACCCGATGGTCGCGGCGGGCGCCGCATTGCACGAAATGATCCGGCGGCCCAACCCGCTCGAAGAAACCGCGGGGGACGCGTGAGAAACCCATGCTGAATACATTTGTGGTGTACGTCGAAAATAAACCGGGCGTGCTGACGCGCGTGGCCTCGCTGTTCCGGCGCCGCGCATTCAATATTGATTCGCTCACGGTGGGCCGCACGGAAAAGCCGGAAGTGTCGCGCATGACGATTGTGGTGGACGCCGATCGGGATCAGGCGTTGCGTGTCGAAGCGAACCTGTACAAGCTGGTCAACGTCCTGTTCGTCGAGAACATCACGGGGAAGCCGTCGATTTCGCGGGACCTGGCGATGATCAAGGTTGCCGCGACGCACGGCACGCGTTCCGATGTGCTGGAACTGGTCAACGTGTTTCGCGCGCGCGTCGTGGATGTCAATCCGGAATCTTTGACGATTGAAATTACCGGCCCGGAAGCCAAAATCGACGGATTGCTTGAAGTGCTGCGGCCTTACGGAATCAAGGAAATGGTGCGCACCGGAGTCGTGGCCATGCGCCGGGGCGCAAAATTAGGACAGGAAACTGCCGCCACGGCCGGTTCCGGTGATGGCGCGCCGGCGGGTGCGACCGACGATAACATTTCCTACTCGGTTTAAGTTGATTTAGGACAGTCTTCAGCCTGTTCGTTTTTGATTTTTGCGGAGTTGGCAGAAGCCGGCGGAGTCGGCAGAAGTCAAAAGAAGACGGGCTGAAGCCGGTCCTACTGTTCACCAGAGATGGTAATAGCCGTCGCGGCGCGTGATATCCACGCGAATGCCGAACAGGCGCGAAATCTGTTCCGGTTCGAGTAAATCCTCTTTCCTTCCGTCCGCCTGGATCTTTCCCTTGCGCATTAAAACAACGCGGTCGATTTCCGGGATGACATCGGAGAGATGGTGCGTCACCAGAACGATGCCGATCCCGGACTGGGCCAGCGCGCGCATCGATTCCCGGAGGCCGTGCTGCGCGAAGACATCCAGGCTGTTGCTCGGCTCGTCAAAGAGCAGCGTTTTTGGATCGTGAACCAGGGCGCGCGCGATCAGTATGCGCTTGGCTTCGCCGGAGGACATTTCGGCGACGGCGCGGTCAGCCAGGTACGAAATGCCGAGCCGCTCGAGCACGTCATCGGCGCGCTTGCGCTGGCCGGGCTCCACGGTCTGATGGTCGAAAACGCGCGTGCTGCTGAAGAAGCCGGAGAGGACCACTTCGCGCCCGCTGGTTTCGCCGGTGACGTCCTGCATCAGGTCGTTGGAGACGATGCCGAGGATTGAGCGCAGCTCGAAAATGTTCCAGCGCTGCTGCCCCAGAATCGTCATGGAGGAATTTTCCCTGACGATGGGATAGCATTCGCGCGTAATCGTCTTGATGAGCGTGGACTTTCCGCAGCCGTTCGGTCCCAGAATCGCCACATGTTCGCCCGCCGCGATGCGTAGGCTGAAGTCATCGAGCGCAACGTTGTCGCCTCGAATCACGCGTACATTTTTCAAATCCACCAGAGCAGGTTCCATGAGCTTCGTTTTTCTCCCTCACACATCATAATATCTTCCGGCTCCTTTCTCCTTCGAGAATCGCAGGCCGCTTCCACACCGAAATGCCCGATTGTCCCATGCATTACCTGGCCCTGGGGATGGACTGCTCCCCGGTGGACTGCGCCGTGTTAAAAGGAAGAGAGAGGGATTCGGCATGAAGGCAGCCTTGATTTCCGCCGCGGTACTTTTTGCGATGGCCGCATGGCCCGGGCCATCGCTTCGCGCGCAGGGTCCGGCCAGCCCCGCCGAGCAAACCTTGCTGCAATCGACCAACCGCGAACGCGCCGCCCGCGGGATCCCGCCGCTGCGATGGAGCGCTAAGCTGGCGGATGCGGCGCGCCAGCATGCCTTGCGTATGGCCCGGCAAAACACGCTTTCGCACCAACTTCCCGGCGAGCCCGGCCTGGAAAGCCGCGTCCGGCAGGTAGGTGTAGTTTTCAGCTCTCTGGCGGAGAATGTGGCTGAAGGCCCCAGCC
This sequence comes from Candidatus Dormiibacterota bacterium, assembly GCA_035533775.1. Taxonomy (GTDB): domain Bacteria; phylum Acidobacteriota; class Terriglobia; order Acidiferrales; family UBA7541; genus Palsa-360. The sequence continues at coordinate 6,985 of DATLTA010000182.1, read as the reverse complement.
CCGGGGAGATTCAACAGGCGTTTATAAATTCGCCGCCGCACCGCGCCAACCTGCTCGATCGGGAACTGGATTCGGTGGGCATTGCCGTGGTTGCACGCGGCGACGTGCTTTTCGCCGTGGAGGATTTTTCGCTGGAGGGCGGGAAATTGTCTCTGAGGGAGCAGGAGGAAAAGGTCAGCAAGCAGTTGCAATCGCTTGGCCTGCGCCTGCTGACGCATTCCAATGACGCGCGCAGGTCCTGCGTTCTGGACAACGGGTATGTCGGAAGCCGCGTCCCTTCCTTCGTCCTGCACTATGCGACAACCGATCTGCAGGGCCTGCCCGGCATACTGGAACAAAGGATCCACTCCGGGCGATATCACTCCGCGATGGTCGGGGCGTGCGCCAATTCCGGCAAGTCTGGACTGGCCGGATACAGGATTGCGATCCTGCTTTATGAATAGAAGGGAATCAGAAGCCATCCCTGCGAGGCGCCAGGAATCCTGTTAATTTGCTTTCTTGCCGGAATCCGGCGGCGTGCCGACTTTCTGTGACCAGGCGCAAAGCGTATTCACGTCCTGCGCGGAAAGATACGAATCCTTATGCATGATGCGGTAGCTGGCCAGCGGCATGCTTCCATCTCGAACGAGATTGCAGATCCTTCCCAGGTTTTCCTTGCCTTTTTCCGTGTTCACTTGCGCATTCCAATCCTGAAAATTGATATGGCGTCTTCCCCCGTTCACGTGGCTGATCACAAACCAGGAAACGGGAGCCACATGGCTGTACCAGGGCCACACCGTGGCACTGGAATGGCAGTCGTAACAGGAGCGTTTCAAAATGCTTTGCACCTGGGCGGGCACTTCCATGTGAGCCTGCAGGGTATGCGCAGCGATCACCGGAGGATTCGTTCGACGCGGTTGTATAAATTGAATCACAATCAGAAACGCAGCTAACCCTATGACAACCCATTTTACAATGGCACGCCTCATAGCAATGTTTCTCCCCTTGGTCCTTTAAAATAGCACGTTGCGGTCAAATCGAAAGCCGTGTTCATCATCTTCGCCGTCGAACCGCAACCTGGTGCGGGCGTTCAGTTGAGCGAGGTGAATCAAGTGAACGTGAAATTGGATAATTCCGGTCTGGCATTCGGTGCCATTCCGGGGAGATGCAGCAGGACCGTAAGATTCGTCGGGAACGCCGCGCATTCCGCAACGGGACGATGAATTCCGTGCCGGCGCGCAAGGGTTTTCTTTCCGGATGCGCCGGATCGTGCGTTCCGCGCGCAATCGTGAACTTCAAAAAAAAAGAAAAACACTTCCGCCGCCGTGTTCCTGGCTAATCCGAAGCTATCTCTTTTATGAATGGACACGATTCGTGTTGTCGCGTGCACATTCCTGATTGTTGAAAGAGAAAGTATGAATTGGACGGGATCGCCCCTACTCGTTAACTTTCATTCGCTGGGCGGGGGCTTCGGGTTAGTGGCCTGCCAGCGGAAAAGGAGTTGTTTATCATATGAAGAAGACTTATGGGGTGAGTATAGGTTTGTTAGCAATGGGGCTGGCGGTGCTAGGGGCGCCAGTCAGCAAGGCACAAAGTCGTATGGCAGCCAGCGAATCCAGCGGGGGAAGTGAACCGCTCATGGCCAGCGCTGAAAGTGTACCAGCCACTCCGGGGGCATCGAGCCCGGAGGATCTGCAGAAGCGTATCGACGCACTCAAGGCGGAGTTGGCTGATCTGAATACGGAACTGGCGACCGAGACCTCGACGACTCCAGCGGCCGAAGCGCAGGATCAAAGTGCACCGACACCTGCGCCGGCGGCAGCTCCGGCTCCGGCGCCCCTGCCGACTCCCGCGATGTCAGGACCTTTGGCGACCGGGATACCGCACGAACTTTCCGCGGGTCCCTTCGGGAAAATTGAAGTGACCGGCATTCTCAGCGGCATAGGGTTATATAGCAACAGTCCCTTCTACACCGGAGACGAGGGGCACGAAGATATCAGCAACGCTCAAGTTTTCATCCAAAAGACAAGCGGTTGGTTTCAATTCTATCTGCAAGGCGGCGCTTACAATCTCCCTGTGGTCGGCGTGCCGTTCGCGAAGACGACCGACACGGTAAGCGGCTCCTTTGGGCCGTTTCCCGTGGGGTACGTCAAGCTGGTGAAGGGGAGTTTCAGCGCGGAGATCGGGAAGCTACCCACGCTGATCGGTGACGAGTACACGTTCACCTTTGAAAATATGAACGTGGAGCGTGGCCTTCTCTGGAATCAGGAGCCGGCCATCAGCCGCGGCATCCAGCTGAATGACTCCTATAAGAAACTTTCTGTGTCGTTCAGCTGGAACGACGGTCTTTACTCAAATCGCTTCACGTCATTCTCGGGTTTACTGGCCTATGCCATCAATGGTTCCAATACACTGACCTTTGCGGCCGGCGGGAACGCCGGGGTCTACGATAAGAACTCGGGGGCCACGTTTTTGTATCAAAACAACCAACAAATCTACAACCTGATCTACACGTTTACGAAAGGGCCTGTGACGATCAGCCCCTACTATCAATATACAGTCGTAAAATCCGCCGACACTGTCTACGGAACGGGCGCGCACACGAACGGCGGCGCGATCCTGGCCAACTACAACTTCAAACACGGAATTTCGCTTTCCGTCCGGCCGGAATACATCAGGTCCAGTGGAAGCATTGCAACGGGCGAGGCCAACTTGCTGGGATACGGCCCCGGAACCGGAGCGTATTCATTCACTGTGACTCCGACCTGGGTCAAGGACGCCTTCTTCCTTCGAGGGGACCTCTCGGTCGTTCACCTGACGAACTTCGTCGTTGGTTCGGATGCTGGGTTCGGAATCGGCGGGACCGGCACCAACCAGATCCGCGGCGTAGTGGAAGCCGGGTTTATGTTCTAAGTACTGCCGACAAACAAGGCGCGGAGTGATTCTGGAGGTGGGTATCTACTCGGTGGCTGCCAACGGCACCGCCCCCTCCAGGGACGCTTTATTACTTGCCGCGCGGTGGAGCGCACAATTGGCGCTGCATTGCGCGGCAATTTTATTTTCTGACACGATTGAGATTCATGCGAGCGATTCCCTTGACGAGAGAAAATTCTAATTTTCTGCTTCTATCCCCGGCGGGATATTTGGGCGCCCACATTTTGGCTGGCGGAACCTTGTGCGTCAGAAACTGGAATTGCCGGGTACAATAGCCATATAGTGTAGTGCGCTGCCAGGGCGCAGCGAGGAATTGAATCCGCGTTTATTGCCTGAGGATATGAAAATGATGACGAAGCTTGAAGCGATCGTACAGCCGTCCCGGTTTGAAGCGGTCAAAGAAGTGCTTACGGAGCTGGGCATTGGGGGAATGACCATTTCCGATGTGCGGGGACACGGCAGGCAAAAAGGGCACACGGAGGTCTATCGCGGTCGCGAATATACGGTGGATCTGCTGCCGAAGATCAAGATTGAAATCGTCATCCCGGATAATCTGGTGGATGCCGCGGTCGATGCGATTCTGCAGAGCGCGTCGACGGGAAAAATCGGCGACGGGAAAATTTTTCTCTCCAAAGTGGATCAAGCGATTCGCATTCGGAACCAGGAGCGCGGAGTGGGAGCACTTTAGTTCGCGCGGAATTTGCGGGTTGCGTTCAGGGAAGATGGGAACGGGAGTGTCGCCGCGTGCGGCGCATTGTTTGGCCGATCCATGAGTGATGGCGGTGCGGGAAGTGGGGGCCTGGTGGGCCTGATATGAATCGGGAAAGTCGCATTTCAACATTGCAGGACCGGTACGCGGGCGAATCAGCGAGAATTCGAAATCATTTCGAAGATTCGGGCGATGGGAAGGCGGCGATTCGCGACCGCAGCGCGCTGATCGATTCAGTGGTCATCGAGCTTTGGAAGGATTTGACCGGCGCGGGCGAGCGGGTCGAAGGATTTTGCATTCTTGCCATGGGCGGGTATGGGCGGTGCACGCTGTTCCCCTACTCGGACATCGATCTCCTGTTTTTGTATGAGAAGGAAGGGAGTGGCGAGCATTTCAGCAAGAAAATTATTGCGCCGCTCAGCCAGTCCCTCTGGGATTTGCATCTTCGCGTCAGCCCCACGACGCGCACCCTCGCCGAATGCGGAAAGCTGCACCGCGGGAACATCGAATTCAATATTTCCCTTCTCGACTGCCGCTACATTTGTGGGGATGAGAAACTCTACGAGCGCCTCCGGAGCCGGGTTCTGCCCGGCATGATCTCGCGGGAATCCCAAAACCTGATGCAGGAACTCATTGGGCTTGCCCGTTCCAGGCATGAGAAATACGGGCAAACCATTTTTCATCTCGAGCCCAATATTAAGGATGGTCCGGGGGGCTTGCGGGACTACCAGGTCGCCTGCTGGCTGGCGCAGATCGAGGAAATGAAGCGGTCCCGCGAATGGAAGGATGCCAACGGGCTGCTGCCGATCCCGCTCCGTTCGGACGTTTTCAGCGCCATCGACTTCCTCGATTCCGTGCGCTGCTTTCTGCATTACCGGCAAGGGCGCGACTTGAACGGACTGACCTACGAAATGCAATCCGAGGCCGCGTCCAAAGGGATCGGGCTTCATGGAGGCCGCGCCGCTTCTCCGAATGAATGGATGCGGGATTATTTTCGCCATGCGCGCGCGATCGACCGGCTGGCCGTCCTGCTGGACGAGGTTCCCCGATCCAAAACGGTCTGGTCCCGCGTTCTGTCGTTCCGTGGGTCGCCCTTGTCGAATTCGGAATTAACGGTGGTGGACGGGCGTGTTTCCTTGAACCGGCCCGGTTCGGTCGAGGACCCGGAAGTGATGTTCCGGCTGTTTGAGCTGGTTGCCAGGCATAACCTCAAGCTGACTGCCGAAACGGAAAACACGGTGGCTGCGGCGTTGCCGCGCATGCAGAAGTGGGTCGCCAGCACTGCCGACCTTTGGGAGCATTTGCGCAAGATTCTGGTATTGCCCTATGCGGCGGTTGCGCTGCGCGCGATGCACCGCCTCGGATACTTGATTCTTCTGTTTAAGGAGTTTCAGGCCATTGATTCTCTGGTGATTCGCGATTATTACCACCGCTATACCGTGGACGAACATTCCCTGGTGACCATCGAAAACCTGCACAATCTGCGCTCGGGGAAGAGTGCATTGGATCGCAGGTTCTGGGATATTCTGTCGACCATTGAACACCCAGAACTGCTGTACCTGTCATTATTGTTTCATGACGTCGGCAAAGGCATGCCCTTTGAAAGCCATGTGGAAGGCAGCCTGTTGGCCGTGCAGGGCATTTTCGAGCGCCTGCGTCTGGATTCCCTCGACCGGGAAACCGTAAACTTTCTTATCGGCAGCCACTTGCGCATGTCCGCGACGCTGATGCGGCGGGATATTTTCGATCCCGAAGCGGTGCACGATTTTGCGCAGATCGTCGGAACCATCGAACGGTTGAAGCTGCTCACCCTATTCACCTTTGCGGACATCAAGGCCGTGAATCCGGAAGCCCTGACGCCCTGGAAGGCGGAAATGTTGTGGCAGCTCTACGCCGCCACGGAAAATTATCTGAACCGTTCCGTGGATGACCAGCGCCTGTATCTTGCCGGGGAAGATACCAAGCAGCTCGAGCGTTTGATCCCCACGGGTGAAGACGCCGCCGAATCGGAGCAATTCCGGAATTTCCTGGATGGGTTCCCGAAACGCTATCTGTTGACGCATTCCTCGTCGGAAATTTCGGCGCATTACCGGATGTACCGGCGGCTGGGCCATTCCGTGGCGGAAATCAGCATCACCAAGCGGAACGAATATTACGAACTGGTGCTTGTCACCACCGACCGCCAATTCCTGTTTGCCAAAGTTGCCGGAACCATTTCCTCATGGGGCATGAATATTTTGAAGGCGGATGCCTGCGCGAACAAGAACGGAATCGTCCTGGATGCTTTGCGCTTCTCCGACAGGTTTCGCACGCTGGATCACAATCCGTCCGAGGCCTCCCGGCTGAAGCAGCAGTTGGTGGCGGCGATTTCCGGTGAGCTGGATGTGGAAGACCTGATGGAGCGAAAGTTTTTGCCCGAAAAGCGTCCGCCGAAAGTTCGTGTGGATACGCGAATTCACATGGACAATGATTGCTCTTCGCACAGCACCGTGGTGGAAATCGTCACCCAGGATCGTCCCGGGCTTCTTTATGAAATCAGTTCCACCTTCGCGGAGCTTGGATTCAATATTGATGTGGGTCTGATCGATACTGAAGGAGGAACCGCAACCGACGTATTCTACGTCACGCAAAAAGGCGAAAAGCTTTCCTTGGATCGCCTGCACGAATTGCAATCCGCCCTTGAGCGACGCCTCTAAGCCATCTTGCGCGAAAAGGAGTGCCCGCCGCTGTGCCATCCGGCGGTTTCCGGCGCCCCTTGCCGCCGGTCCCTTGCAAAGCCCGTTTCCGCGAGTTGGTATATACTATTAATAAATGTGGGGTCGTCCTGTAATTTCGCGGTCCGTGCGCATCCGGGAGGCTGGGCATGATTGTGAAGGTAAAGGGCGGGTACAAGGTGGTTTCCAGCAAAGGGAAAAACCTCGGCGGGCCATATAAAACGAAAGAAGAGGCCCAAAAACGCCTCCGCCAGGTGGAGTTTTTCAAGCATCGTAAGGGGTAACGCTGGGGTAAAGGTAGGGGGGGGGTGGCGGCCTGTGAATATCCTCCGAATTGATTAGGTTTGTACCCCAAAACATGATAACCTGCAGTTGCGTTTGTTGCTCTTGTAAAACCTTTAGATTCGATTAAAGGGGCTGCAAGTACAAACTTGCTGTCCTTTTTTTGTTGTACGGCTGGAGGCGGTCGAGAAGCACCAAATAGCTCAAAATAGTAAAAAGGAAATACAGTGAAAGAACAAGGAACAGTTAAGTGGTTCAATGCCAGCAAGGGATTCGGATTCATCCAGCGCCAGTCTGGCGAGGATATCTTCGTCCACTTCTCAGCAATTCAAGCGGACGGATATAAATCGCTGAACGAAGGCCAAGC
>DATLTA010000181.1:0-16304 GCA_035533775.1 Candidatus Dormiibacterota bacterium | reverse complement strand
TAAGAAGGCCTTGTCTTTGTCGATATGAGTGGGATTAAAGCTGTCTTGGTCGAAATTATTTTCCCATCTCAGCATTTCGCTGAACGGAACGAATTTGACGATAAGACCGAGCCCATGAGTGGCTGCTGACCGGATGAGCGTTTCCAGGTTGAAATTAACCGCGCCCGGTTGCTCCATGGCAGACACCCTAGGTTGCTTCATGCCTGATGCTTGAGCAAATTGCTTCTGTGTCCAATCGCGTCGTAGGCGAAGTGCATGCAGTTGTGCGGGCACAAGCACGCTGATCTTGCCTCGGATGTATGAGGCACGAGAATCCGCGCTCCTCTGCAATCTATCTATCAGTTGGGATCTTTCGCTCAATGGCTATTGCCTCTCCCTTTTCTAACTTTCCCTTCCTCGTGATCGCTGTATTTATCGCGCCCGGGGGATCGTATACCTTCTGTTTGTGAAAACAGCCCATCAAGAGAATCGCTGTTTTTCTTCTATCGTCACTGAAAAAACCAATGACTCGATATGCTTTGTCATCGGCTTTGAATCTTAGTTCCCATAGTCGATGCTTTTTGGCATCTCCTTGAAGGTATCTCAATTGGGTCCAGTCTATCGGGTTTTGAACCTTTCTATTGTTTTTGAGCACCGACCAGAATAGATTCTCCGCATCCTCGGAAAGCCCAGCTACCCAATTCTCAATTGGATTGCCTGCCGCGGTGGAATAGTCGCAGAATGTCCATTCCACAGGGACCAGAGTATAGCTTATCACTTTTTTATGATGTGTCAATGATTTTTTGCTTGACATTGCTGTATCACTTATTTATGATACTAGAGAAATGTTCAATAGAAACAATAAGGCCAGCGAATCCAATACATTGCAGGGACGCGCTGGCCTGTTCTTGGGGCCGACTAGGTGTTACGTACTCGTTTGGACGGGTGGCGTAGTGGGGTCCAATTCCCCCCGGCCCTATCAAGAAAAAATCCTCCCCGCAAGTGGCTCGAACCACTCACGGGGAATGTCATCGGGTATGAGCCGAAGACAGAGCTGGAAGCTCCCTGTCATTTTGGCTCTATGGCCCGAAGAAAGCAAGGGTCAAAATGACTTGTTCAAACTGTTGCATTTCAAGTAAACGATTTGGGAAAGACCGCAAGGGCCATCAACGCTTTCGCTGCCCTAAGTGCGGCCGCACAGTGACAGAGCCTCACAACAGTATCGTGCGCGGTACTTATGCCTCGACAGACAAGGCTGAATCCGTGCTTCGCTTGTTAGTCGAAGGTAATTCGATTCGCAGTATTGAGAGGATCACCGGAATGCACCGAGACTCAGTTATGCGGTTGCTGTCCATCGTTGGAGAACGGTGCGAAAACTGGCTCGAAGATCGAATCCGGAAGGTTTCTGTATCGGACGTTCAATGTGACGAAATGTGGGGCTTCGTGGGTTGTAAGGAAAAGGCCAAGACCGAAGACCATCCAATTACGTTTGGTGATGCCTACTGCTTTGTGGCAATCGAGCGCAAAACGAAGCTGGTACTTGCGTGGCATCTCGGACGGCGCAACGCACGCGACACCGTTGCCTTTACTGAGAAGATCGATGCTGCTACGACAGGCCGATTCCAGATCACAACTGACGGCTTTCAGGCATACGAGGAAGCGATTCATTACAGTCTCGGCACTCGCGTTGACTTCGCACAACTCATCAAGATGTACGGTTCACCTGTTGACGGTGAGCACCGATATTCCCCGCCAGAAGTGGTCAACGCAATATCAGTCCCCAGACTCGGAAAGCCAGCACCCCAGAGAATCAGCACATCACATGTTGAACGGCAGAACCTAACAATGCGGATGTGCATTCGACGGCTAACCCGCCTCACCAATGCATTCTCTAAGAAGTGGGTGAACCTCAAAGCGGCGCTTGCTATGTACTTCGCTTATTATAATTTTTGTCGTGTTCACATGACTCTGAGAGTGACCCCGGCAATGGAACACGGATTAACAGATCATGTTTGGTCAATAAAGGAGCTAATCAATGCGTGTGTATGAAGACAAGAATCTAAGCGACCAGAGTTTTGTTCTGGAAGAAGTCGTGTTTATCCGATGTCATCTTAAGAATTGCGACCTCTTTTACTCCGGTGGCGATTTCGAGTGGGCTGAGACGCACTTTGATAATTGCCGATTTCGGTGGCGCGGGCCAGCGAAGAACATGTTCGCATTGTTACAAGGGTTTGGCTTGTTGAAGCCGCCGACCGGGGGACAGCCACAAGTCCCGCCAACGGTGGGACAAAAGCCGAACTGATTTTCCGTTTCATAAACTATGCTCCTTTCCATCAACACAGTCTTAGGACACTACCGAACCGCCCCCCCCAGTAGACAAGCCCCGCTAAACATGCAACAATCCAGACCTTCAATTCAGGCAGTTTACGACTTATGTCATCGACGCCAACGGGTTCCACCCCTGAAACTCCCCGCCTAATTACGGCTCCGCGCGTAATCGTGGCCACAACGGCCATGCTGACGTTTATCTCCTTTTGGCGCGCCGCAGCCATTGTATTGAACGATATGGCCTCATCGGCGTATTACGCGGGCGGCGAAGCGGAAAATTTCATTGGCAAGTCGGCGCCGTGGTTCATCCTGATCGTCATGCTGTTCTCCGGCTGCGTGATGGCCGTGTACATCGAGAGCTGCAGCATGTTCGTGCGTGGCGGCGTGTACCGGGTGGTGAAAGAGGCGCTGGGCGGGAAGATGGCGAAATTTTCCGTCTCGGCGTTGATGTTTGATTACATTCTGACCGGTCCGATCAGCGGCGTTGCCGCCGGACAATATCTGGCCGGACTCATCAATGAACTGCTCGTCTACTTCCATGTGAACCTCGTCATTTCCGAAAATACCACCGCTGCGCTTTTCGCGGTTGTCGTGACCCTGTTTTTCTGGTGGGAGAACATCAAGGGCATACCAGAGTCCAGCCACAAAGCACTGCGCATCATGCAGATCACCACCGTGATGGTCGTGATCCTGCTCGTCTGGTGCTGCTACACGATCTATGTGCGGGGCGCGCATCTGCCGCCGCTGCCCTGGGGCTCCAATATTCGTCTGGACAAGAACTCCATGGGCTGGCTGTACGGCAGCCAGATCGTGAAAATGATCCCCATGGTCGCGGTCTTCGTGGGCATTGGGCATTCCGTGCTGGCGATGACGGGCGAGGAATCGCTCGCGCAGGTCTATCGCGAGATGGAAGCGCCCAAGCTGAAGAATCTGAAAAAGGCCGGGATCGTCATTTTCATCTATACCGTGATCTTCACGTCCATGGTTTCGTTTTTCGCGGTCATGATTATCCCGGACAACGTCCGAGGACAGTATCTGGAAAACCTCATTGGCGGGCTGGCCATGAATCTGGTCGGGCCGTTCAGCCTGCGGCTGATTTTTCATGTATTTGTGGTCGTGGTCGGCACGATGATTCTGGCGGGGGCGGTGAACACGGCCATCGTGGGATCTAACGGCGTGCTGAACCGAGTTTCGGAGGACGGCGTCCTTGCCGACTGGTTTCGCCAGCCCCACAAGAAATTCGGGACTTCCCATCGCATCATCAACATGGTGGTGATCTTTCAGGTGGTGACGATCATCGCCAGCCGCGGCGACGTGACGTTTCTGGCCAATTTGTATGCGTTTGGCGTGATCTGGAGTTTCACCATGCAGGGCCTGGCGGTCCTGGTGATCCGCTACACGCACCCGGACGACCCCGAGTACCGCGTGCCGTTCAACTTCCGGATCGCAGGCAGGGAAATACCCATGGGGCTGGCGCTGATCACGCTGATGCTGCTGCTGATCGCCGTCGTGAACTTATTTACCAAGCCCGAGGCCACCATCGGCGGCACGATTTTTACGGCTTTCATGTTCACTATATTCACGTTTTCCGAGCGCAGCATCCTGCGCAAGCGGGGCAGCGGGCACGTGGAGATGGATCAGTTTAACGTGGCCGGGCAGGAGGAGCTTTCCCTGCAGAGCCTCGGCGTGCGGCCGGGAAATATCCTGGTTCCGGTGAGCAATTACCACGCGCTCTATCATCTGCAGGGAGTCCTGGATCGGGTCAAGCCCGAGCGACGCGACGTCGTGGTGCTGCATATCCGCCTGCTCCGCCGGTCTTCTTCCGGGCCAAGCGAGTTGGATGCGGAACAGCTTTTCGGCAGCGTTGAGCAGTATTTGTTTTCGCAAGCCCTCTCGATGGCGGAAAAACGCGGGAAAACCATACGCCTGGCGGTTGTTTCCGCCAGCGACACCTGGGGCGGAATACTGAACGCCGCGGCAAAACTTCAATCCAACACCATCGTGCTCGGCCGCTCCGCGAAGGAGACGATGGGCAAGCAGGCGCGGGAAATTGGTCTGGCCTGGGAACAGCTTCCGGATCCTCGCCCGCAATTTAATCTGGAGATCGTTACGCCCGGAGGGCAGAGAGAAATATTCCTGCTCGGCCCGCACGCGCCGAATTTGACCTCAAACGAAGTGCGGCTCGTTCACCGGCTCTGGCTGCGATTCAGTGATCTGGTGGCTCCCGACGAGTTGCACCACCACGACGTGGTTCATTTTGCCCTGGATGAAGTATTGAACGAGTTGAATGCAGGCAAGGAAGATGATGTCGTCGCCCGCCTGAAAGAGCACGTCAGCCGAAACAAGGCTTCCCCACCGAAAATTGACGACGGGAACTGAGCGAGGTTCGGGGCAGGTGACCGGTGCGCATCGCCGGCGCACGGCCCGCACAGGCGTTCCTGCGCTTGTTTTGCGCCCCGAAGGGACGCTCCGGAGTTACGTTCCGGAGGGTCGTTCAGGCGGGACGAAGCTCCGAAGTGCAATGCGCGCATCGGGTCGCCTTCAGCGGCACGGCCGTAAGGCAAAACGGGCAGTCGCGCGTCGTGGGCGCCGCCGGAGCGGGTTTTGGCGCGAGGCGATTTACCCAGCGCACCAGGAGGAATACGGCGAAGGCCACAATCAGGAAATTGATGACGGTGTTCAGGAACAGGCCGTAGTTCAACGTGGCCGCGCCCGCGGCCTTGGCCGCCGCCACTGTGTCATAGTGCGTGCCGGACAAGCTCACAAACAGATTCGAGAAGTTGACATGGCCGAGGAGCCTGCCGATCGGAGGCATCAGGATGTCCTGAACGAAGGAAGTGACGATTTGCCCGAACGCGGCGCCGATGACGATGCCGACCGCCATGTCCAACACATTTCCCCGCATTGCGAACGCCTTGAATTCCTTGAACATTGCGAACTCCTTTCGCAAATCGTGCTGAAAGTGAACTAATCCATCCAGACCGATAAAACGGCTGCGGCCAGGCCGCGCAGGATCAGAATTCCTCCTGCAACGGCCAGGGCCGTTCCGACCCAGCGAAATTCAATCCACACCAGTCCGAGCATCATCAAGCCCACCAGGATCAGGGAAGTACCGCCCACGCGCGTGACCGCTCGATCGTGCGTTCGCGCGGCCCGCGCCGTTTTTATCCAGGCGCGCACGCCCCAATAGACCAGCGCCACCCCCAGTGCCAGCCAGGCAGGGCTTTTCGGATTGAACAGGAACCTGTTGCTCAGCCCGATCCACACCAGAAAGCCGCCCAGCAGGATGAAAATAAACTCGGTCATCATCCGGAATAAGTTGGCCGGGTTTTTCATGTTCGCTCCGCTGGATTTTAGACGCGCTCGATACGCAGCGTTTGCAGGACGACGGGTTCCTTTGGTTTGTCGTTCGCTCCGCGCGGCACCTGTGAAATTTTGGTGGCAATTTCCATTCCTTCGATCACTTCGCCGAAGATGGAGTGCTTGTTATCCAGCCAGGGAGTCGGGGCCACGGTGATGAAAAACTGGCTGCCATTGGTGCCGGGACCCGCATTGGCCATGGAAAGTTTTCCCGGCTTGTCGTGGCGCAACGAGGGATGGAATTCGTCTTTGAAGCGATAGCCGGGATCGCCGGTTCCGGTTCCCAGCGGACAGCCGCCCTGGATCATGAATTGCGGGATCACGCGGTGGAACACGAGCCCGTCATAAAACGGGCGCTTCACTTTTTGCCCGGTGCGCGGATCGGCGAATTCCTTCGTGCCTTCCGCGAGGCCGGTGAAATTCGCGACCGTCTCCGGGGCTTCCTTTTCGAACAGGCGGGCGACAATCGTCCCCTGCGAAGTTTCGAATACGGCATACGTGCCTGGTGTGCGGCTCAAGGTTTCCTCCTGGGAATGCGAAACAGTCTGGCATTATGGCGCATTCCTGCTATGGAGGCCAGTGTGCTGAGAGGTGCGAACCGCCGCGCGGGCATTTTCCCCAAGCGCGGGCGTTCGCGTCGGTGTTAAACTTTTGCTTCTTGTTTCGTGAATCGTGGCAAACGGTTGGCGAATCTTATTGCAGGCAGGGGGAAAACCACTTGAATAACGTCATTATTATTGGCAGCGGCTGCGCCGGCTTGACGGCCGCCATCTATGTTGGACGCGCCAACCTGAAACCTCTGGTGATCGACGGCTACGAGCCTGGAGGTCAGCTTTCGCTCACGACCATGGTCGAGAATTTTCCCGGCTTCCCGGACGGGATTCTGGGGCCGGACCTGATCGACAACATGCGCAAACAGGCGCAGAAATTCGGCGCCGAGTTCAAAGCCGGGGCGATCACGGAAGTGGATCTGAGCAAGCGGCCGTTTAAGATTTCCGTGGCGAACGACGTTTATGAAACCCGGTCGCTGATTATCGGATCGGGAGCGACTGCGCGGATGATCGGACTCGAGTCCGAACGCAAACTGATCGGGCACGGCGTATCGACCTGCGCGACCTGCGACGGATATTTTTTTCGAGGGAAGGAAATCGCGGTCGTGGGGGGCGGCGATTCGGCGATGGAAGAGTCGAATTTCCTTTCAAAATTTGCGAGCAAGGTTCACCTGATTCACCGGAGGCCCGAATTTCGCGCCTCGAAAATCATGATTGACCGGGCGCGCGAGAACGAGAAGATTCATTTCCTGACCCCGTATGTGGTGGAGGAAATTGCGGATGTCGCCAAGGGCGGCGTCGATCATCTGAAGCTGCGCAACACCCAAACCCAGGAAATGATGACTTTGCCGGTGGAAGGCGTTTTCATCGCCATCGGGCACGAACCGAATACCAAGGTATTTCGCGGCAAGCTGGATATGGACGAAAACGGCTACCTGATCACGCATCACGGCAGCCAAACCAAGGTGCCGGGCGTATTCGCCGCAGGCGATGTCCAGGACCACCGTTACCGCCAGGCCGTTACCGCGGCCGGGTCGGGCTGCATGGCGGCGCTCGATGCCGAGAAATTCCTCGACGCCCACAAAGACGCCTGAGGTCGCGCGCCCTGCCCCTCGCGTCAACCGGCAAAACCGATGTTACGCACGCTGCTGCTCAAACTCGCCAAAAGCGCGCGCCTTCGGCGCTGGGTCACATCGAATCGCATCACTCGCCGCTGGGCTCGAAGATTTGTTCCGGGCGAAGATATTGCCGCCGCCCTGCAAGCGGCCCGAAACTGCAACCGGGACGGCATGTCGGCGAGCCTGGACCACCTCGGTGAAAATGTTGTCACACGGGAAGACGCCGAGCGCGCCTGCGCGTCCTACACCGGCGCGCTCGAACGCATCGCCGCGGCGAAGCTCGAGGCCAGCGTTTCGCTCAAACTGACGCATGTGGGGCTCGATCTCGGCGAGGAGTACTGCGCGGAGCAATTGCGCAAAGTGACGCGCCGCGCCGCGGAACTTCAAAATTTCGTGCGCGTGGATATGGAAGGTTCGGCATATACGGACCGCACGATTCGCATCGTTACGCGGGCCCGCGCGGAAACCGGTGCCGTGGGAACCGTCATTCAGGCCTGCCTTTACCGCAGCGAGCAGGATATACGCGACTTGCTGCGCGCCGGCTGCAGCATTCGCCTGGTCAAGGGCGCATACAAGGAGCCCTCGCAGATCGCGTTTCCCCGCAAGCAGGACGTCGATGCAAGCTATGTCAAACTGATGAAAATTCTGCTGTCCAGCGGCCTCTCCCACGCCGTGGCCACGCACGATCCGAAAATGATCGAAGCAACGGTGCGTTTTGCCGCGGAACAGGGCATCGCCAAGGACCAATTTGAGTTCCAGATGCTCTACGGAATCCGCACGGATTTGCAGAGCCGCCTGGTGCGGCAGGGATATCGCGTGCGCGTTTACATTCCGTTCGGGCAGGACTGGTTTCCCTATTTCATGAGGCGACTGGCCGAGCGCCCGGCGAATCTGCTGTTCTTCGCAAAAAATTTGTTTCGATGAGCCCGGGATGAGTTCAAGATGAATTCAAGGCGACGGAAAAATCGGGGAAGAAGACCGGCGTAAAAGATCAGCGAAGAAGATGAGCGAAAATCCCACCATGAGGGCCATGATTTTTGAAGCTGCGCGCATGCCGCTTGTCCTGCGCGAAGTTCCCGTGCCGCAGCCCGGCGCCGGCGAAGTGCAGCTCGAAGTGCAGGCCTGCGCCGTTTGCCGCACGGATCTGCACGTGGTCGACGGCGAATTGCCCGGCCCCAAGCTGCCGCTCATCATTGGCCATGAAATCGTGGGCCGCGTGACGCGCGTGGGCGATGGGGTTACGCGCTACTCCGTCGGCGACCGCGTCGGGGTTCCGTGGCTGGGCTGGACGTGCGGGCACTGCTCCTACTGCCGCGCGGGGAAGGAAAACCTGTGCGACGCCGCGCGCTTCACCGGATACACAATTGACGGAGGGTACGCCGAATACACGGTTGCCGATCAACGCTTTTGCGTTCCCATTCCCGAATCGTATTCGGATGTGGAAGCCGCGCCACTGCTTTGCGCCGGCCTGATCGGGTACCGCTCCCTGGTGCGGGCCGGGGACGGAAAGTTGCTGGGAATTTACGGTTTTGGAGGCGCAGCGCATATCATCGCGCAGGTGGCGCTCTATCAGGGGCGCAGCGTCTATGCGTTCACCCGGCCCGGGGACCGGGAAGCGCAACAGTTCGCAAAGCGGCTGGGCGCGACCTGGGCGGGAGGATCGGACCAGCGCCCGCCGGAGGAACTCGATGCGGCGATTATTTTCGCTCCGGTGGGCGCGCTGGTGCCCGCCGCGCTGGCCGCGGTCCGCAAGGGCGGCGCGGTGGTCTGCGGAGGAATTCACATGAGCGACATCCCGTCGTTTTCATACGACCTGTTGTGGGGAGAAAGAATGGTCTGTTCGGTTGCGAATCTGACGCGTAAGGACGCGGAGGATTTCATGAGGATTGCGCCCGAAGTTCCCGTGCATACGACCACGCAGACGTTCCGGCTCGATCGGGCCAACGATGCGCTGGAACAATTGAGAAGCGGGAAACTGCAAGGCGCGGCGGTCCTGCAGATTGCCGGGACGTCGTAAACGGCAGGGCGCCTTTCCCTTCCCGATGGAAATCCTTTATTTCAATCGATCGAATGGATATGCGCCGGCGCGTCGATTTAGCGCGGCAAGGGATCCGGATTTCCCCACCCTTCAAAAAACCGGAAGGGTGGGGCATCCGGAAAAGCCGGACGCGCCGCGCGATGTTGAAAGGATCATGCGGCGCTGCCCGCCATCGGCAAATCGCAAACGGAGCAATGCGAATGGCCCGGCCATTCGTTCGGCGGCCGCCTACTTGATCTTCATGGCGCGCGCGTCGTGTGATTCATCGAGCGGCAAGGCGGTCATGACCGGCGATGCGTCGATGTAATTGTGGTAGCTCTCCATCATCATCCATACGCCGTTGAGAGGCGCCATAACGCGGCTGGACCAGTACGCCTTATCGCCGTACGTCGGCTGGCAGGAGATCATCACGACCGCAGTGCCGAAATCCCAGGTGCGGATGAATAGCGCCGGAGCGGCTCCCACTTCGACCCGGTTCGGATTCTCCTTTCGCATTTTCGCTTGCATAGCGACCATTTCCGTCTTGGAGGGTCGTGGACCTGTCCAGGTCATCGCGGCTCGCTGATCGAAATTGTCGGCAATATGCTTGGCCCACATGCCTGGCCGTCCGGATTCCTGTTCCTGCCAGCCGGCAAGGGCGGCCTTTTCATTTGGCGTGACGGCGGTGTACGGAACTTCCTTGCAGGGATTCAGGCAAGGCACTTCATATTTTGGACGGACGGGCGTAAAGTCGCGCGGGTGAACGTTGAGTTCGGTGGTGTGAAGCAGTTTCCATCCCGAGGGGCGCTTCACCCAGAAGTGAGCGGCGTAGCGTTTTCCCTGGTTCGCTTGCAGCCATACGACGTTGCCATATTTGTGTTCGACATATTTTACGTCTGGGGCCACGGGAACCGCGGGCTTGATGCCTACGCGAAACACGTCTTCCTTGAAGCGCATGACGCCCAGGGTGTCGATCCAGCTGAAGTCGGCATCGAGATACTTTTCGGCGGTTTTCTGGTCCCCTTTGGTCAGGGCCTCGGTGACGGCTTTGTCGAGGGTAATAATCGGATCTTCGGCGGCGGTCACGGGCGGGCTTGTCAGCGTAGCGACGACGCCTGTTACGGTTAGAACGGCGGCAAGCAAAATTGGCGAAAATCGTTTCATGTGCATTCCTCCATTGGCGGGTAGTTTTACCTTGCGCGACAGTCTACACCCCTGTGGACGCGGCGGGCAACGGGAGGACGCGAGGGGTGGCAGCTGCTTTGAGCTGGGTATGCGCGTCTTTTGGGGGGTATTTTCACAATGCTTGTCGAAATCGGCTTGGAGGTGTGAGGTCCAAAAGAATGCTGTCCGGATGATGATCCTGCCTGATCCGGACATGCTATACTTTTTTGTGGAGTCAGCGGCGGATGCAGTGGTAGGCTTGGCAACACAAATACGATCTTTTGGATTTTAACGGATGCGGTATTTTTTAGAGAGAGAGATTGAGCACCAGATACCCTTTGAAGGAGAGTCTTGATGGCGTACGTAATTGCGGAGCCGTGTATTGGAACGAAAGACACCGCGTGCGTGGACGTTTGCCCGGTCGATTGCATTCATCCGCGGAAGGATGAACCGAATTTTGAGGCCGAACAGCAACTGTACATCAATCCGGTGGAATGCATTGATTGTGGCGCCTGCGTCCCGGTTTGCCCGGTAACGGCCATCTTCGCACTGGAGGATCTGCCGGAAAAGTGGGCCAGTTTTACGCCCGTCAATGCCGACTGGTACACGAAGCAGGGTTGAATCAGGCCGTCGCCGTACGGTGAAATTACCAAGATGGATTTTGGTGCGGCGCCTCCTCGATGCAGGGGGCGCCGCATTCTTTTTTTTGCTTTGCAAGTGAGCTTTGGCATATTTTGGTATATATTGATTGCCGATAGCAGTCCGTCACGAAATATGTCATTCCTGCAAGCTCCCTTTTGCAGGAATCTGTAACCTTAGTTTGATTTTGCGTCACCAGGATCTGGTCACCGGGCATCTCTTCCTCAGAGAACACCCAGCCGGCGACGGAGGAGCCTTACAGTGCCTTCCATACGAGCGCCAAAAACAGAAGAAGCCCGGCAGGGATGGACAAATGCGCCGGAGTCCAAATCCAGGGTCAAACCGAATCCATCTGCCGCGGTTGTGACGATTGCGGGCGCGGCTACCGCTGTTCCTCCGCACCTCCTCACGCGGGAGATGGTGAAGGAGTGCATTGGAGACGTTTTTTCGCTGGATGGAATGCGGCTGGAAGCGATCCGCAACGTGATCGATAACTCGCAAATCGATCAGCGGCACAGCGTCTATCCGCTGGATTACGTGGTGCAGCCGCGCCCGTTGGCCCAGATCAATGCGGAATACCGGGAAAAGGCGACCGAACTCGGCCTGCAGGTCACCGCGCAGGCCCTGGCGCAGGCGGACATGCTGGCCTCCGACGTGGATTTGTTCGTTACCGTGTCCTGCACCGGCGTAATGATTCCCTCGCTCGACGCCTACATTGCCGCGGCGATGGGATTCCGTTCCGATGTAAGGCGGCTGCCCATCACGGAACTCGGGTGCGCCGCGGGCGCGGCGGGGCTGGCCCGCACCTGGGAATACCTGACCGCGTTTCCGGACCGCACGGCGCTGCTGGTGTCGGTGGAGCTCCCCACTCTCACGTTTCAGCGAAAGGATTTCTCCCAGGCGAATTTGATATCGGCGGTGTTGTTTGGCGACGGCGCGGCCGGAGTGGTGGTTACGGGTCGCGACGTGCCGGGGCCGCGTATTATCGCCTCGGAAAGTTTTTTGTTTCCCGATTCGCTCGGCGCGATGGGATTTGACTTGCGCGACTCCGGATTCCATATCGTCCTTTCCAGGGATGTGCCGCAGTTGATCCGGGATAAGGTCAAGGGGTTGGCTGACGGATTCCTGGGGCGCCAGGGTCTTAGGCGCGAGGATATTTCCGCATATCTTTTGCATCCCGGTGGCCAGAAACTTCTCTCCTTCATGGAAGCGGAATTGGAATTGACCCGCGAGGACACGGAGATTTCGTGGGACACGCTGCGCCGCTTCGGCAACCTCTCCAGCGCCAGCGTGTTGGTCATCCTTCAGGAATGGCTTGCGCGGCGCGAGATGCCTCCGGAGAGTTACGGCCTGCTCATGTCGTTCGGCCCGGGGTTCACCGCCGAAATGATTCTTCTGCAATGGCCATGACGATCGCGTACCTCGCGCTGCTCGCCCTTGTGGGAATGGGGCGGTTCATCGAATTAGGCATTTCGCGGCGCAACCAGCGGGAACTGGAAAGACAAGGCGTTCGAAAAGTCCGCGAGCCGCATTTTCGCTGGATGGTACTGGTGCACGCGGGCATTCTAGTGGGGGCCGCGCTGGAAGTGACGTTACTGCACCGGCCTCTGATTCCCGCGCTGGCCATTGCGATGGGGGCGGTGTTCCTGCTCGCGAACGTGCTGCGCTGGTGGGTGATTCGAACGCTGGCGGGACACTGGAACGTGGAAGTGATGGCTTCCGCCGGGGTTGGCGTGGTGACCTCGGGGCCGTACCGGTGGGTGCGCCATCCCAACTACGTCGCGGTGGTGGCCGAACTGCTTGCTCTGCCGTTGATTCACACGGCCTGGATCACGGCGCTGGCAGGGACGGCGGCCAATCTGGAAATCCTGAGGCGGCGCCTGCAGGTGGAAGATGCCGCCCTGATGGCGGACTCCACCTATCGACGGACCATGGGAACCAAGCCGAGATTCCTGCCCAAATTGTTCTAACTTATTCTAATCGGGACGGTTGCCGCAGGTTTGGATTTGCGGAATCTTCGCGTGTTCCGGAGTTTCTCCCGCCTCCAGTGCCGCGAGCCATCGGCGGACCGAGTCGCGCAGCGGTTCCAGGGCCACGCCCCGGTGCTTTTCCGGAAATAAGTCCAGCTTCTGCAAGCCTGCCCGGAGAAGGCTTATTGTGCCCGGGCAGTTGGCGCGGGAATAGTGGTGAAACGCCGCGGCCACCTGAATCAAACCCTGCAGGAACATTCTTTCGGGATTGGGCGTCACCAGCCACACCTCTTCCCAATGCTCGTGCGCATCATAGAAACGCGCAGAGTTGAATGCCGCAAGTCCTGTTCGGAACAGCCGGTCTGTATCGTGTGAATCCATGAGGCTTTTTCCGGCGCGGGGCCGGGCGGTGCGGTGGTCACAGCATCATGGCAATTATCTGTTCGCCCGGCAAGCGGTGAAAGCCGGGCGTCCGGTTTGTGATCGGGACAATCGCGCATTTGAATTTCCCGGAGTTCCGCTGCCCGCGCTATCATAATGTTTTGCTTTTACACGAGGGATTTGCTTGTCGAAATTTCATCTGCTTCTGCTCATCCACGCGCACCAGCCTGTCGGGAATTTCGACGACGTGATGGAACGCACCTACGAGCGTTCCTACCTGCCGTTTCTGGAATGTTTGGCGCGGCATCCGCGCGTTCGGGCCGGGCTTCATTATTCCGGCTCGCTGCTGGAATGGATGGCCAAACGGCATCCCGAATACCTGCACCAGATTGCCGCGCTCGTCGCGCGCGGCCAGGTGGAAATCGTGGGCGGAGGATTCTACGAACCGATTCTGATCGCGATACCGCTGGAAGACCAGATCGAGCAGATCCGGCGGTTGAGCCGGTTCATCGAGGAACATTTTGAGAAGCGTCCGAGCGGCGCGTGGCTCGCCGAGCGCGTGTGGGAGCCTCAATTACCCGTAGCGCTCGCCGTAGCGGGCGTGGATTACACGCTCGTGGATGACAGCCATTTCCTGGCGGCGGGGATGGAGATGCCGGAACTGTTCGGCTATTACATGGCCGAAGATCGCGGAAACACGGTGAAGATATTTCCCGGCTTGCAGGAACTTCGCTACTTGATTCCCTTTGGCAGCGTGGATGATGCCATCGCGTTTCTTCGCCGCTCGGCGCAGGACCACCCTGGCGGGATGGCTGCCACCGGCGACGATATGGAGAAATTCGGCGGGTGGCCCCATACCTGGGAGCACTGCTTTCAAAATGGATGGCTCGATCATTTTTTTACGGCGGTGGAAAATAATCAGGAGTGGCTGGAGACAATCCTGCCACGCGAGGCACTGGCCGCGCACGCCCCGCTGGGGCGGGTGGATCTGCCGACGGCGTCGTATACGGAAATGATGGAGTGGGTGTTGCCCACGCCGGCGCGGCAGAAATTTCATGCGCTCGAGGAGGAATTTAAGGGCCGGCCGGATGTGCGGCGATTTCTGCGCGGCGGATTCTGGCGCGGATTTTTCAGCAAATATCCGGAATCGAATCTGCTGCACAAGAAAATGCTGCGCGTCTCCGCGAAGCTGGGCCATGCAGGGCCGAAAGGCGCGAGGAAAAGCGCCAGGCGCGCGCTGCTGCAGACCAGGGCGATCACGCACCTGTTGCGGTCGCAGTGCAATGACGCGTACTGGCATGGAATCTTCGGCGGGCTCTATGCCCCGCACCTGAGAACCGAAATGTGGCGGGAACTGGTGCGCGCCGAAACGATTGCCGACGCGCTGCGCAATGGCGCAAAGCAATACCAGACGATCACGCAATTGGATTTTGACAAGGATGGGCGCGACGAGATCGAGATTACCGCCCCGCAATTCGCGGCGGTGGTGAAACCCTCTCTGGGCGGGACACTGGAGATCCTCGATTTCCGCCCCAGCGCTGTGACGCTGATCAATTCTCTGCAGCGGCGCGTCGAGGCCTATCACGCAAGGCTGCGGCAAACCGTGCACCCCACCGAGGGCGCGGTGTCGATTCACGATCAGATGCTGGTGAAGGAAGCCGGCCTCGAAAAACACCTGAAATACGATCGGTGGGCGCGCAATGCGTTTCGTTTCCTGTTGTTTGCCAATGGGAAAACGCATGCCGATTATGAAGCCCTGCGCCTCGATGAAAGCGCCACGTTTGCCGGAGGCGATTACAAAATCGAGCAGGCCTCGCCGCAACAGATCCAATTGTCGGTGCAGGTGCCTTTACAGGAAATCATTCCAGGGGCGGATCCGGCCAGCAGGCTGTGCGCGGTGAAAACGATGAAGTTCGAACCGAATGACAAGGGATTTGACGTCGCCTGCCGCCTCGATCTTTCGCTGTCCGGCCCGGCTTCGCAATCGGCTTCGCCGCTTTGTATCACGGCGGGGCTGGAAGTCGTGCTGAATCTGCTCGCGCCAAACGCCCCGGACCGCTATTTCGAGTTTTCGGGAAGCCGGCAGCCGCTGCAGTGGAGCGGCATTGTGCAGGGTTCCCAACTGCGCGTGGCGGATGAATGGCAAAACGTTGCCGTGGACATGGAAGCCGGAGGCGCCAGCCAGCTGTGGGTTGCGCCCATCGAGACAGTTTCGGAGTCGGAAGAAGGTTTCGAGCGCGTTTATCAGGGATCGCAAATCCTGGGCGTGTGGAACGTCGAGTTTGGTTCCTCGGGAAAATGGAGCGCGGAAACGGTGCTCCATGTTAGGCATGCTACGGCAGCTCAAAAAAACTGACGCCCGCTCTGCCTTCTGTTCTGCCGTCTATTCTGCCGCCTACTCGGCAAAGAGCAGGCTCTCTGCAAAGGCCCATTCGGAATCAATCCACTGCGCATCGCACCGGAAGCCGTTGCGTTGCGCCATCCCGGGAACTTCCTCAGCGCGATACTTGTGCGAACCTTCCGTCCAAATCGTTTCGTCTTTTGAGAACGGCACGATGCACCCGGCGAGGGGAATGGTGACTTCCTGATCGCGCGTCGAGCGCAAATGCATTTCCACGCGCTGCATTGAGGCGTTATAACGCGCCTGGTGGCGAAACGCCGTGAGATCGAAATTCGCGCCAAGTTCCCGGTTGATGCGCGCGAGCAGATTCAGGTTGAACGCGGCCGTGACGCCGATGGGATCGTTGTAAGCCGCCAGCAATTGCGGCAGCGGCTTTTCCAGGTCCGTGGCGAGCAG
>DATLTA010000180.1:0-5236 GCA_035533775.1 Candidatus Dormiibacterota bacterium | reverse complement strand
AGCGTGTATTCCGAGGCTTCCGTTCAGGCAGCGCTGGAGCACTGCCACGCAGAGCTGTTTTCGAGGATTTTGGAGATGCCGCTGAGCGACCAGGCAGGGGATTTGCGCATGTGCCTGAACGCCGCCGGAAACAAAGTCTGGAATGTGATTGATGGCTGGCGCGAAAACCCTGATTACCAGGCGATGTGTCCCCAAGGACTTCCAGACTATTTGAGCGATCTGTTCTGTTCCAATATGGCAACTTTATTGGAAGTATTCTCAGCCAGGCGACCGAACTAAGGTCCCGTCCTCGTAGCGATTCCCACCACCTGTCCCACGATTTCCGCTTCTTCAGGGAAGCGGTAAACCTCAGGCGCACAAGAAGATAAAGGGTGAGGCACCAGCATGAGCTGTCCCGGCTCTAGGCGGCACCAGCAGCATCGGAATCCCTCGCGCAGCTCAATGAAATAAATCGGACGCTCATACTCATTGGTCCACCCGGAATTCTGAACTTTCTGCAACTTGGGATCGACCAGAACCAGGCTCCCGGGACGAAGCAAAGGGTGCATTCTCCGGTCATCCAGCCCTACATACCCGTACAGGTGCCGGGAGGGTTGACTAAACAGTGTGCCTTCCAGATCTCCCCATCGTTCCACCATTCGAGTAAGGAATTCCGTGCGACTTGGATCGAATGCCGGATCAAAGCGTATCGGGAGTCGCATGCTGGCTGGTCCAGCGGCGATATGGGTATTCGGTGCGCTCAGATGGATGCCATCGGAGAAGTGCCCCTCAAAGGGTACCTCGTACCACTGGCAAACATCTTTGGGGGCCAAATGATAGATCACAGCGAGGGCATAAAGCTTGTAGAGACTGGGAGTTACGTCCCGATTCTCGATGTCCGCGAGGCGGCTCAAGTGCACAATGAAGTCGGGACGCCCTCGCTGGCAGGCCAGCTCATAGCTGGCGCGCTCCACATCCCGGTAGGTCAGTCCCAGGCGCTCCCGGGCGGCGCGAAGACGCGCGCCCGGCTGCATGTCCGGCCTGGGAAGTTCGCTTGGTTGGCTCAAACTGCGTATCGCCATGGTGGGCTTACCTTTCTGTTACGCTTCCAGAACGGCGAAGTGCTGGAACTCTAACGGATGAGTTGTTTGTTCTTGCGGGCCGCATATTCTACGTGAAGTTTTCAGAGTAAGAGTGTGGTGCTTATCCGTTTATATGAATAATAAGTACAAAAACACGTTTTTCGCGCCGTGAATCCCCCGGCGAGTTGCGGCCAGGTCAATTAGTGTATTAGAGTCTAGGGAGAAATGAACTCTATTTTTTTTCCGCACCGCATCGGCTCTCCCGCAAGGCGAAGCGCCCTGTCCATTCTGGCAGCCTTCACCGGCATGATTCTACTCGGCCTGTTTCCATTCTCGCTGTGCGCCAGAGCGCAGAATGGCGGCGACTCCATCGCGAAATTCAAAGCGCTTGCCGCGGACCTTTCCACCGAAAGGCTCGATGGCGTCGCGGGAAGCGATGCGCAGCAGGAGAAGGCCCTCGCCTATCTGGATTCGATCGCCATACCGGCGCTGAACGGCTCCGCTTCGCCGGACCTGGATGCCGCAAACCAGCGTTTCGCGGCGCTCACCTCTCACGTTCCTCCCGTGGGTGAAAATTATCGCCTGGTGAAACTGGGCGGAACCCCCACCGCGTATGCGTTGGTGGTCAATTTTGGGCTTGGCGGCCCCGCAGCGGTACGGATTTATGCCGATGCGGCGGGCCGGTACGCCCTGGCTGCGCGGATCGATCGTTTCGCGCAAAAGGATTTTCTGGACAGCGACATTGAACTCGTACCCGTGTCAATGCCCGACGCGGTCTTTGTCACAGTGGCTGGGCGCACCGATGATCTGGCGACGGGGTTATTTTCCGCCTGGCGGTTTGATGGGCATGGCGTCGTGGCGCTTTGGACCTCGGATTTGCTGCAGCAATCGGATTATAAAGCCGACAAGGATGGGTTCCATATGACCTATTGTGGCGAGCCAGACCCGAATCATCTCTCGCGATGCCTGAAGATGACGCGCGATCTTTATCGTTTTCAGCGCGGTGAATGGAAGCGGGTGGAAACCTCCGACTTTCCCGTTCCCAATCCGCCGGCAAAATAGTTTTCTGCACTTCCGGAGGCTTCGGAAGCATTGGCAACATCCACTCCGCGGATGACATCCCCTGGCGCGCAATCCCCATCGAAATGATAAGGTGAAGCAGGCTCCCCTGGCGGTGAAAGGACGGGATGGCGTGAAGCGGATTTCTGCCGGACTGATTGCCATACTTTTTGCGGCGGTTGGAGCGATGGCGCAGCAGGCTGCGCCATCGGCCGCCGTGCCCCCGCCCGCCACCGCGCAGAGCGCGGATTTTCTGCAGGCCGCCGACCAGGTGCTCGCCGAAATGAGCAAGCTGATTTCCCTGCCGATTCTATCTCCCTTGAAGAAGAGTATCCGCACACGAGAGGAAATTCGAGCCTACCTGCTGCAGAAGATGAAGGAAGACAAGGACACGGCCAAACGCTACGCCGACCAGAAAACCATGGAGAAATTCGGCCTGCTTCCGAAGAACTATCCGCTCGAACAGACGCTCGTCAAGGTGCTCACCGAACAGATCGCCGGGCTCTACGATCCGGACAGCCAGGAATTCTTTATCGCCGCTTGGACTTCCCCCGCGGATCAACGCATGGTGATGGCGCACGAGCTGACCCACGCGCTGCAGGACCAGCATTTCCATATCGACAAGTGGAGCGACGCGGCAAAGCCGAACGATGACGCGGAGCTTGCCCGCGACGCTGTACTCGAAGGCTCCGCCATGGCCGCCATGATTGATTACCAGCTGCGCGGAAAGGGAAGCATCCGCGACCTTAACGATTTCGATCCATCCCTGCTGATGGGCGACATGGACAGCAGTTCGGTGCTGGCAAAGGCGCCGAAAGTCCTGCAGGACGAACTGCTTTTTCCCTACCTGGCGGGCACCCGATTTACCCAGCATTTGCTGAAAGCGTGGAATGGCTGGCCCGGTTTTTACAAGGTGTTCCAGGATCCTCCCGCATCGACGCAGCAGATCCTGCATCCGGATATGTACCTGCAAAATATCATGCCCGCAAAAATCACTCTGCCCAAAACCAAGGGCCTGGTTTCCGCGGACTGGAAAGAACTTGATGAAAACATCATGGGGGAATTCGGGCTGCAGGAAATTTTCAAGCAATTTCTGGACAAAGATCGCGCCACGAACTTGGCCGCGATGTGGTCCGGGGATCGCTACGCCATTCTTGAAAATCAGAAGGACAAGCGCACCATGCTGGTGTTTCGCGTGCGCCTGGCAAGCGAGGCCGACGCCGCCCGCTTTTTCGGCGGCTACAGCGAATTGCTCGAACTCAAGTACGACACGCGCAAGAATCTGCTGCGGCGGCCCAACTTCTTTTCTTTCGACACGCCGGAAGACGGCGTTTTCCTTCGCTGCCTGGGCACCGACTGCCTGATTCTGGAAGGCGGCACGCGATCCCTTTTCGATCACCTCACAAAGGAATTGAACTGGCCGGCCGGCCCGGCCGTGCCGGTCAGGCCCAACGCCTCGCACGTCGACGTAACCATGCTTCCGGTCACCCCCAGCGTGCTCGCCGATGCCGGTCGGCCCACGCGGCCCATGGCACCGTAAGCCAAATCCCCAGAGCGCTATATGCGAGCACACGGACGTTCGGGGAAGGCGGGCCAACCATGGACGATGCGTAGAGAACGGCAAGCAAGCCAAGCAGCGACCATAAAGCCAAATTCCCCGTGCGGTCTTTCGCGCGAGTTGTGCGGAGATAGATCGCTATTCCCATTGCAAATAATAAGTACTCCACAGAAACCGTGATGGGCACGGAATTCCACATGCCCAGCCCGTATTTTGCCCCGCCGGGAATGATCGGCATATCCGGGCGATGCGCGATAAAATCGAGCACCCAGTGTGTGGGCACCAGCGCGCCGACCAGGAGCGCGCTCCGGGCGTCTCGCCGCAAAATAAAATAGGCCACGCCAAAAATCGCGCCCCAGACCAGCTGCGCTAGCAGGCTGTGTGAAATTGGATACGATATGAAATCCAGCGGCGAGGCGGCCAGAAGTCCCGGCACAATTCGCACGTGTTCGATGCCGAGCAACAACAGGACCGGCCAAAGTATGTCCGCAAATTGCGCTGCGAACACCAATGTGCCTAGCGAAGTCTTCGGTGCAACTTTTTTTGACGCCAGCGCAACGCCAAAATGGCCGAGAAACATTCCGATTGCTCCGCGAGGGTGATTGAATTTCAATCCAGCTCTTTATCAGTTTGTTTCCGGTGAAGGGTGATGTCAAGGGAGTGCGGCTTCCAATCGCGGGCCAACCACAATGGAAAGTGATCCCCTATAAGGGTTTTTCGGCCCGATGCAGCCCAGGCGGCGCACCGGCTGCGCAGCGGCGTTCGAGGCGGGCCAGACGGTGAGCGAGTCGCGATTCCATTTGCGTGGCGCGTGCCTCGGCGATGGCTTCGTTTTGCCGCGCATCGCGCAACTCAACGATTGCCGCGCGGACCAATTCGGCGGCGCGCTGCGGCTGTTTCTCGCGATGCTCGTAATAGATGGCCAATTGTTCGGCGGCCTCGATGGCGGCTGCAAGGCCTTTTTCCGCATCCCCTCGCAGGATGGCGATTTTGCCGCGTTTTCCAGGCTTTGGAGGCTTGCGCAATTCGTCCCAGAGGGAAGCGGCGCGCGCGTAGTCCAGTTCCCGCTTGGCCAGGTGAGCCAGTTCGGCTTGCGCGAGACGCTCCACGGGCCGCGGCAGCCCAGCGCGCAACGCGCTTTCGTACAGTTCCCGCGCGCGGGACGAATGGCCGCGGCGGCGCAGGATGCGGGATACTCCGACAACCTCGATCGGGTCGTGCGAGTCCGGGTGCGCGGCGCTGGCGATTCCATTTCCGCTGTCGAGCAGCGTGAAGATTTTTCCTGCCAGAGCCGCTAGGCCGCGCAGGTCCATCTGATTGTGACGGAAAACTCCGGCCAGGGGTTCGCCCGATCCCCCGCGCAGATAATCAAAATACATTTGCGGTATCAGCGAAGAATCGATGTCCTCGTGGCGCGTCCAATCGAGCGCGCGGCCATCGCCCGCTAAAACGTGGCGCTCGAGGTCCTTGAGCCGCACCGACCCCAGCCGCAGTTTCCAGATTTGCCGCGCGGGATGCAGCAGATCCAGGTGCGCTTGGGGAGTGTTGGAGCGGATCG
>DATLTA010000179.1:0-6572 GCA_035533775.1 Candidatus Dormiibacterota bacterium | reverse complement strand
CGGCGGAGATGGTGAAGATCCTGGAGAACATTTACCGCTGCGTCAACATTGCATTGGTAAATGAGCTGAAGCTGCTTTCGCAGCGCATGGGGCTGAACATCTGGGAAGTGATCGATGCGGCCAAGACCAAGCCTTTCGGGTTCCAGGCGTTTTATCCGGGGCCTGGGCTGGGGGGACACTGCATTCCCATCGATCCGTTCTATCTTTCCTGGAAGGCGCGGGAGTACGATTTTTCGACACGGTTTATCGAGCTGGCCGGGGAAGTGAACTCGGCCATGCCCTACGAAGTGGTTGCGCGGGTGGGCGAGCATCTGAACGCCCGTGGAGTGGCGTCCACTACAGGCCGGTTGCTGGTGTTGGGGCTGGCGTACAAGAAGAATGTGGACGATTGCCGCGAATCGCCTTCCATCAAAATTCTGAAGCTGCTGGCCGACCGCGGGTATTCCGTCTCCTATTTCGATCCCCTGGTGACGGGGTACGTTTCGCACCGCTACGGGCGGCTGCCGGGGACCGAGCTGGCCGAGCTGACCGATGCGGATCTGGAGAGGGCGGACGCCAGCTTGCTGTTGACGGATCACGATGCGTTCGATTACGAGCGAATCGTGCGCCGGTCGCAGTTGGTGATCGATACGCGCAACGCAACCAAGAATGTAAAGGCGCACCGCGAGAAGATCGTGCTGGCGTGAGATGGGAGCGAGGGTGTCCTCGAAACGCAGCGGTGATTGGCAGCGGGTACCGGGGCTCAAACCCGAGATGGCAGGAGAGCCCGGCCGCATGCCGCCGCCAGGGAAGACGAAGATGAAAGTTCCTTTGCTTGATTTGAAAGCCCAGTATGCGGGCATCCGCGACGAAGTGATGCGCGCCGTGGCCGAGGTCCTTGAATCCCAGGTATGCATCCTGGGGCCGAAGGTGGAAGAACTGGAAAAGAAGGTTGCGGCGCTCTCGGAGTGCCGTTTCGCCGTTGGGATGTCCAGTGGGACCGATGCGCTGCTGGCCAGCCTGATGGCGCTCGGGATCGGCCCCGGCGACGAGGTGGTCACCACCCCGTTTACTTTCTTTGCCACCGCGGGCTGCATCTCCCGCACAGGGGCGCTGCCGGTGTTCGTGGACATCGACCCGCGCACCTTCAATATCGATGCGGCGAGGATTGAAGCGGCCATCACGCCGCGAACCAAGGCGATTATGCCGGTCCACCTCTTCGGGCAGGTCTGCGACATGGACCCGATCATGGAGATCGCCGGGCGGCGCGGCATCCCAGTGATCGAAGACGCGGCGCAGGCCATCTCCGCCACCTACAAGGGGCGCAAGGCGGGCAGCATTGGCGCGGTCGGCTGCTTCAGTTTTTTCCCGTCAAAGAACCTGGGCGGTGTCGGCGACGGAGGCATGTGCGTGACCAACGACCCGCGCCTCCACGAGATGCTTTTGCTGATGCGCTCCCATGGCTCGAAGCCGAAGTATTACCACAGGTATGTGGGCGGCAACTTCCGGCTCGATCCGCTGCAGGCGGCGGTCCTGCTGGTGAAGCTGCCTTTCCTCGATGAGTGGTCGGAGGCGCGCCGCCGCAACGCAGGTTTGTACGATGCGGCCTTTGCGGGGAGCTCGGTGCAGGCGCCGTTTATCCATGCCGGGTGTGTAAGCATCTACAACCAGTACTCCATCCGGGTGCGGGGGCGCGACGCGATGCGCAAGGCGCTGACAGAGGCTGGGATCGGCAGCGAGATCTACTATCCGGTGCCCATGCATTTGCAGGAGTGTTTCCAGGGCGGTTGCAGGGTGGTGGGATCGCTCGCGCACTCGGAAGCCGCGGCCGGCGAGGTGCTTGCGCTTCCGGTTTATCCGGAGCTTACCCAGGAGCAGATCGCGCATGTGGCGCAAACGGTGCTCGAAGTGGCGGAGAAGCAGCCGGCTTAGTTTGCACTGCTGAACCATCGACATCAAACCCATTCCTTCAGGAAGGATGCGGAATCGCCTGAACGGCCGATCCGCTGCTCAGGAGCTTGCAATGGCTAAATACTTGATTACGGGCGCGGCTGGCTTTATTGGCCGCTCGATTGCGGCGGCGCTGATCGCGCGCGGGGATTCGGTTCGCGGCATCGACAACTTCAGCACGGGGAAACGCGCCAACCTGGCCGGCCTCGAAGGGATGGATCTGCTTGAAGGCGATCTCTCGGACCCTTCCGTCTGCGCACGTGCCTGCGAGGGCGTGGAGACGGTGTTCCACGAAGCTGCGCTTCCTTCCGTGCCGCGTTCGGTGGCAAATCCACTCGAAACCCACCAGCATTGCGCGACGGCAACCCTGAATCTTCTGATTGCCGCCCGGGATGCGGGAGTACGCCGTGTCATCTATGCCGGATCTTCATCGGTGTACGGCGACACCCCGGTGCTTCCCAAGCAGGAGAACATGGCGCCGGATCCGATTTCGCCGTACGCGGTGGCGAAGCTCACCGGCGAGTACTATTTGAAGTCCTTTGCCCGGGTGTACGGGCTGGAGACGGTGACCCTGAGATACTTCAACGTTTTCGGGCCATACCAGGATCCGACCTCGCAATACTCGGGGGTCCTGGCGATATTCTCAAGGAAACTCCTGGCGGGACAAACGCCGTCCATCTTTGGAGACGGCGACCAGAGCCGGGACTTCACCTATATCGACAACGTGGTTCATGGCAATCTGCTGGCAGCCGCAGCCCCTGCGGTAAAGGTCTCAGGAAAGGTAATGAACGTGGCCACGGGAAACCGATACACGCTCAACCAGGTTTTTCGGCTGCTATGCGAACTCACCGGATTTGCGGGAGAGCCGGCATATGGCGCTCCCCGCGCCGGCGATGTTCGCGATTCCCTTGCTGACATTCGCCTGGCGGAAGAGTCGATCGGCTATCGTCCCCAGGTGGATCTTCGCGAGGGTCTGCGACGAACTCTGGAATGGTATCGGACCTCATCCTGAGGTCGATTTCGGCGGGTCGCTGCTTCCAGCAACAAGGCATTTGCGCATCCCGCCCTTGCGACGGAAAAAAGTCGCAAGGACGGGCACGGGAGCGCTGGATCGGAAGTATGAGGCTTCGGCTTAGCTGACGGCGACAGGCTCGAGATTGTCGGCTTCCATCTTAATCGCCGCGTGCTGATTGATCGAATCGATGGATAGCACGAATCGCCAGTCGTTGTCTTTGCGGATGAGCACACCCTCGACACCGCGCATGAGGCCGTTTTTGACGCGGACTCTATTGCCGATCACGAGTTCGCGGTAGGGTTCGATCTTCCTTTCGGCGACGCCGACGCGGAGCAGTTCGATGACCGAGTCGTCAATCGGTAACGGCCCGCGAGCTGTACCGATCAGCTTGACCACGCCCGGGCACTGAAGAACCCTGATGAACTCCCGGTTGCCGGCTTTGACGAAGACATAGTCCGGGAACAGCGGGACAGCCACTTTGACTCGTTGGCGGTTTCTCCACAGACGTGTGACTTCATAGGTGGGAAGGAAGGACTCAATGGCGCGTACGTCCAGATGCCGCAGCACCGAGCTTTCGTGTCTGTGGACCGTGTAGACCGCATACCAACTGTCTTCCGCGGCGGTACGGGTGACCGCCGCGGGAAGCGTGGCCGTCGCGGGCCGGGTTGCGCACAGCGGGTCCAGGGAAGGACTTTCTAAGCGATGGGATTCAATGTAGCCTACGGTGCTCATTGGGAAACCTCGCGCAGGGGAAGTTGTTAAAACCAGTGGCAACAAAAATATGTGAAGCGTTGATTCTGAGTTCTCGGTTGAGACCTCTCGAAACCGGTGGTCGAAACCCGAACCGGATGCTCTCCCGACCGGGGTGGGGAGCAAATATCCCCAGAACCCTTGGAAAGAATACTCAGACGACGCACTTCGGGGCCCTTTGGCAAAACAATGGTGGGAGGGAAATTAGTCTTACGTCTGCATAGTATTTCAGCACATAGTGCGCGAAAATGGAAGCAGAGCCGGTTCGTCCCATCTGTTAAACTTTAGCGCATAGCGAATGCTGTCGGGATCTTGTAGCCTGAGTGGGGGCGGTACCAAAGGCTTGAAAAGTGGCGGTACCAAATAGTTCATCGATTATTTGCCGACACTCCGGCTCGGCATGGTATATTGGCCGTACTCTCAATAGTGAGCATGAGGGTGCTTACACGCCTTGAGCGCCGATTTCTGGCAGTTGAAGGTGGTTGTTTTCAGCCTAAGCGGGATTCTGCAGCGCTTCTGTGGAAAACTCACTGCTAAGTGAGGATGGCGGAGCCTTGCGATAGGGGGTATCCGCTTTGGTTCGGCTGCACGCCCGCGGAGCGGGTGTCGATACTACGATCTATATAGTCCTTCCTTTCTCTATCACCTTCAAAAAAAACCTCTTGGGCGAGTTCTGGGACGGTACGGTTCGCGTCCCGAAGGAAATGTTAATGTTGCAATCAACGGACAAAATCCAGGGCAGAATCGAGGGGCGTATTCTCGCGGCCGCTGCGGATCTGTTCAGCCGCGGGGGCTACCGTGGAGTGAGCACGCGTGAGATTGCGTCCTCGGCCGGAGTGAACGAAGTAACCGTATACCGACATTACCCAAGTAAGCGCCATCTTTATCTCGCCGTGCTGTCTCAAGAGTTGGGGCAGGTGCAGTTGCGCGGCGAGCAGCTCAAGGAGATCGCCGAGGCCCAGGACGTAAACGAGGTCCTCACGCGGGCGTATGCCCTGATCGAGACCGCAGTGCTCAGGCACCCCTTGCTGCTCCCCCTGGCGCTGTTTGGGTCGCTGGAGGCGGCGACCGATGTCGATCAACTGCTCAAGAGACATTTAGGGGAGTTCGTGGAGATCCTGGCTCGCTATCTCGACCCCTGGACGAAGGAAGCGAACGAGGGAAGCTCTGTTGCCTCCGGGAGGTCTCGCGGGCTAGTGATGGCGCTGGTGGCGATCGCGGTCTTCCGTTCCTCGCTCGAGCGCGTGTTTCCCGCGGCACCCCGCATCAGCGCCGACCAAATAGAAGTGCTCGTCGATGTCTGCGTTTCCGGCAGCAGGTCGCCGAGGAGTGTAGTCCCTTCTGCGGTTTTGATTGAGCGACAAGGATGATGCGCCGGGCAGAAGATCGTCACGATTTTGGTCAAGCAAGTTTCCGACTCACAGCGGATTGGGTTGAAAGCGCAAGAAGCCATTCAAGCACAATGCATCGCATCAAAGCTTGTTTTACGATTTTGGGCCTGATCGCCGCGATTGCCACGGGAGTTCGGGGCGCGGCCCAGGTGAAGGAACGAAAACCGGACGCCGAACATGCAAAGCAGGTGCATACGGTAGACGCGGCCAACCTGGCGCCGTTCGCGCTCGATGCAACCTCTCAGGGCGGCGGGGCGGAGGTTGTATATCGATCCGCCCAAGCGATGACGCCGGAGGATCGGCAAGCCATCACCAAAGCATGGGCGGGGATCAAGAAGAAAGCGGCGGAGAAGGGTTTCGATGTTGACCGAAAGGGTTGGCGAAACGAGCAAATCGTTAGTTCGGCGTTTCGCGAACACGTGCTTTTGTTGTTTTTGGACGACGGCTCCCCGGACGAGCGGAGCGAGTTTTCGGTTATCGTTCCCCTTCAGGACAACGAGCCGTTGGGCGTGATTCCGATTCTGCGGCTCGGCTATTTCCCGTATTCCACACCGCAAGAGAACCCGGAGGCGATGGCTGCATTCAATCGGGCGCTGGCTAGCGAGGGGGGGCATGAAAAGCCGAATTGGCTGTCAGTTTCGTCCTGTTATGCGGCGCTGAACGGGGCGCATGCGATCCTTTCCTCGGTGCAGAGGGATAAGGAAAGTGACGATCCTGGGGGATGGTTAGCAACTCCGTCTCCCTCACTGCAGGTGGAGGACGGCGGCCGCGCCGTGGCGAGATTCGCAGTCCAGAAAGCGCCCGGGCGATTCACCGAATGGATACTGACCTTCGATAAGAAGGGGAACTTGATTAAGGCCGCGACTTCGCCGATCAAAGCGCCGAAGTTCAAGGTAGTGAGGGCCGGAGCATTAAAAACGAGGAGACACTGATCCTGGACGACATTTTTGTTCCGTGCGGACCTTGCCGGGAATTGGAAAGGGTACAAGAGGCGAGAGGGGGAAACCTCAAGTCGCGGAGTTTCCTTGCAACTCTGACCGTGGCCGTTTTCGCGGGTGCTTGTCTGCTGAATGGCCCCGGGGTTTGGGCTCAGTCCCCAGGTGCAGCACCTGGCCCTCAGGGCAGTTCCGGTGAACCCGTGTCAAGGTGCCAGCCCGGTCGGCTTGGCTCACCGTTCATCCCGGTGGACAGTTGGATCTATGCAGCCGCCTGGCGGCTTCACGCCTTGGGCTATCTGGACGATGTTTTTCTCGGAATGCGGCCCTGGACACGGGCCAGCGTGTGGCGAATGATGGAAGAGGCGGGGGCGCGTTTGGATACTGCCGGCGCGGGAAACACAGTTGTCGCCGCTGAAGCCCGGGGAATTCATGACGCAATAAATTACGAACTTCTTTCCGATGTGGAAGGACCGTGCCGGGCAGCGCGAGGCGAGGTTCGCATGGAATCGGTCTATTCGGTTTCAAGGATCATGAGCGGCACGACTTTGC
>DATLTA010000178.1:0-24897 GCA_035533775.1 Candidatus Dormiibacterota bacterium | reverse complement strand
AATCAATATATCCTGCCTGTTGGAGAAGCCCAGCCCGCGGCACAGCCGAGACAGCACGTGGTTTTGCCGCCACCGAAGGTAGAGCCGTTGCATGAAGTATTTGCGGAAGCCATGCTGGAGGCGAACCCAACGCGTCAGAGGCGCAGCCCGTTGGATTGGGTCGTTTCTCTGATCGTGCATGTGGCCATTCTGGGCGTGTTGGTTATCCTTCCGCTTTTTTTCACCAGTGCACTCGATATGCAGAACATGAATCTGACGTTTCTGGCTGCGCCAATCACGCCGGCAGCTCCGCCACCCCCGCCGCTCACTTCCACTGCACCGCGTGTGGTGAAAAACGTGCCGACGCACGTGTACGTGCCCGGCAAGTTGACGGCCCCATCGTTCATCCCGAAGAAAGTCGCGATCAAGACGGCAGATGCGGTACCCGAAGGAGCAATCACGGGAGTGCCCGGAGGAATCCCCGGCGGGCAAATCGGCGGCGTGCTGGGAGGAGTGCTCGACGGCTCTTTGAGGAGTGAACCTGCGCCCGTTGCGCCTGTTGCGCCCGTTGTGAAGGGGCCGAAGGCCCCTGTCCGAGTGGGAGGCGTAGTGAAGGCGCCGCGCTTACTGTACGGCCCTGCCCCGGTCTATCCGGCACTGGCGAAAATGTCGCGTATCAGCGGGGTGGTAGTGATCGAAGCGATCATCGACGAGCATGGCAACGTTACTTCCATGCACGCGCTGAGCGGGCAGCCACTGCTGATTCCCGCGGCGTTGGCGGCCGTAGCCAAGAGGAAATACCAGCCCACGGTGCTTGACGGCGAACCAACGCCAATCGACCTGCGGGTGGAAATTACGTTCACGATGGATTAGGAAGCGTCCTAGCGCAGGCGCAGACGGGGAAGTATGCCGGGGGTTGGGCCGTGCGCCCCACTCGTCACAAAGCGACGAGTGGGGCTTTTTCTCTGCGGTGTTACATGCCCGGTAACCGTTGCCGGCAGGCCTCAGTGCCAGGCCGCAAACACGCGCTGGCCAACCATATACGCGGGATTGGCTCCAGGGCGCGGATGAAACTTTTCGGCGCGCCCGTTATTTACCTCGGCAAGATACAGGTTGCCTTCCTGATCCACGCTCATTCCGTGCACGTTCCACATGGCGCCGGGCCAGTTGCCAAAACTGCCCCAGGAATAAAGGTAATGTCCGTCCATATCATATTTGATGATCTTGGAGGTGGTGCCGTCCGCAATCCAAATATGGCGGTCGGCGGAAAGGTACAGCACCTGCGGAGTGGAACGTTTACCCGTGCTCCACTGGTCGAGGAACTTGCCGTTCACGTCGAATTCCTCGATTCGCCGGTCCGAACGGTCCGTCACGTAAAGGCGTTTGGTCTGTGTGTCATAAACGACGCCGTGAACCGCATCGAAATATCCGGGACGCGTGTCATTCGGGGGAGTCGCGCGCTTGCCCCAGGACATCAGGTATTTTCCGTCCTTATCGAACTTCACGACGCGAGTGTTGCCATATCCATCGGTCACAAACATGGTGCCATCGGGCAGCCAGTTGATAAACGTGGGGCGGTTGAAATGCGTGGCGTCGTCTCCAGGCACGCCCGGAGTTCCCAGGGTCTTGACGAGCTGTTTTCCATCGTGCGTGAATTCGTAAACGGCGTGGCCTTGATCGTCGACGATCCACACGTGCTTTTCGGGATCGTAGGGATTGATGGTGATGAAGTGCGGCCGCTTGAGCAGGGAGTCCCATTGGTTCCACCGCTCGGTGATGTTGCCGGCGGCATCGACGACCACCACGCAGTCTTCCCATAGCGCGTCCACGCCCATGGTTCCATGCCACACGGGATTTCCGCCGGCGGTGACCGGGCCCACCGAGGCGTTGCGGAACGGTAGCTGCGCCACGGGGAAGGAGATGCCCGGGCCGACGGCCGGGTAGGGCACTTCCGCAGGCCTGCTCATCGTGGGTATTACGCCACGCTCAAGGATGAACACGCGGTTGGGGCTTTCGGCAAAAACGCTTTCGACCGCGCCCCAGGTCCACTTCTCATGGCCGGGCAGTTGGTTCAGCGGTTTGGGCCAATCCGCGACAACGTCATAGGGACCTGTCACATCCTGACCGCCTCGCTCGGACGGCAGGGCGGCGAAACTGGTTCCCGCCAGCGATTGGACCTGTGCCGGACGCAACCTAGCTGCCAGCAGCAATCCTGAAAACACGGCAAATGCGGCGGCCGCGAAAATCGTGACAGCGACGATGCGATGACGCATGCTTTCCTCCATCTGAATGTTTTTAAAAATGTGGAATCGCGGCGATTATAACCTGAAGACGGGAAATCGCGGTGCGCGGAATCGCATTTACCCCCGGACGGAAATGTTTCGAGAATTTCGGCCACGGGAGAGAGAAGTGGTGCGGCTGGGGCGACTCGAACGCCCGACCTCGTGCTTCGGAGGCACGCGCTCTATCCAGCTGAGCTACAGCCGCGCACATCCTTTATACCATGCACCCCGGTTGAAGTGCATTCGCCCGCGTCTTTTTCGCCGAATCGGAAATGGACGATCGAGAAGGGAATTTTGAATTGCGCGACGGGGCCTCCCCCGGCAGGCGGCGATAGGGCAACAGGTTGAGCTTCAGGTACGGACTCCGTTTGCATTGTTTCATCCTGGGAATTTGGACGGGGGAAGCCGGGGGGATCTCCTGTTAACTCACTGGAAAACGCAATTTTGTTACACATGGACATGTTACACCCCGCAAGGCGAAAATCATCGGCAGAGTACATTCGCACCTTGGGATGCGAGGAGGGTCATCTAAATGCGTAAGTTCTTAGTTCTATGCGGGGCACTTTTGTGCTTTTCGCTGACTGCCATGGCGCAGGAATCCGCAGCGACGTTTGCTGCCAGCAGTCCCGCGGGTGAGCCTGCCTCTCCCGCCACGCTGGCTCCGTCAAACCGGTCAGCCTGGCAACTCGGGGTCGGATACCAATATCAACATTTCAAAGTCCTGGGACAGGACTTTCATACATCGGGATTCAACACCGATGTCACGAGGTACCTGAATAATTGGTTCGGTATCGAAGGGGCAGTGACCGGGGGATTCGGGCACACGGGGCCATCTTCGACTTATCCGAATCTGGTCGCAAAATCATTTTTTATCGGTGGCGGGGTGCACGTGGCTGTGCCCAACAGCAGCCGTCTCGAGCCCTGGTTCCATGCCCTTGCAGGCTGGGAACGTTTTCGCTTCACGCAGACGTCCACGATTGGGGTGAATAGCGGGCCGATGGTCATGGCCGGTGGCGGAGTGGATTATAAGTTCAACGACCGCGTATATTGGCGCTTTCAAGGGGATTTCCTTGGGTCGCGCATCGAGTCCACGGTCGAAAAGAACTATTCATTTGGATCGGGCCTGGTCTTTAACTTCTAAGCCAGGCAGCCCAACGATTCCCGCGGCCGGTTTTCGGCGATGGATCTTCGCCGAAAGTCGGCCGATTCTTTTGCCGCAACGCTGTCCTGCGGGCGCACGAGTACGCGGATGCAGGGAGCGATTTGCGGGATGAGCCTGTGGAAGAAAGCGGCGATTAGGCCGCCGCGCCGTGACACTTCTTGTACTTCTTTCCGCTTCCACACGGGCAAGGGTCGTTCCGGCCGACTTTGGCGCCGGTGCGCACCGGTTTGGCCTCTTCGGCTTGTGCGGGGCCGGCCTGGAAGCGCATCTCCTGTTGCTGTTTGCGCTGGCGGCGCTCGAGTTCACGAGCCTCATCTTCGGGCCGCGCAGGCTGTACCAGGAAGAGGTAGCGGACGGTTTCGGTGTCGATGCGCCCCATCATGTCTTCAAAAAGAATGAATGCTTCCTTCTTGAATTCGACCAGGGGATCCTTCTGGCCGTAGCCGCGCAGCCCGATGCCTTCCTTCAAGTGGTCCAGGGTGAGCAGGTGGTCTTTCCACTGCGTGTCGACGATGTCCAGAATGATTCGGCGCTCGAGCCAGCGCATCATTTCCTCGCCGAATAATTTTTCCTTCTCGGCATAGCGTGCCTTGACGCGCTCGACCAGCGCGTTCGCCAATTCCTCATGGCTCATCAGTGTGGGGTCTTCCATTCCGACGGCCTTCAGGTCGATGCCGTATTGCCCCAGCACTTCGGCGGCAAACTGCGTGACATTCCATTTTTGTGGGTGTTCATTGCGCGGGCAGAACGTTTCCACCAATTCGTCGGCGATATCTTCCGCGATGCCCATCGCGTATTCCCTCTGTTCCTTGCCTTCCAGGGCGGAGCGGCGAATCGAGTAAATCGTTTCGCGCTGCTTGTTCATCACGTCGTCGTATTCGAGCAGATGTTTGCGCGCCTCGAAGTTCTGCGCCTCGACGGCCATTTGGGCGTTCTCAATGCGCCGTGAAATCAGCTTGGATTCAATCGGTACGCCCTCGGTCATGCCCAGGCGGAACATCAGCGCCTTCACGCGCTCGCCGCCAAACACGCGGAGCAAATCGTCCTCCAGCGAGAGGAAAAAACGCGAGGACCCGGGGTCGCCCTGGCGTCCGGCGCGGCCGCGGAGCTGGTTGTCGATGCGGCGGGACTCGTGGCGCTCGGTGCCCAGGATGTGCAGGCCACCCAGCGCGATGACTTCGTCATGCTCGGTGCGGCATTGCGCGGCGTATTGATCGTAAATGGGCTTCCACTGATCCGCGGGGACCTGGAAAATCTTGCCTTCCTGCTGGAATAGAACCATGTTCGGCGCCGTGCTGACCTCGGCGCCATCGCCGCCGATCACTGCCGGCGCGGCAATGTAGGGAATGGCGAGTTTATCGCGCAGGCAGTGGTCGCGCGTCATCGCCTCGGGATTGCCGCCGAGCAGAATGTCGGTGCCGCGGCCGGCCATGTTGGTGGAAACCGTGACCGCTCCCTTGCGTCCGGCCTGGGCGATGACCTTGGCTTCGCGTTCGTGCTGCTTGGCGTTCAACACCTGGTGGGGAATGCCGGCTTTCTTCAGCACGTTCGCCAGGTGTTCCGACTTTTCGATGGAAATCGTTCCGACCAGCACCGGCTGGCCCGATTCATGAATCTGTCGAATTCCGTGCGCGAGGCTGTTGTCCTCCTGCAGGATGCCGTTGACCACGGCTTCGTATTTTTCCGCGACCGTGCGGTAGACGACGTCGGAAAACTCCTCGCGGCGGAGTGGGCGGTTGGTGGGGATCAGGGAAACATCGAGACCGTATATCTTGTTGAACTCGGCGGCCTCGGTTTCCGCGGTTCCCGTCATGCCGGAAAGCTTTTTGTACATGCGGAAGTAATTCTGAAAGGTGACCGTGGCGAACGTCTGGGTTTCCCGTTCGATCTTGACGCCTTCCTTGGCTTCCACGGCCTGGTGCAGGCCATCCGACCATCTGCGTCCCGGCATTTCGCGGCCGGTGAATTCATCGATGATGATGACTTCGCCGTTTTTGACGACGTATTCGACGTCGCGCTTGTACAGCGAGTGCGCCCGGAGCGCCTGATAGACGTGGTGGATCGTTTCCATGTGCTGCGGGTCGTACATGTTGCCGAATCCCAGCAATTTTTCGCACTTGCTGACGCCTTCTTCGGTCAGCGTTGCCGTCCTGTGCTTTTCTTCGACGATGTAATCGATGTCCTGAATCAATTTCGGGATGATCTTGTCGATGCGGTAATACTTGTCGGTGGATTCCTCGGACGGGCCGGAAATGATGAGCGGCGTGCGCGCCTCGTCGATCAGGATGGAGTCGACTTCGTCGACGATGGCAAAGTGATGCCCGCGCTGGACGCACTCGGCGAGATCGTACTTCATGTTGTCGCGTAGATAGTCGAAACCGTATTCGTTGTTCGTGCCGTAGGTGATATCCGCGCCATAGGCCGCGCGGCGTTCCGGGTCGCTCAGGTCATGGACAATCACGCCGACCGTGAGCCCCAGCGAGCGGTAAATCGGGCTCATCCATTCCGCGTCGCGCCGTGCCAGATAATCGTTTACCGTGACGACGTGAACGCCGCGTCCGGTGAGGGCGTTGAGAAACGCGGGAAGCGTTGCGACCAGCGTCTTGCCTTCGCCCGTCTTCATCTCCGCGATTTTTCCCTCGTGCAGCACGATGCCGCCGATCAATTGCACGTCGAAATGGCGCATCCCGAGTCTTCTGCGGCCCACTTCACGCACCAGGGCGAAACCCGGCACCAGGGCCGGTGCGAGCGCCTCTTTGCAGCGTTGCTTGTACTGGGAATCATCCAGCGAAATGTCGCCGAGGCGGCCTTTCACCTGCGCCCGGAGTTGCTGGGTTTTCTCCAGAAGCTGGTCGTCGCTCAACTGCTCGAATTCCGGCGCGAGCGCGTTGATCGCGTCCACTAGCGGCTGGATCTGTTTGACGTCGCGCTCGTGCTTGGTTCCGATGAACCGGGCAACGACCTTGTCGATCATGTCATCGACTCGCATCACAATCCTTTAGTGTCCTTTGGAATAGGCTTCCTGCTCCGGCGGGCTCGGTGGCCCTGTGCAGCAGAGCAGGCCCCGCCATCGCGAGGCGGACTTCCTCTCCGCATGCACAAAAATTCATTGTACCCTGTCCGGCAACCGACGCGCAAAGCGGAGCCTTCGCGCGTGTTTCCCGGACCTGGCCGACGCCGGTGTTGCTGAATGTTTCGGCGGGCCCCAGAGGCCGGCAACTCACCGGCGTGGGCCCGGCGCCTGAAAAAACGAAAGGGCCGGGAGGGCCGCAACCGATCGCGGTCCGCCCAGCCCCTTCTTGTGTCGGGTGACTACTTCCAGACCGGCGTGACCGGCTTGGCAAGCAGAAACTCGGGATTGGCTCCGGGTCTCGGCGTGAACTTCTGGATGCGCCCAGAGTCCACTTCCGCGACGTACAGATTGCCGTCCCGGTCCACATCTACCCCGTGTACGCCCCAGAGAAAGCCGGGATAGGGTCCCATGCTTCCCCAGGTGTACAGCAGGTGGCCTTGCAGGTCGTACTCGACCATTTTGTTGGTGGTGCGGTCAAAGGTCCAGATGGTGCTTCCGGATCCGATGTAGAGCAAGTGCAGGCTGGAAGGCGTGGTGTTGATGTGCCATTCGTAGAGGTACTTGCCGTTTTCATCGAATACCTGGATGCGGTGATTGTTCCGATCGTTCACAAAAACGTGATGGGTTTTCGGGTCAACTGCGATTCCATGCACGTTGCTGAAGTAGCCGGGACGCGTTTCCACGGGAATGCCGTCTCCCGGGTGGCGCGGGCCGCCTTTCTTGCCCCACTGCATGAGGAATTTCCCGTTTTTGTCGAACTTGGCGACGCGCGTTCCCGTGTAGCCATCGGAAACGTAAAAGGTGCCATCGGGCAGCCAAGCGATGTACGTCGGACGGTTGAAGTGAGTGGCGTCCGCGCCGGGGATGGTCGGTGTTCCGATCGTCTGCAGCAGCTTTTTGCCGTCATGCGAGAAGCGGTAGATGACGTCCATGTTGTCGTCCACCACCCAGATGTTCTTTTCCGGGTCGTAGGGGCTGATGTAGATGGAGTGAGGCCTGCGGAAAAGCTTGTCCCACTGTTTCCAGACATCGATGATTTTTCCGCTACCATCGTATACGACCAGGCAGTTCGCCCACTTTGCGTCCCTGCCCAGCACGCGGTAGGGAGGACCCTTGATTCCCAGGTCGGGAGATCTTCCTTCCCAGGATGTCAGCCATTCCCGGGTGTCCTGATCGGTGCCGCCGGTGCCGGGCAGCGAGGCCACGGTGGCATCGCGCCAGAATCCTGCGACCGGAAAACTGATACTGGGGCCGGCTTGTGGCAGCAGCATTCGCTTCGGCTCCGCCATCTTCGGAATTTCACCGCGATAGAGAGCATAGATGCGATTCGGGCTTTCGGCGTAGACGCTTTCGCCTGCGCCATAGGTCCACTTTGAATTTCCGGGCAGAGTGCTGATGTCCTGCGGCCAGTTCTTCACGACGTTGTACGCGCCGGTCAGATCCTCTCCGCCGGAAAGTCCCGGGACGGCGGCGAACCCGGTTCCGGGCTTTGCCTGTGCTTTGACGGGCGTCGTTTTGCTGGAAATTCTGATGCCGACGGTCACGCCAATCACCAACATCAAAATCATTAAACCAACTTTTTTCATGCAATTCCTCCGAGAAGTTTCACCATCTGAACCGGCGTCCCAGTGAAGACTGTCCGTTTGCCCCTGGTTTACACAACGTGGCGCGTTCGGGCCATGGGGTTCTTAGCCGATTTGCAGTGCTGTTGGCGTGCTAGGACTAAGCGCGCAGCAGGATGCGTATATATAACGGATCAACCCAATTGGCAAGGCGATTATGAAGGCGTTGTGGAGGCGTTTGTGGATGGGAAGCCGTCCAGATAAAACGATGTTTTAAATTTCATCCGTTTGGCGGCGCCAGTGGACGTAGGCCCTTTTCTCGTTCAAAATGAAAGGCTGCAAAGCGAGCAAATATAGATTCTATCGATCCAGGAGAAAATGAACATGCCGCCAGCACCGATGCCCCAGCCTCCCAAATTGCCGATCGAGGGCGTGAAGAACCTGATTGCCGTCGCGAGCGGAAAAGGCGGCGTCGGCAAGACCACGGTTGCCGTGAATCTGGCCCTTGCGCTCAAGCGCCTGGGCGCCTCGGTCGGCCTGCTCGATGCGGATGTGTACGGCCCCAACGTGCCGATCATGCTGGGAACCGAGGAGCAGCCGCAGGCGCTCAGCGACCGTGAAATTCTTCCCGTCCAGGTGCAGGGTCTGAAGATGATCTCGATGGGCTTGCTCAACCCGGGCGATAAGCCGATGGTGTGGCGCGGGCCGATGCTGCACAGCGTGATGCAGCAATTTCTCCGCAGCGTGGTTTGGGGCAAGCTGGACTATCTGATCGTGGATCTTCCCCCGGGAACCGGCGACGTGCAACTTTCCCTGATTCAGATTGTGCCGGTCACCGGGGCCGTGCTCGTCAC
This sequence comes from Candidatus Dormiibacterota bacterium, assembly GCA_035533775.1. GTDB lineage: Bacteria > Acidobacteriota > Terriglobia > Acidiferrales > UBA7541 > Palsa-360. The sequence continues at coordinate 15,985 of DATLTA010000178.1, read as the reverse complement.
CACGCCGTCAACGGTGGCGCTGGCCGACGTCCGCAAGGCCATGGAAATGTTTCGCCAGGTGAATGTGGATATCCTCGGAATCGTCGAGAACATGAGCTATTTCAGTTGCCCGCATTGCCAGGGGAAAATCGATGTCTTCGGCCACGGCGAAGGGCGCCGCATTGCCGAGACCTACGGCGTGCCGCTGCTCGGCGAAATCGAAATCGATCCGCAAATCCGCATTGGCGGCGATACCGGGAAACCGGTCGCCCTGCTGGGCGAGGATGCCCCCGGCGCAAAGAGCATTTACGCGATGGCGCGCGCGGTAGCCGCGCAACTGGACGCCAAACCCGCCGCCGCACGAGGTTCCGTCGTCGAAATCGATTAAGGTAGGACAGGCTTCAGCCTGTCTGCTTTTGCCCTTGAATCAAAACAGACAGGCTTCCGCCGGTCCTGTTGGGCCGCGTTTCTTGTCAGTCGTGAGTGCGTGTGTTAGCTTCACTGATCATCGAGGTGCATATATGATTCGCAGCTATCGCGGCCGTATGCCGCAAATTCAGGCGTCGGCATACATTGATCCGGAATCCGTCATCATCGGAGACGTCACGATTGGGGAGCTTTCCAGCGTCTGGCCGTGCGTGGTGATTCGCGGCGATGTGAACTGGATTCGCATCGGCGCGCGCACCAACATTCAGGACGGTTCGGTGCTGCATGTGATGAAAGATACGCACCCCCTCGTGCTGGGCGATGAAGTTACGGTCGGCCACGGAGCGATCCTGCACGGCTGCACGATCGAATCGCGCGTTTTGATCGGCATGGGCTCGGTGCTGCTGAATGGCGCAAAAATCGGCGCGGGCTCGATTGTGGCCGCGGGCACTCTGGTTCCCGAAGGCGTGAGCGTGCCGCCCGGAAGCCTGTTTATGGGGCATCCCGGGAAAATTCGCCGCGCGCTTACGCCCGAAGATCAGGCGAGCATCCAGGCTTATGCCACGCGATATGTCGAATATTCCGAGACCTACAAGGCGGAGGCCGGGAAGGCGTAAACCCTTCCAACCTTCATGAAGTACGGAAAAAAGCAAATGCGCGACTGGGTGCCGCGTTGTGGATCTTCAGGTAGCACAGACTTCAGTCTGTGTGCACTTCGCCTGGGCCGGGCATACCCCACACAGGCTGAAGCCTGTGCTACTGGGCCAAGCCGCTTCACAGGATATCTCATTGGCTGAAAAAGGAAAATTTCAAGCGATCAAAGGCGTTCGCGACATTCTCCCGCCGGACTCGGCGCTGTGGAACCGCGTCGAGCAGGCCGCGCGAGATGTGTTCGGCACATTCGGCTTCGCCGAGATTCGACTGCCGATCTTCGAGCAAACTGACCTGTTCGCGCGATCCGTCGGCCAGGATACGGACATCGTTTCCAAGGAGATGTACTCGTTCCAGGACCGCGACGATTCGTCAATTTCACTGCGCCCCGAAGCCACCGCATCCGTAGTACGCGCCTACATCGAGCACGGGATGCAAGTCCGCCCCGGCAACGTAAAGCTGTATTACATGGGGCCGATGTTTCGCCGCGAGAGGCCGCAAAAAGGGCGCTACCGCCAGTTCTATCAGATTGGCGCGGAAGTTTTGGGTTCTTCGGATGCGCCGGGGATCGACGCCGAAGTGATCGAAATGCTGCTGGTATTGTTCGAGCGCGTGCAGCTTAAGGGCGCGATCCTGAGCGTCAATTCCATCGGCTGCAAGCAGTGCCGCCCGGCCTACGTGGAAACCTTGCGCGGGGAGCTGCAAAAAGTGCGCGAGCAATTGGGCGCGGACAGCCAGCGCCGCATTGAGATGAATCCGCTGCGCGTGCTCGATTCGAAACTGGAAAGCGAGCAGAGCATCATCGAAAAACTGCCGCGCATCGCCGATCATCTTTGCGCCGATTGCCGCGCGCATTACGATGAAGTGAAGCGGCAACTCGGGCTGCGCAAGATTGCATACCAGGAAAACTGGCGACTGGTGCGCGGCCTGGACTATTACATGCGCACCACGTTCGAAATCACCGCGCCGGGACTCGGTTCGCAGAACGCGGTTTGCGGCGGCGGGCGCTACGACGGCCTGGTGGAACTTTTAGGCGGTCCCGCCACGACAAAAGGAATTGGATTCGCCATCGGCACCGACCGGCTGGTGCTTTCGCTGCAGGAGCAGGCGGCGAGCGCTGCGCCGGGCGCGCCTGTCCCGTCCGCGGGCGGGCCGGACGTGTATCTGGCCTGGTTTGGCGCTGCGCCGCAGGCTGCAGCCGTGGGACTGGCGCGAAGGTTGCGCGATGCAGGCTTCGCCGTCGAACTGCCCGCCGTGGAAATGAAATTCGGGAAATCTCTGGGACTTGCGGACCGATTGAAGGCGCGCCACGCCGTGATTTTAGGCGAAGACGAACTCGCAGCGGGCATTGTCGCGGTGAAGCGCCTGTCCGATGGCACGCAGCAGAAGCTGGCCGAGGCGGACCTGCTCGCGTATTTGCGCCCCGACGGGAAGTAAGTGGGACAGGCTTCAGCCTGTCTTGTTTTGATCTTTGCGGCTCCGGCAGAAGCCAACAGAAGACAGGCTGAAGCCTGTCCTACCGGGCGCAATGAGTGCTGGGGTTATTCGAAATGCTATTGTGCCTTGATATTGCCTGTTCGCTAAACTAGATCGGAAGGGACAGAAAACTCCGTGCTCGATTCACTCGGAACACTGCAACGCACGCACTACTGCGCCAATCTCCGCGCCGCCGACGAAGGCAAAGACGTCGTCCTGATGGGCTGGGTTCACAAGCGGCGCGACCTTGGCAATCTGATCTTCATCGATCTGCGCGACCGCTCGGGCCTGGCGCAGATTGTCTTCAACAAGGAGCAGCAGGCCTCCGCGCACGCGCGCGCCGAGGAATTGCGCTCGGAATTTGTCGTCGCCGTCACGGGGCGCGTGGTGAAGCGGCAAAAGGCGAATCCCGATCTCGCCTCGGGCGAAGTGGAAATCATCGCCAGCGAGCTGCGCATCCTGAACACGGCGAAAACGCCGCCCTTTGTGGTCGAGGACGAACTGAACGCGAACGAAGAAACGCGCCTGCGCTACCGCTATCTCGACTTGCGGCGCACCCAGCCGCGCCAGAACCTCGCGCTGCGCCATCGCGTGTTCCTGGAAATCCGCAAGGCCATGGACGAAATGGGCTTCTACGAAATCGAGACGCCCATGCTCACGCGCTCAACCCCGGAAGGCGCGCGCGACTACCTGGTGCCCAGCCGCGTGCATTCCGGCCAATTCTACGCGCTGCCGCAATCGCCGCAAATTTTCAAGCAGATCCTGATGATCGGCGGGTTGGATCGCTACTTCCAGATCGTCAAATGCTTCCGCGACGAAGATCTGCGCGCCGACCGCCAGCCCGAATTCACGCAGCTCGACCTGGAAATGTCTTTCCCCACGCAGGACGCCATCTTTCATGTGATTGAAACGGTAATGGTGCGCGCGTGCGCGGTAGCCGGCATCACCGTGAAAGCGCCGTTCCAGCGCATGGAATACAAGGACGCCATCCGCCGCTACGGCTCGGACAAGCCCGACCTGCGCTTCGGCATGGAATTGCGCGACGTTACCGAACATTTCGCGCCCGCGCGCGAAACGATGCACATTGACGGCGCCGTGCAGGCGCTGGTCGCGCCCGGCGCGGCCGTATTCTCGCGCAAGCAGCTCGATGAAATCGCCGAAAAGGCGAAATCGATGGGCGCGCGCGGCGTCTACACGATTAAAGTCACCGCTGAAGGCGGCACTTCACCGCTGGAAAAAAATCTTGGCGCGGAAGCGCTGAAGAAAATCGTTGCCGCCGCCGAAGCCAAGCCGGGCGACCTCATTGTCGCCGTCACGGCCAGGGAGCAGATTCCCGGCACCGATGCCGCTGCGCTGATCGCGGGGCAATTGCGCCTGCTGCTCGCGGACCAGTTGAAACTGATTCCCCAGGACCGCTGGGAGTTTGTGTGGATCACGGGCTTTGCGCTGTTCGAATGGAACACCACGGAAAAGGCGGTGGTCAGCGCGCAGCATCCCTTCACCGGGATCGTCGAGGAAGACGCTTCGAAACTTGAGGACGCTTCCGACCAGGTGCGCCTGTCCATGCGCTCAAAGGGCTACGACCTGGTGCTGAACGGCGTCGAACTGGGTTCGGGCAGCATTCGAATTCACCAGCAGGAACTGCAGGACCGCGTGTTCAAGGCGCTGGGCCTCAGCGAAGAGCAGCGGCGCAACCGTTTCGGATTCTTCCTCGACGCGCTCACCTACGGCACGCCTCCGCACGGCGGCATCGCACTGGGTCTGGACCGCGTGGTGGCGCTGCTGGCGGGTGAAAAATCGATTCGCGAGGTGATCGCGTTTCCGAAGACCGCCAAGGCGCAGGATTTGATGGCCGAAGCCCCCTCGGACGTGGATGCGGATCAGCTCGATATGCTCGGCATCCAGCTGAAGCCCACCGAGAAGAAGTAGAGTATGGTTGGAAGGGAAACGGTTCGTGTAGCGCCCGCCTTCAGGCGGGCATCGCTGTGAGGCCGGGATGCCGCCCGGAAGGGCGGCGCTGCAACTGAAATGACGCGCATACGCATACTTCCGGAAAACGTCGCGAACAAGATCGCCGCAGGCGAGGTGGTGGAGAGGCCCGCTTCGGTGGTCAAGGAGCTTCTGGAGAACGCGCTCGACGCGGGCGCGAAATCGATTCGCGTCGAAGTGGAATCGGGCGGCAAGCGCATGATTCGCGTGATCGACGACGGCACCGGCATGGCGCACGACGACGCCCTGCTGGCGTTTGAGCGCCACGCGACGTCGAAGCTGCGCACGGCCGACGATCTGCTCTCGATCGCGACGCTGGGATTTCGCGGTGAGGCGCTGCCCTCGATCGCGGCGGTTTCGCGCCTGCTGCTGCAAACGCGCGCGGCCGAGGAGCAGGAGGGCACGCGCATCGAATTTGCCGGCGGCAAGCTGGTGGGCGTCAAGCCGGAGGGGCTTCCCGCGGGAACGACGATCAGCGTGGCCGACCTGTTTTACAGCGTGCCCGCGCGGCGCAGTTTTTTGAAGTCGGAGACGACCGAACTCGGCCACATCGCTTCGCTCGTCACGCACTACGCGCTGGCGCATCCAGGCAGGCAATTCGTCCTGAAAACGCCGACGCAGGAAATCATCCACGCCACAGCGGTGGAAACGATGGCCGAGCGCGTCTATCAGGTGTTCGGGCGGCAGGCCCTGGACGAACTGTTCGAAATCCTGCCCGTCTCCTCGCCCATGCGCGCCTCCATCACCGAAGCGGAGCTGGCCCCGGAGGAGCGCGCCGCGGAGATTGTCGTGCGCGGATTCGGTTCGCGGCCCGAGGTGCAGCGCAGCAACCGCAACGGAATTTATGTTTTCGTGAACAAGCGCCTGGTGCGCGACCGCCTGATTTTGCACGCGATTCATGAGGCGTACCGCAACGTCCTGCCGCCCGCTGTTTTTCCAGCCGTGCTCCTGTTTCTCGATTTGCCCGCCGGGGAAGTGGACGTGAACGTGCACCCCGCAAAAATCGAGGTGCGCTTCCGCCACCCGCAATTTGTGCACGATTTCACGCGCGATTCGATCCGGCAGGCGCTGTCGCGCGCGCGTCCCATTCCGAGCTTTCAAGGCGTTTCGTCGGGCCCCGCGGTTTCCGGAAATCAGGCAGGCGGCGCCGTCGCGGTTGCCGCCGCGGGCGCAGCCGGCGGAAACGCGGACTTGCCGCGCGCCGTCATTCCGCCGATGAATTTGAACAATTCGACGGGGGGCGCGCCGATTTCCACCGCGGGCGGCGATTTCGAATTGACCGGCGCGCCGCTGCGGCCCGAGCCGCAGCGATTCCAGTTCGAAAGCGGCATCGGGACACCTTCGGACGAATCGGTCTCCGAAATCGCCCGGAATTTCGGCGAGGCTGCGGCGATGGCGTTTCGCGACGGGAAAACGGTCGCGCCGGGCGACCGCCCGGCGAGCGCGGAAAGCCTGGACGAACTCAAACCGCTGGGGCAAGTGAATTCCAGTTTCATCGTGGCGGTCAACGGGGAAGGGTTGTGGATCATCGATCAGCACGTGGCGCACGAGCGCGTGCTGTTCGAACAGCACCTGCGCGCGCGCCGCGAAGGCCAGCTCACCGGCCAGCGCATGCTGGTGCCGCTGATGGTGGAGCTTGCCCCGCGCCAGCTCGTGATTTTCGAGCGCATCGTCGAGGAACTCTCCGCCAACGGCTTTGAAGTGTCGCAAATGGGTCCGCGCAGCGTGGCGATTCACGCCGCGCCGGCCGGAATCGCCGCCTCGGACGCCGAGCGTCTGCTGATGGAAATTCTCGACGGTACCGAGCGCGAGAATGCCGCCGTCTCCATGGACACGCTGCAGGCGAAGATTGCGGCGTCCACTTCCTGCCATGCGGCGATCAAGGTGAACATGCCGTTGGATTTGAAAAAAATGGAATGGCTGCTGGCGGAACTCGCGAAGACCGAAGCGCCCATGAGCTGCCCGCACGGGCGGCCGATCGTGCTCCGCTATTCGGTGCGCGAAATCGAGCGCGCCTTCAAGCGGATTTGATCTCCGTCTTTTAGGGGGTCTTTTAAGGCCCTGCCGGGCCTATTGAAAATGTCGAGCAAACTCATCATCGCGATTGACGGTCCAGTCGGCTCAGGCAAAAGCACTGTGGCGCGGCGCGTGGCCGAACTTCTGGGCTATACGCATCTGGACAGCGGAGCGATGTATCGCGCGATCGGATGGAAAGCGCTGTGCGAACATATTCCGCTGGATTCGCCCGAGCAGCTTGCAGCGCTGGCGAGCCGCGCGCGAATTGACCTGGTGCAGCGCGGCGGGAAACAGCACGTCATCCTGGACGGCGAGGATATTACCGACTGGATTCGCACAACGGAAGTATCCCACGCGGCGTCGGTGGTGGCGGTGATTCCCGGCGTGCGCCACCCGATGGTGGCCGAGCAGCGCCGCGCGGGAGAGCAGGGCGGCGTGGTGATGGAAGGACGCGACATCGGCTCGGTCGTGTTTCCCCACGCCGGCTTGAAAATTTATCTGGATGCCTCGCCGGAAGTTCGCGCCGAACGCCGTTGGCAGGAGTTGCGGGCGAAAGGCGAAGCCTGCGACCCCCTGATCGTGCTGGCCGGGTTGCACGAACGCGACCGCCGCGACCGCGAACGCGAAATGTCGCCGCTGGTTCGCGCCGCCGACGCCATCCTTGTGGATAACACGGCGATGGATGCCGAGGAAACTGCGCGCGTGATTGTGTTGCTTGCGAAGGAAAAAGAGCGGACTGCGGCAGGGGCAGCGTCACGGTGACCGGCAACGTGTAAATGGTGATGCGTAGTTCGCGCTTCGTGATCAACCTGTTTTCGTATTCTTGAGTGTTTTGTCCTGAAAAACTTCCACTGACATGACCATGCAAGTTGTTTTGGGGCGTGCGCGTCCCGCGGCGTTCTGCGCCGGGTCCGGGTTACGCGCCGCACAACCATCGAAATGCAGGCAGGGCGAAGCCTGTCCTGCCGGCGGCGTTCCCGATCGCTTTGATTGAGAAAATGGGAGAGTGGAAAAAATCAGGTCGGGCTGGACATGGAAGCGAGAAACTCGGCGTTGGACTTCGACTTCGAAAGCCGTCCGCAGAGCAGTTCCATGGCTTCGACCGGAGACAGCGGGTTCAGCACCTTGCGAAGCACCCAGACGCGGTTGAGTTCGTCAGGGGGCATAAGCAATTCTTCTTTTCGAGTGCCGGAACGGTTGATGTCGATCGCCGGGAAAATGCGCTTATCCACCAGGCGCCGGTCGAGGTTGATTTCCATGTTACCGGTGCCCTTGAACTCTTCGAAAATCACGTCGTCCATGCGGCTGCCGGTGTCGATCAGGGCCGTGGCGATAATGGTGAGTGAGCCGCCTTCTTCGACGTTGCGCGCGGCGGCGAAAAAGCGCCGGGGGCGCTGCAAAGCGTTGGCGTCGATACCGCCGGAGAGGACTTTGCCCGAGGGCGGGGTAACGGCGTTGTACGCGCGCGCCAGGCGCGTGACCGAGTCGAGCAGGATCACGACGTCGCGCTTGTGTTCCACCAGGCGCTTGGCTTTTTCGAGCACCATTTCGGCCACCTGAATGTGGCGTTGCGGCGGCTCGTCGAAGGTGGAGCTGATGACTTCGCCCTTCACCGTGCGCTGCATGTCGGTGACTTCTTCCGGCCGTTCGTCAATCAGCAGGACGATCAGCGCGACTTCCGGATGATTCGTGGTGATCGAGTTGGCGAAGGCCTGCAGCATCATGGTTTTTCCGGTGCGCGGCGGCGCCACGATCAGCCCGCGCTGCCCTTTGCCGACTGGGCAGAGCAGGTCCAGGACGCGGCCCGTGAGATTTTCACGGGTGGTTTCCATTTTGAGGCGTCCCTGCGGATACAGCGGCGTCAGGTTGTCGAAGAAAATCTTGTTGCGCGCGACCTCGGGGTCTTCGAAATTGACGGCTTCGACCTTGATCAGGGCGAAATAGCGCTCGCCGTCCTTGGGCGGGCGAACTTGCCCGGAGACCGTGTCGCCGGTGCGCAGATCGAACTTCCGGATTTGCGACGGCGAAACGTAAATGTCGTCGGGGCCGGGAAGATAGTTGTATTCCGGCGCGCGAAGGAATCCGAACCCGTCGGGGAGGCATTCCAAAACGCCTTCCGAGAAGATCAGGCCATTTTTCTCCGTCTGGGCGCGCAGGATCTGGAAGATCAGTTCCTGCTTGCGCATGCCGCTGGCGCCCGGGATGGCCAAATCCTTGGCGATTTTCGCCAGGTCGGTGATGTTTTTCTCTTTCAGTTCTGCAAGACTAATGCTCATCGTTTTCATTTCCTTAAGTGATTCTAAAGATAAGCCTGGAGTTCAGGCCGGGATTGTCCTAATCGGCGGACTCCGGGCAGGTGAAAGTCTGTTTTCCGACCGGGCTAGCCAAACTGGAATTCAAAGTCTCTGTAAATAAGAAGCAAGGCCGTGCGTTCCGCCTCCCGAAAACCCCTTTTTGCTGGTCTGATGCCGTTTTTCGGGGCGGATGCGCTGAGGTTCCCCTCAGTTGGTTAATTCTTGATCGCTCTCGGCTTCTGTTTCGAACTTTGCCGCCACTTCCTGCGCTGCGTCGTGCGTCAGCGGCTCCAGGGGGCGCTCCAGCGCGATTTGCAGGACCTCGTCCATGTTTTCGACAAACCGCATGGTCAGGCCGGCCTGAATTTCGGCTGGTATTTCCGCTAAATCCTTTTCATTGTCTTTCGGGAGAATCACGGTGCGCATGCCCATGCGATGGGCCGCCAGCAATTTTTCCTTCATGCCGCCGATGGGCAGCACCTTGCCGCGCAGCGTAATTTCGCCCGTCATGGCCACGTCGCAACGGATCGGCGTGCGCGTGAGCGCGCTGACGATGGTGGTGGCGATGGTGATTCCCGCCGATGGGCCGTCCTTGGGGATGGCGCCCTCGGGAACGTGCACGTGAATGTCGATATGCCGGTAGAAATCGCGCGGCAACCCGAAATTCGCGGTGCGGGACCTCACGTAACTCATGGCCGCCTGGGCGGATTCCTGCATGACGTCGCCGAGTTTGCCGGTCAGCGTCAGCCGGCCCTTGCCCTGCATGATGGTGGCCTCGGTGGAAAGCACCGAGCCGCCGACTTCGGTCCAGGCCAGGCCGGTGGCCAAGCCGATTTCATTCTTCTTTTCGTTCCAGACTTCGCGGTACTTGATGACGCCCAGGAATTCGCCGACGTTGTCGGGCGTGATGGCGATTGAGTACTGCTTGCCATCCTTCACCACGCGGCGGGCAACCTTGCGGCAGATGTTGGAAATTTCGCGCTCCAGGCTGCGCACGCCGGCTTCGTGCGTGTAGTGCCGGATGATGTGCGTGAGGGACTCGTCGCTGAAGGTGATGTTGTTTGCGGTCAAGCCCGTGGATTCCAGGGCCTTTTTCACCAGGAATCGTTTGGCGATCTGCGTCTTCTCGACTTCCGTGTAGCCCGGGATCCGCAGAATCTCCATGCGGTCCTGCAGGGGCTGGGGAATCGTGTGCATCACGTTGGCCGTGCAGACGAACATCACTTTCGAAAGATCGTATTCCACGTCGAGATAGTGGTCGGTGAAGGCGTGATTCAGCTCGGGGTCGAGCACCTCCATCAGTGCCGCCGAGGGATCGCCGCGGAAGTCGGTGGACATCTTGTCCACTTCGTCGAGCACGAAAATCGGATTGACGGTTCCGGCCTTCTTCATCATCTGGATGATTTGGCCGGGCAGCGCGCCGATGTAGGTGCGCCGGTGCCCGCGGATTTCGGCCTCATCCCGCACGCCGCCCAGCGAGACGCGCACGAACTTGCGTCCCGTGGCGCGCCCGATGGACATGGCCAGCGAGGTTTTGCCCACGCCGGGAGGTCCGACGAAGCAGAGAATCGAGCCACGGGGATTCTTCACCAGTTGCCGCACCGCCAAAAATTCCAGGATGCGCTCTTTGACTTTTTCCAGGCCGTAATGCTCTTCCTCGAGGATGCGTTCGGCGAGCGCGATGTCCCGGATCTCCTTCGATTTCTTCTTCCAGGGCACGGCCAGAATCCACTCCAGGTAATTCCGGCTTACGGTGGACTCCGCGGACATAGGCGGCATCATTTCCAGCCGCTTCAGTTCCTGAACCGCTTTTTCGCGCGTTTCCTTGGGCATGCCGGCGGCGTCGATCTTCTTTTTCAACTCTTCCAGCTCGTTTTTCTCGCCGCGGCCGAGTTCCTTGTGGATGGCCTTCAATTTTTCGTTGAGGTAGTACTCTTTCTGGGCGCGCTCCATCTGGCGCTTCACGCGCGTATTGATGTTGCGGTCGACGTTGAGCTTCTCGATTTCGCTCTCGAGAATTTCTCCCACGCGCATCAGCCGATCCAGCGGATCGAAATTTTCCAGCAGTTCCTGTTTTTCCTCGACCGGAATCTGCAGGTTGGAGGCGATGGTGTCGGAAAGCTTCGCGGCGTCATCGACGCGCGTCGCGGCGATCATGGTGTCGTAATTCAGGCTTTGGGAGAGCTTGACGTATTGTTCGAACAGGCCCGTCACCTTCGTCACGGCCTGCTCGATCTGCGGGGAAGGCTCGGCCTTGTTGGGAACCACTTTCAGTGCCGCGCGGAAGAAGCCTTCGTCCGTGGTGACCTGCACGACCTTGGCCCGTTCGACGCCTTCGACCAGCACGCGCAGGTTTCCATCAGGCAAGCGGACGCTTTGCACAATGTTGGCCAGCGTTCCGACGGCATAGATTTCTTCCGGTTTGGGGTCGTCCACCGAAGCGTCGTGCTGCGTGGCCAGGAAAATCTTCTTGTCGGTGGCCAGCGCCTCTTCCAGCGCGCGCAAGGAACTTTCCCGGCCCACGATGAATGGATTCATCATCTGGGGGAAGATGACGAGGTCGCGCACCGGCATCATCGGCACGCGCTTCAATTCAGCTTTTTCTCGGTTGAACATGGGTTCCGTGACTCTCTATGGCAGTTTTGGCCATCCTTACCGTTTTTGTTTGGCGGATTATCCGCCATGGCGGACCCGCGCGCGAATCTACCCGGCCTTTTCGAGCAGCGACCAATTAATTTCACGGCTGCGAACCATTTCAGCCGTCACGACGAATTCGCGGAGTTTGCGCTGCGCGGGCAGGTGGTACATCAACTCGAGCATCAGATCTTCGAGGATCATACGGAGGCCTCGGGCGCCCACTTTGCGCTGCAAGGCCAGTTCGGCGACGGTTTCCAGCGCGTCGTCGGCGAACTGCAACCGCACGTTCTCAAATTCGAACAGTCTCTGGTATTGACGGATGAGCGCGTTCTTTGGTTCCGTCAGAATCTGCATCAGCGCGCTCTTGTCCAGATCGCCCAGGACGCCGATCACCGGCAGGCGTCCCACGAATTCCGGGATCAGGCCGTAGCGGATCAAGTCCGTGGGCTGCACCTGGCCGAGCAGTTCGATGTTGCGGCGCTGGGCCGTGGAAGGCGCCGCGTCGGTATGAAACCCAAGCGATTTCTGCCCGATGCGCCGCTCAATCGTCTTCTCCATGCCCACGAACGCCCCGCCGCAGATGAACAGAATGTTGGTCGTATCGACGGGTGTGAATTCCTGGTGCGGGTGCTTGCGGCCGCCCTGCGGGGGAACATTGGCGATCGTGCCTTCCAGGATTTTCAGCAGGGCCTGCTGCACGCCTTCGCCGGAAACATCCCGCGTGATCGACGGGTTCTCGTCCTTCTTCGAAATCTTGTCGATCTCGTCGATATAGATGATGCCTTGCTGCGCCTTGGTGACGTCTCCGTCAGCCGCCTGCAGCAGCTTCAGGATGATGTTCTCGACGTCCTCGCCCACATAGCCCGCTTCGGTCAGCGTCGTGGCGTCCACGATGGCAAAGGGAACGTCCAGCATGCGCGACAGCGTCTGCGCCAGCAGCGTCTTGCCGGTTCCGGTCGGGCCGATGAGCAGAATGTTGGACTTGGTCAATTCCACGTCGCCCGGCTGCCGATTCAGGAAAATGCGCTTGTAATGGTTGTACACCGCGACGGCCAGCTTCTTTTTTGTGTTGTCCTGGCCGATCACATAGCCGTCCAGGAACGCCTTGATCTCCGGGGGGCGCGGAAGGCGCTTGTTCACCGGACTGGTCTGTTCGCGCTTTTCTTCCTCGAGGATCTGGTCGCAGACGTTCACGCATTCGTTGCAGATGTAGGCGCGCGGATAGTCCGAGGGCGAGCTGATCAATTTCTCGACCTGCTCCTGCGTTTTATGGCAGAAGGAACATCGCAGTGGTTCGTCAGTGCTGAGTTTTCTCAAAGGTGTGATGCCCTCCGGCGGACAGCGGGCTGCTTTCCTGCCGCGCGGGTTATTCTAGGCCCCTTTACAGCTTCCGTACACCGCAACGCGTCATATCGTTACTAACTTTTTGGAACGCGTCACTTGTGCTTGGTAATAATCTCGTCGATCAGCCCGTATTCCTTGGCCTGCGCCGCGGACATGATGAAGTCGCGCTCGACGTCTTTTTCCAGACTTTCGAGGTCATGGCCGCTGTGTTGCGCCAGCAGGCCGTTGATGACCGTGCGCATGCGCAAAATTTCTTTCGCGTGGATATCGATATCGGTGGCCTGCCCGGACAGCCCCGACATCCACGGCTGGTGAATCAGAATGCGCGAGTTAGGCAGAGAAAAGCGCTTCTTCGGCGCCCCGGCGGTCAGCAGCAGCGCGGCAATCGACGCGGCCTGCCCGACGCAAATCGTGACCACGCTGGGCCGCACGAACTGCATGGTGTCATAAATAGCCATGCCCGCCGTGATTGAACCGCCCGGCGAATTGATATAGAGCGAAATATCCTTCTCGGGGTCTTCCGCTTCCAGGAACAGGAGCTGGGCGGTGACCAGATTGGCGACGTGGTCGTCAATCGGCGTCCCGATGAAAATAATGTTGTCCTTGAGCAGGCGGGAATAAATATCGTATGCCCGCTCTCCCCGGTTGGTCTGTTCAACCACCATGGGGACAAGTGTTGTCGCGCGCGGCGTCGGATCGTCTGTATGGTTCATTGTTTTTTTTAGGGTGCGCGGAGGAACCCGGCCGGATCTGTTTTATTTCTCCTCGGTTTTTGTCCGGGTCCGGGAATTTTGGCAGAGCCAGTCCAGAGTTTTCTCGCTCCGGAGCTTAGATTTCATCCTATCGAGCGCACCCTGCCTTGTCAAGTTCGCGCGAACGGCTGTAGCCGATTCGCCACTGCGTTGCGCGAACGATTCTATTTCTTTTTCCATATCCTCATCGCTCACGTCGATGTTTTCGGCCGTGGCGATCCGGTCCAGCAGCAATTCGGCCTTCACGTCCTCCACCGAACGATCCTTTTGGCGGCTGCGCAGCGCCACCCAGTCCACATTCACCGCCCGGGGATCCACTCCCTGCGCGGCAAGCGAGCGCACCGTGCGTTCCAGGCGCGAATCCATCTGGTTCTCCACCAGCGCCTCGGGCACGGGGAACTCATGCGCCTTCACGATTTGCGCCAGCAGTTTCTCCCGCGTCTGCTCGTTCAGGCGATGGGCTCGCTCGGCTTCCAGATTTTCGCGAACCTTCGCGCGCAATTCGTCCAGGGTTTGTCCCTCGCCGAGGTCTTTCGCGAATTCATCGGTAAGCTCGGGCCGCTTCTTTTCCTTGATGCCCAGAATTTCGACCGCGTAGGTGTACGTCTTTCCCTGAAGTTTCGGGTCCGGATAGTCGGAGGGATAGGTCACATCGAAGTGCTTGTGATCCCCGGCACTGGCGCCGCGCAGATTTTCGTTGAAGGCGTCCATCGTTTCCTCGCCGCCCACGTGGCACAGCACGCTTTCGGCGTCAAGCGTTTCGCCGCCCCCGGCGGGCACGCCCTTCAGCTTGAGCTGTGCGTAATCGCCATCACCGATCACGCGTCCTTCCACGGGAACGAACGTGGCGGCGCGGTCGCGCAACTCCTCGAGGGCCTTATCCACGTCGGCGTCCTCGATCTTCATGTCTTCGACCTCCACTTCGAGGTCCTTATATTGTCCCAGTTCGAAATCAGGCAGCACTTCAAAGGTCGCGCGGAATTTCACCGGCCCGCTCTCGCTGAAATCCACTTTATCGACTTGCGGCTGCGTGACCGGCACCATCTTGTTTTCGGTGACCGCGCGTTCAATCTGCTCCGGCAGCAGCGACTGCAGCACTTCGCTCTTGATGTCGTTGGCGAACCGCCGGCGAATCAGCGTTACCGGCGCCTTCCCGGGACGAAATCCGGGCACGCGCGCCACGCGGGCAAATTCCTTTGCCACGCGTTCCACCGCTTTTTGCACGGTTTCCGCTGGTATTTCCAGATCAAGCTCGCGCCGGCAGGTTGCTTCACTCATGGTTGGGTCTTCGCATTCGCAGGTTACGCTGTTTTTTTAGGATATCGAAATACGCCCAGAAAACCGCTCACACGTCCGTAGTTCTACTCTTTGCCGCTTCTCGGTCCGGAAAAAAGGAAACGGGAAAGAACTGCAAGCGGGACACAACGAAGCAAAAGTATAGGGGAATCCACCTTCGGCGTCAACTCACTCGGAACGGGGAAGGGTGTCATTTGAGGATCAATAGTAAATCCTACCGTCCCCGTGTGACATTGGGGCGATCTCTCGGGCCGCAATTCTGGCTTTAATGCGGTCGTATTCTCCTACGATCCCATGTTCCCACTTTCTAAAGACGCTCCAAGAACAATAATCTGCGACCTGAAGCCATGCGTTGGTCTCCCTCCTATGGTGAAGGACGTGAAAAGGAATGCCGCTGGGGAGATCGCTCCGGCAGGCTGCCTTGATTGTGGATCCTACAGCTCTTGCTTGCTTGCCTGTGAACGGCAAAGTGTCTGTATACACGAGGACCTTTGCTGTTCTTCTGATGAGGCGACCCCTGAAAATGAAACGTAAAACCATGGTCAAGAATTTTGGATAGAATTTGTCGGGTTCGCGTATGCTGAGATTCACGCACCTTTTTTCGACGACAATTGATGCAAATTGCCAGGAGCTGTGTTCCAACAAAACTTTGATTACCTCATTGCGTTTTGGTTCGGCATCTTGTCGGGCATGGAATGAACTGAGGCCTTCTCCATGGCCATCTTTGATGAACTTAAAGCGAAGGCAGTTTAAATCATTGGCAAGGGGAGCCGGGTCGTATGTCCATGCCGCCGTAAATATATAATAGCGACTGCCTGCGGGAGAAAAGTTTAGATCACCGGATTCGTCAACATGAATGTGGACTGTGAGCATCTCAACCTCATCCTTTTCAATCACATCAACAGTGACAAAAATATGCATTGAAGATCATATGCCTTATGCTAGACTCCTCATAGATTCCCGCTCGTCAAGCGTAAATGTTCCGCCCTAACCGTCAGACAGTTAGGGCGGTCGCACTTTAGGGCTACTGATTCAAAAGCGTATCTAAGTTCCACTGTAGCTGCTAATAGACATCCCGGACAGGTGGGTTATTCTCACAAGCCACCACAGGAGGTTCGGGATGAA
>DATLTA010000177.1:0-4617 GCA_035533775.1 Candidatus Dormiibacterota bacterium | reverse complement strand
CAAAAGCAAAAACCACACAGGCTGAAGCCTGTGCTACTAAACACCCCACTCTCCTCCAGTAGCACAGGCTTCAGCCTGTGTGGGGTTTGGGTTTGTTTTTTTGATTTTTATTTTGATGGGGAAGAAAAAACAGCCGGAAATTCAAAGCCCGGCCCACTCGTCAAAGTAGCCGCGACGACCGAAAGCCAGAAAGTTAACTAGCTGATGTTCAACGGGTTGGGAAAAATATGGAGCCGAGGGGCGGACTTGAACCGCCGACCTGTCGATTACGAATCGACTGCTCTACCAACTGAGCTACCTCGGCCTTGATGAATTCACTCTAGCATCGCTTGGAAAAAACTGTCAAACACTGGACTTGAGTGGTGTGCCGAAAGCCGCTAGTGCGAAAACGGAAGCATCAGCCAGCCGATGCCGATGGCCACGAGCATGAATGCCAGGAAAGCCCATAAAACATACTTCAACCTCTCGGCGGTTCCATTCTTCGAAAGAAACGCGAAGGTTACGGACACGATCAGCGCGAAAAGCGTCATGGCCTCAAAATGCGTAATCCCGTGTGCGAGAAAGCCCAACTAGGTCCTCCTCCCGCGCCCGATTTCATACGCTTCCAGCACCGTCAGCAGATTGAGCATCCCGGCGGCGGCGAACATGCGCGTGCCGTAATCCCCGGTGGCGTGCGCGACGTCCGGCCCAGCGGTCTGGATCCAGTGCGAAATGAAATAAAATACGCCCGTGCTGAGGTCAGCAAGATATCCGAGCCGGTCGAACAGATTATCGGCGCCCGCCG
Organism: Candidatus Dormiibacterota bacterium; assembly: GCA_035533775.1. Classification (GTDB taxonomy): domain Bacteria; phylum Acidobacteriota; class Terriglobia; order Acidiferrales; family UBA7541; genus Palsa-360. The sequence continues at coordinate 3,833 of DATLTA010000177.1, read as the reverse complement.
CGAAAATTTCGCCCCGCATGAGCAGCGCGACGATCGCCAGCCCGCCCACGCACAGGAAATACACCGCCGCCTTGCTCCAGCGTCGCAACAGCAAGTGCCCCAGGCCCGGCACAATCCATGCCGCGACGGCAGCCGCTACGCCGGTGACCAGGCTTCCAGAGCCCGAACCGGGTTTCGAATCGGGGTTCGAACCGGGGTCCGCGTCCTTCGTTTTCTTCTCTCCCACGCCCACCGTCCTCATGCCAACAATTTCAGAATTTCCGTCTGCCGCGGACCGGTAACTTCCGCCCGGCCCTGCTGCACGTACACGTTCACTTCGCTGCGTATGCCGAACCCGGGCAGATAGATGCCGGGTTCCACCGAGAAGCAAGTGTGCGGGATAACGCGGCGGATGTCACGCGTCTCCAGGTTATCCATGTTCGCGCCGGTGCCGTGCACTTCCTGCCCAATATTGTGGCCGGTGCGATGCACGAAATATTTCGCGTATCCCGCCTTGCGGATCACCGCGCGCGCGGCGCAGTCCACCTGCCAGCCCTCGATCGCGCGCCCGGCCTCCACGTTTTCCTGCACGAAGGCGACGGCGGCATCGCGCGCATCACGCACGATCGCGAAAATTTTCGCATATTTCCCCGGCACTTGCGCGCCCAGATATCCGACCCAGGTGACGTCATAGTAGACGCTGCCCGGGGCTTTTGTTTTTCCCCATACGTCCAGCAGCAGCAGATCGCCCCGACGCACTTTCGCCGAGCCGCGTTTCCCAGGCTCGTAGTGCGGATCTCCCGAATGCGGCCCCACGGCAACGATGGGAGGAGAATCGGTAACCACTCCGTTTGCGCGGAACTGCTTCATCATCCATTGCTGCAGGTCGTATTCGGTGAACGATTCCCGCGCCCGCACGCGCCGCGCGGCTTCGGCAAACGCCGCCTGCGTGATCCGGTCGATGGCGCGGCCTGCCTGGCGATGCGACTTGACCTGCCCGGGCGTCCAGGCCGCTTCGAACTCCTGCACCAGGTCCGCCGAACTCGCCACCCGGCAGCCCTGCGCGCGAATCAGCTCCACCGTGCCCGCGTCCACCAGCGAAACATATGGAATCCGATTTTTCGGCGAATACTGCATGGCCACTTTTTTGGCCTTGCCAACGAGCTTTCTCAAATTTTTTTCGAGTTCTCCGGCCGCCGCGTAAACCATCTTTTTCCCGGGCAGCGCATCGAGCGCCCCGGCTTCGATCCGGTGGACCAGTTTGCGCGGCGTCCCCTTTGCGGGAATCATGTAAAACCAGCGGCGCTTGGCCAGGGCATGGTCAAGGCCCAACACGCGGTAGGCGATGGGGTCGCGGTGCAGTATGTCGTAGAAAAGCCACCCGTCGAGTTTCTGCAGGCGAAGCGCCCTCTGGATGGCGGCAATGTTCGGCATCGTGAAATTTCTGGAATCTTTGGAATCTTTCGCGCCCGGCTAATCGGCGAGCGCGCGAATGGTTGCGGCTGTGACGCCGCAAATCTCGACGCGCTTGGTGCGGCTGTGTTCGCCGGCGGCGATTCTAACAGCCGTAACAGGCACTTTCAAACTTGCCGCCAGAAACTTGCGCAGCGCCTGATTTGCGCGGTCATCCACGGGCGGCGCGGTCAGGCGAACTTTCAGGCCGTCCTGGTATTCCCCGGCAAATTCATCGCGGCTGGCTCGCGGCTGCACGCGAACCGCGAAACTTACCGCGCCGTCTTTCTCGGTGATCTGCACGCGGAATTACGCCTTTCGTCTTTCTCCGAACAGGCCCGAACCCACGCGCACCTCGGTTGCGCCCTCTTCGATGGCCACTTCAAAATCGTGGGACATCCCCATGGACAGGACCGGGAGCGATTCCCTGCCCATTTGCGCGCGAACCGCATCGCGCAATTCGCGCAGGCGCTGGAAATAGGGGCGCACCTGCTCGGGATCATCGCAATACGGCGGCACGCCCATCAACCCGCGCAATTCCAAGTGAGGCAGCGGCTGCAAAGCCTCCACAAGGCGCGGCACATTTTCTTCGGAAATGCCGGATTTCGCCGGCTCCGGATCGAGCTTCACTTCGATCAGCACGCGCAGCCGCTGCCGTGGATCTTCTCCGCCTTTGCCCTTCTCCTCGCGCTCCATGTCCTCTGCAGGGAGGGACTCTTTTGCTTTATTGAGCCGCTCGGCGAGCGCCAGGCTGTCCACCGAATCGACGCTGTCAAACAGGCGCACCACGCGCGCGGCCTTATTGCTCTGCACGTGCCCGATCATGTGCCAGACGGCATCCAGATCGGGCAGTCGCGCGCGCTTGGACTCCCACTCCTGCACACGATTTTCGCCGAAATGGCGCACGCCCGCCTCATGCAGTTCTCGGATTCGCTCGGCGGGATGCGTCTTCGAGATTGCCACGAGGGTGATTTCATCTCCGAGCCTCCCGGCGCGCGCCGCCGCGGCGTCGATGCGCTCGCGGACCCGCGCCAGATTTTCGGCCAATGTAGGCGCAGTATTCATCACGCGAATTCTAGCACTGTTAAGTTGCCCGGCAGGACCAGGTTCCTTGCGACATTGGTCCGTTCCCGTTAAACTTGCGCAACCATCATGACGCCACGCGGAAAATTCATTGCACTCGAAGGAATTGACGGGTCGGGAAAACGGACGCAACTCGACCTGCTCGCGCAGGCATTGGAAGCGCGCGGCATGGAGATTGCCCGCATCAGCTTCCCGCGCTACGAATCCTTCTTCGGAAAGCTGGCCGGCCGCTTCCTGAACGGCGATTTCGGTCCGCTGGAAACAGTGGACCCGCACTTCTCCGCCCTGCTTTATGCCGGGGACCGTTTCGAAGCGAAAGGCGAGATGGAATCGGCCCTGTCGGCCGGAAAGATCGTTCTGGCGGACCGCTATATCGCTTCCAACCTCGCCCACCAGAGCGAACGCGTGCCACCGGAAAAGCGCGATGAGTTCATCGCCTGGTTGAAGCGCCTGGAATACGGCATTTACGGCTTGCCGGCCGAAGACCTGGTGGTTTATTTGCGCCTCCCGGCGGCCGAAGGGCAGCGGCTGGTGGGGCTGAAGTCCGCGCGCACCTACACTTCGCGCCAGCACGACATTCTGGAAGCGGATATCACCCATCTCGAACAAACCGCCTTAATTTATGACCGTCTGGCAACCGAACCGAACTGGGTGCGCATCGATTGTATGGACGCGGCAACCGGAGCTTTGCATTCGCCCGAACAGATTCACCGGGGCGTCCTGCAGGCCGTGGAGACTCGCATTCTCTCAAAAGCTCAGGCCCGATCGTGAACCGGAGCGGATTTCATGGGATTTTCTGACTTTCTTGGCAATCCGCGCGTGGTCACCGCGCTGCGAGGCATGCTGGCCACCGAGCGCGTTCCGCACGCCATGCTTTTTTCCGGTCCGCAGGGGGTCGGCAAGTTCACCCTGGCGCGCATGTTCGCGCAAGCCTCCAATTGCGAGCGGCTGCGCGACGATTTTTGCGAGGAATGCGACACTTGCCGCCGTATTGGACTGCTCTCCGATCTCAATCCCCTGATCGAACAGGGCCTTGCGCAGCGCGGCGAGCGGCCCGACGCCGGGACGGTCGAACGCATTCCGCTGCTGATCGAGACGCATCCGGACGTGTGGGCCATCGTTCCGGACCCGGTGCGGGCCAAGGATCCGGTGGCGCGCCCGGTTCTGCGCGTGGGCCAGTTGCGAGCCGTGCAGCGCGCCGCCTATTTCAAGCCCAAGGGCCGCCGCCGCGTTTTCATTCTCGATGGCGCAGAAACCATGCCCTGGCACATCGCCAGCATTTTCCTGAAAATTCTGGAGGAGCCGCCCGAGTCCGCGAC